>CANCXY010000008.1 GCA_947381875.1 uncultured Clostridia bacterium | reverse complement strand
CCTTTGGAAACCCATCTTGCGCGAAAATTGCATTTTCGCGCCCCTGTATATGTTTGTGTGCGCGCGTCGCCAAAGCGTTTGGGACGTGGGGAAAGAGGGTGAAAAACAGTGAAAATCATCAAAGGTAACTCCTCAGTACAGTTGACAGGACTGTCGGCAGATTGTGCTGAGGGATAAGAACTTGTCGGCAGGATGCGGCTGTACTGTTTCCATAAAAGAAAATATATGGGAAAAGGAGTACAGTGATGCGTTATATAAAAGAAGTTTTGAAAAAGGAAAAAGGATGGGTGGGCGCCTATCTTGCGATTGGTATAGGGGCGGCCTTTCTGGCAAATTATAAAGCGGTATGCTTTCAGGGTATCATAGATGGCCTCACAAACAGAACGCTTGCCCTTTCGGGCATCCTGTTTTACGGCGCTGTCCTTTGCCTTCTTTATGGGATAAATTATCTGGATAACTACCCCTCGGCAAAACTGGAAAACAGGCTCTATCTCGATTTCAAACTATTAGCCCTACAGAAAATAGGCAAGATAGATTACGCCGAATATCAGAAGTTAGGCACCGGAAAATTGATTCAGCGCATTGAAAACGGGGCCGAGGCGGGAAAACAGGTTCTCTATGATTTCTGGTTCTGCATTATCCGCGAGCTGCTTCCGACAATCGCGTTCAGCCTGTATTTTATCGCACGGATAGACGGGAAGGTTACCTGCGTCCTTGCGGCGGGCTATGTAGTGGTATTTGTTATTACAAATCTCCTGCTCAAAGGATTATACCAGATTAAGGAAAAGATATTGACAAGCGAGGAGGAGTTGAACCACTTCCTTGTGCGCGGCTTTATGGAAATGCCTGTTTTCCGCATGAAACGCCAGTTTCCCCGCGAGCTAAAAAAGGCGGAGAAGGCACAGCACGTCATTGTATCGTCGAAAGTAAAAATGACGATGATACACGAGGCGTTTTTTACGGCGTTCGCGCTGATGGTCGCCTGCCTGAATGTTGGTATTTTGATTTACGCGTGGAAAAGCGGCGGTTTGTCGGTCGGTTCTGTAGTCGCCCTGCTTACACTGATTGACAATGCCTATACGCCCATTGCGATTTTCAATGTCCTCTATGTGCAGTATAAGCTGAACAAAACGGCATGGCGGCGCTTCACGGATCTGCTAAATTTGAAAGAGGATATGCAGCTTTACCAAGGGGCGGTGTTTGGCACACTCTCCGGCGGGATTTGTATTGATAACCTTTCGTTTGCTTACGAAAACAAAAAGATACTCGACCGTGTAAGCCTGACAATCAAAAAGGGAGAAAAGGTCGCGTTTGTCGGTGAATCCGGTTGTGGGAAATCGACGCTGATAAAGCTCCTCCTGGGGCTTCTCAAGTACGAGGATGGCGAAATACTTTTCGACAATATCCCGCTGAAAAGCATTTCGCTGGAATCGCTGTACGAAAAAACAGGCTATATCTCTCAGGATACGCCTGTATTTGACGGCACTGTCAGGGAGAACCTGGTATTTGACAGGGAAGTTCCCGAGGCGGAGATGCTCGCATGCCTGGAAAGCGCTCAGCTCCTGCCCCTTGTGATGGGGATGGATCAGGGTGTGGAAACGAGGATTGGCGAAAAAGGGGCCTGCCTGTCGGGCGGGGAAAAGCAGCGTCTGGCCTTGGCGCGCCTGTGGTGCGGCGACCCGGAGCTGATAGTCCTGGACGAGGCCACTTCCGCATTGGACAATGTGACAGAACACCTCGTGATGCAAAACGTTTTGGAACGGGCGGCGCATGCCACCGTGATCGCCGTCGCGCACCGCTTGGCTTCGATCCGCGGGTTTGACAGGGTGGTCGTGTTCCGAAACGGGCGGATCATTGGCAGCGGCACGTTTGAGGAGCTTCTGGTCGGGAACAGCTATTTTGGCGCGCTGTACGAGAAAGAAAAAGAGAGCGCATAAACCCCTTGCAATTTCCGCGGGAATGGTGTATACTATATCCTGTCATCAGTAAAAGTCGGACAGGGCGTTGGTTTGCGCTGTTCGTCATGCAGAGGGTCGTCCCGCGCGATGAGGCTCCACGAACCATGTCAGGCGGGGAACCGAGCAGCATTCAGTGGCCCGCCCCATGCGCCGCGGGCAGGCGGCCCCCTGCATGACGAACCGCACAAGCCGCGCCCCTGTCCGATTGGTCTTTTTTGTATTTCCCTGCCCGAAGGGCGGGGAAAAGGGGAGGGTCCCAAATATCGGAAAGGGGGAACGCCATGTACCGCGCGCTCTACCGCAAGTGGCGGCCCAAAGCCTTTGACGACGTGATCGGGCAGGCAGACATCACTACGGCGCTGAAAAACCAGATCCTGCACGGGCGCATCGGCCATGCCTATCTTTTTACCGGCACGCGCGGCACGGGCAAAACCACTTGCGCGCGCATTTTTGCCAAGGCCATCAACTGCCAGGCGCAGCGCCAGGGCGAGCCGTGCGGCGAATGCCCCGTATGCCGGGGGATAGACGAGGGCGGCATCACCGACATCACCGAGATCGACGCCGCCTCCAACAACGGCGTCGACAGCATCCGCGACCTGCGGGACGAGACAGTGTACACGCCCAGCGTGTGCGCATATAAGGTGTACATCATCGACGAGGTGCATATGCTCTCTATGGCGGCGTTCAACGCGTTGCTGAAAATCATGGAGGAGCCACCCGCCCATGTGATTTTTATCCTGGCGACTACGGAGATACACAAGGTCCCGGCGACCATCCGTTCCCGCTGCCAGCGGTTCGATTTTTCCCGCATTTCCCCGGACCTCATAGAAGCCCGCCTGGCGTTTGTCGCGCGGGAGGAGGGGATAGACCTCGCGGAGGAGGCCGCCGGGCTGATCGCGCGTCTGGCTGACGGGGCCATGCGCGACGCGCTCTCCATCCTGGATACCTGCGCGGGCGTTACCAATACAGTAGACGAACCGCTTGTGCGCCGTATGGCGGGCGTGACCGATAAAGAATACCTGTTCGGCATTTCGGACGCCGCCGCCGCGCACGACGTGGAAAAGGTCCTCTCGATCGCGGCGCATTTGCAGAAGCGTTCGGTCGACGTGCGCCGCCTTTGCAATGAGCTGATCTTGCACTATCGCAACCTGATGTTAGCGAGTCTGCCGGATGGTCAGCGCCTTTTGACAGGTGTGAGCGCGGCAGAGGAAAAGCGTTACGCGCAGGACGCGAAAAAAATACCCCAGCGCGACATGATCCGCGCGATTGGCCAGCTATGTGAGGCGGTCGACCGGATGGGAAAGGGGACAGACGCGCGCGTAGAAATGGAACTGGCGCTGTTCCGGCTCTGCGAGCCGGAGCCGCAGCCCGCCGCACCAGTCGCGCAGGCGGCACAGCCCTGCGCCGCACAGCCATTTTCTGCCGCGTCCGCAGGTCCGCAGCCTTTTGCGTCGGCCCCGGTAACGGCGGCAGTGGCCGCGTCACCGCCCGTCGCGCCACAGCCGCCCATGCCCGCTGTGCATACACAGCCGCAAGCCGCGCCGCAGCAGGCGGGACCTGCCGTGGCACAGCCGCAGGCCGCCGCGCCTGCCGCGTCACCAGGGGCGTTGCAGCCGTTCCCGCTGTGGGAACAGGTGGTGGAGAAGATGGAGTCCGTCTGCCAGCCGTTGTATGTCCTCCTGCGCGGTTCCGCCGCGTATTGCGACGGGAGGCGTGTGCTGATCGACGGCAGTGATTTTTTCCTGGATTACATGCGGAAGAATAAAGATTCCAACGAACAGATACGCCAGGTGATCGCCGAACTTTCAGGTACGCGCTATGCACTTGGCCCCTATCCGCGCAGGGCGGCACCGAAAACGGACCGACAGGCGGCGGAAGAAACGCTCCAACGGTTGGAGCAGCAGGGCGTGGAAGTGCGCTATCAAAACGAATAAGGACGTGAGGGAATATGAAAGCGAGATTGCCGCAGGGCTACGGGAAACAGAGCCAGCAGCAGATTATGCAGCAGGTGCAGCAGATGCAGGAGAACATGCGTCAGAAACAGGAGGAGCTGGAAAGCACTGAGTACAGCGTCACCTCCGGCGGCGGCATGGTAGAACTGACAATGACAGGCAAGCATCAGGTGACAAAGTTGAAAATCAAGCCGGACATCATCGACCCGGACGACGTGGAAATGCTGGAAGACATGGTGGCCGCCGCCGTCAACGAGGCGGTGCGCGTGGTGGACGAAGCCAGCGAGCGGGAGATGGGCGCGCTGACAGGCGGCCTGAACCTGCCGGGGCTTAGCCTCTAAGCAGACAGCGCCATTTCCAATAAGATGGGTTTCCAAAGGGGCTGCGCCCCTTTGGCGGAGTCCAGAGGCGGAGCCTCTGGCAGGTCCGGGCAGCGCCCGGGCAGGTGAGGGCGGCAGCCCGCTGCGCGTGAACGGGGGAACCACTGTGAGATACAATGCAGAGCCGCTGGAACGGCTGATAGAGCAGTTTGCGAAGCTGTCGGGGGTGGGGCGCAAGGGCGCTACGCGCCTTGCGTATCAGATCCTTGCGATGGATAAGGATGAAGCGCTGGGGTTTGCGCGGGCCATTGAGGACGCGCATACGAAGATCCACCGCTGCCGGATCTGCCAGAACTTTACCGAAGGGGACGTGTGCCCCATCTGCTCCGGCGACGCGCGCGACGGCAGCGTCATCTGTGTGGTGGAGTCGCCGCGCGATGTGACGGCGTTTGAGCGCACGCGCGAGTATAAAGGGCTGTACCATGTCCTGCACGGCTTGATTTCGCCGATGGACGGCATCGGGGCCGAACAGCTTTGCATCAAAGAGCTGCTGGACAGGCTGGGCGGGGACGAGGTAAAAGAAGTCATTATGGCGACAAACCCCACCGTGGAAGGGGAGGCGACGGCGATGTACCTGGCGAAGCTCATCAAGCCGCTGGGAATCAAAACGACGCGCCTCGCCTATGGCCTGCCCGTCGGCGGCAATTTAGAGTACGCCGACGAGGTGACGCTGGGCCGTTCGCTGGCGAACCGGGGCGAATTGTAGCGATCCGCCGCAAAGGACTTGACAAATCCGCCGTTATCCGTTATGCTTGGAACAGTGAGGTGACAGGATGGCCGTACAGGAAACAAATAAAGTGATTGCCGTGAACCGCAAAGCCCGCCACGACTATTTTGTCACCGAGGCGATGGAGGCTGGCATCGAGCTGGTCGGCACAGAGGTAAAAAGCATACGCAGCGGCGAAGTGAATTTGAAAGACGCCTGGGTCGAGATCGAAAACGGCGAATTGTATGTGCTGGGCATGCACATAAGCCCGTATGAAAAAGGGAATATTTTTAACAGGGACCCTGTGCGCAGGCGCAAGCTGCTGGTGCATCGGCGCGAGATACGGCATTTGCAGCAGCAGCAGAAATTGCAGGGGTACGCGCTGATTCCCTTGCAGCTTTATTTCAAACGCGGGAAAGTAAAAGTGGAGCTTGGCGTGTGCAAAGGCAAAAAGCTCTACGACAAGCGCGCCGACCTCGCGGTGCGGGACGCAAAACGGGAGATGGACAGGGCGCTGAAAAGCCGCCGTGCCTGAAAGGCGATTCAGCCATTCCTTCCCGCCAGAGGCGGGGAGAATGAAACAAAATAGAAATGGGGATGTAAAGGTTTCGACGGGGAGAGGAAAGCGAAAGCAGCGGGTCATGTTCGGGGGACACATGTAAAACGCCTCCAAAAAAATAGCTAACAACAACAGATTAGCAATCGCTGCCTGATTTAATCAGGCGGCTGTCCTGCCCGGCTCACCGCGCGCCGGGGCCAGGGCATCATTTTAGCGGTGAACGTGAGCAGCATCAAGCTTTGTTTGCTGCCATGAACTGATGAAGCTACCGAAGCGGCGGCCTGTTCACCGGCCTGCCGATGGGGGAATCCTGTAGATGAACTGCACCCGGAGATACCAGCGTGGCCCTCTTTTCGGACACGGGTTCGATTCCCGTCATCTCCACCAAAACGCGCAAATCCGAACCCTTTGGGTTCGGATTTTGTGCTTTTAACTCCACCAGTAAGAAGCCGGACACCATAAAAAGTGTCCGGCTTTTTTGCGCCTGAAACGCAGTTATCACGGTTCCCCATCCACCAGCGCCACCGCCACATCATTCACATTGGTGCCGGTGGGGCCGGTGATGATAAGTCCATCCGCCGCGCCTAAGGCGTGATAAGCGTCGTTCTCCCGCAGCACGGAATAAACATCCAGCCCCTTTTCCGAAAGGGCGGCGGCAGTCTCGCCATCCACATAGCCGCCCGCCGCGTCAGTGGGGCCGTCGGTGCCGTCCGAACCCACGCTGAACACAGCGGCGTTCAGCCCGGCGAGGCCGGGCGCGGCGGCGAGCGCAAGCTCCTGATTCCGTCCGCCCTTACCCTTCCCGGTGAGCCGCACGACGGTTTCTCCGCCCGCGATATACGCCAGCTTTTTCCCGTCGCCCGCGTGCGTGCGCGCAATGCTGGCCAGCATGCTGCCCGCTTCACGCGCCTCACAGCAAAGCTGATTCGTCAGCAGCACCGGCACATAGCCAAGCTCCCGGCACGCACCGGCAGCGGCGGCGCAAAGCTCCCGCACGCTCCCGGTGATCCGGGCGGTTGTGTTGGAAAGCGTTTTCGGCGTCTCCCGGCGCAGCAGCGCCATAGCCTGCTCAGAAAGCCGCAGCCCGTATTTTTCCACAATGGCGCATGCCTGCGCGCAGGTGGAAGGGTCCGCGCAAGCGGGGCCGGAAGCGATCATATCCAGCGGGTCGCCCAAAATGTCGCTCAATACGACAGAGAAAACCTGCGCGGGCGCGCAAGCCTCGGCGAACCTGCCGCCCTTTACGCGGGAAAGGCGTTTGCGGATGGTATTCATCTCCACAATATCCGCCCCGCAGCCCAAAAGCTGACAGGTGATATCCTGCAATTCCCCGCCAGAAACAAGCGGCTGTTCAAACAGCGCGCTGCCGCCGCCTGAGAGAAGGAACAACACCGTATCCCCGGCGCAAAGCCCCCGCACCAGTTCCAGCGCCCTGGCGGTAGCGGCGAAGCCATTCTCATCCGGCACCGGATGCCCTGCCTCATAACAGTCAATGCCTAAGATATCGCCTTTCACATGCCCATATTTTGTTACCACCACGCCGCCGTCCACATGTTTCAGCACATCCGCGGCGGCGTGCGCCATCTGCCAAGCGGCTTTGCCCGCGGCCACAAGAAAGGTACGCCCCCCGCGCGGCGCAAAGTCCCGGAGCGCACGCTTGACCGCCTCATCGGGCAGCACAGCCCGAATGCTGGCGGCTATGATCCGCCCCGCGTCCTCACGCAATGTTTGATTCATACCGCAATTTCCTTTCCGTCTGACCGGGCGCTGCCCGGACCTGCCAGAGGCTCCGCCTCTGGACTCCGCCAAAGGGGCGCGGCCCCTTTGGAATCCCATCTTGTTGCAGAAGGGGGAGGGGCCCGCTGCCTTTTCAGCGGCCAATCTGGATATCCGTCAGGTATTCATAGTATTGGGCAATGGCGCTGTGGTCCTTCTGCCCGCTTTCGTGGTTGTGCAGCCATTGCAGGATCTCCTGCACTTCGGCTGTCATCGGCACAGGCGCGCCCACGCTGTGTGCGCAGTCGAGCGCGTTGTTCAGATCTTTGATGTGCAGGTCGATCTTAAAGCCAGGCTTATCATTGCCCGCCAGCATCATTGGAGCCTTGGCGTTCATCACGGTGCTGCCCGCCAGGCCGCCCTTGATGGCCTCAAACACGAGTTTCGGGTCTACGCCCGCTTTCTGGGCCAGCGTGAGCGCCTCGGCGAGCGCCTGGATGTTGCAGGCCACAATGATCTGGTTGGCAAGTTTGGTGGTGTTGCCCGCGCCCACGTCGCCGCAGCGAACCACCGAGGCCCCCATGGTCTCCAACAGGGACTTGCATTTCTCAAAGACCTCCTGCTTGCCGCCCACCATAAAGGACAGGCTGCCGTCAATGGCCTTGGGTTCGCCGCCGGAGACAGGCGCGTCCAGCATCTCAATGCCCTTTTCCTGCAAAACTGCGTAGATTTCCTTACTTGCCATCGGGTTGATGCTGCTCATATCCACAAAGATGCTGCCCGCTTTCATATAGTTGGCGACGCCCTCCTCGCCCAGCATGACGCTTTTCACATGGGGGCTGTTGGGCAGCATTGTCAGCACGATGTCGCAGCTTTCGCCAATCTCCCGGTTGCCGGCCGCCTTCGCACCGCACGAGACAACCTCGTCTACCGACTCCCTGTGCAGGTCGTTGACTGTCAGGTCATACCCCGCTTTCAGAATATTTTTCGCCATAGGTTTCCCCATGATGCCCAGACCAATCAAACCAATCTTCATGATACTACACGTCCTTTCATAAATCAAGCTGTGGATAAACGTTTGTTTCAGGGCCGCACATATTCATAAGTGCGCCGCGCGATGCCCAACTCCTCATCGGTGGGGATGGCAAAGACCCGCACCCGCGAACCGGCTCCTGTCAGTTCCTGCTGTGTGCCGTGGCACGCGGCGTTTTTGGCATCATCCAGCACAACGCCCAGCACGCCGAGTTTTTCGCACACGCGGCGGCGCAGCATATCGGAATTTTCGCCGATGCCTGCGGTAAAAACAAGGTAGTCAAGCCCGCCCAGGTCCACATAGAACGACCCAATATAGTGTACGATGCCGCTGATAAATACATCAATCGCCAGCCTTGCGCGTTTATTGCCGTCCTTTGCGGCGGCCTCGATATACCGAAGGTCACTGCTTACGCCGGAAATGCCCAGCAGCCCGCCCTTTTTCTCGAAGCCCTCGTGGATTTCCGCGTCGCTCAACCCCTCGTGGCGCAGGAACTCGTACAGGTCGCAGTCCATATCGCCCACGCGCGCCGCGTGGATCAGGCCGGACTGCAGTGTCATACCAAGGCTGGTATCAATGCTTTTGCCGTCCTGGATGGCGCAGACGGAGGAGCTGCCGCCCAAATGGCAGGAGATTGCTCGGTAGCTGCCGCCGCTCATCTGGTTCAGCACGTCCGCGATATACCCGTGCGAGGCGCTGTGGTAGCCCAGACGCTGTACCCCATACCGCTCATACCATTCATAGGGGACGCCGTACAGCCGCCTTTCCAAAGGGATGTCCCGGTGGAAACCTGTTTCAAAGCACCCTAAGAAGATGGCGTTCGGCAGCGCCTCGCGCATCACGCCGATAGCCTGTAAGTAACCGGTATTGTGCAAGGTGGCCAACGGAAGCCAGGCGCGCATCCCCTCCACAACCTCGTCCGTCAGCTCATGGTTGCCAAAGTGGTTTTTGGAAAGCGTGGTTTTAAAGCCCACCCGCCCAATCTCACGCACAGAGGAGAGCACGCCCGTTTCCGGGCTTGTCAGGCACGCAAGGTAGCGCCGGATGCCCGCTTTGTAGTCCGGGATGGAGGCCCTTTCCTCGCTGATGCGGTTGCCTGTGCGCAGATTTTCATACAGGAAAATCGCGTCGTCCGCGCTGCCCACGCGCTCTGCCTTGCCCTGGGAGAGTACCGTGCAGGCGGGCATTTCGTACAGCTTGAATTTCAGCGATGTGCTGCCCACGTTGCAAACAAGGATATTCATGCTCATGGTGTATCTTTCATCATCCTTTCCGCCCATACGGGCTTGTCCGCTGGGCAGGGGAGCGGTGCGCCGCGCCCCGCCCGGCCTATCCGTGCAAAAACGGTCCGCGCAAAAATGGCTGCTACATTCCCAGTGCAGAAAGAAGGTCCTGCATCTGCTTATCACCGCCCGCCGGGGGCCGCCAGTCCACTTGGACGACCTCTACGCCTTGCTTCTCCAAGGCTTCCCCAAACAGGCGCGGGCCGATATTCACCACCATGAGCGGGGAATCGAACAGTGCTTGAATCTTATCGGTATCCATCACGCTTCATCCCTTTCCTTTTTCATCTGGATAATCTTTGCCGCAAGCTGCCCCGCCTGCCGGTTCGAGCGGCAGACATACACGCCCGCGTCCAGCAGTTTCTGCCGCTGTAAACTGACATTTTGCAGATCGGCATCGGTGCCCAGCACCGAGCATACAACAGCGATTTTACCGCCGCGTGCGCGTGCGGCCTCCATCGTCCGGATAAGCGCGGGCAGGGTGACGCCTGCGGGGTCGATATGCTCCGGCGGGGTGAGGATAAAGTCCAGCAGGATGACCGCTGTCTCCGGGTCCTCGCCCTCTTTGGCAATCAGCGGCAGGCGCATGGACGGTTCCAGGGTTGGATGCGGGCGGCCCCTTGTAAATTCCTCCTCGCCGCTGTCCACCACGGTGTTTCCCACGCTTACGCGGGGGTCCGCTAATTGCAGATCCGGGGAGAGCGGGCAGTTTGAGTGGATGCCGCCAATCGTCCGCTGCATTGTCTGCATCACTTCATCGCAGTAGGTACCGCCGCAGTAAATACCGCGCACATATTTCTGCTCCCTGCTCATGCCCTCTATGGCGGATTGCGCCAGCGCCGTCAGTTCCTCGTCGCTGTCAAATGGAATCTCTTTGTCAATCAGCAAGAGCGCCTGCTGGGCGCAGGTGTCCAGGTCATCGGCCCACAGCGCGCCGGACGCCTCCACCGCCGCGCGGTCCGCCCCCATAAAGCAGGCCACCACGGGCTTTTTGCATTGGCGGATGCGCGCGGTCAGGGCATGCAGCACGCTGTTTGCCGGTTTGCGGGAGATCAGCACGATATATTGGGTGCCGGGGTCGTTTTCCAGCGCGTCGATACCCATCAGCATACTGATGCCGCCCACCGGCTCCTTCAAATCGCTGCCCCCGGTGCCGATGGTCTGTGACACGCCGCTGCCCGCCTCATGCAAAAACGCCGCCACATGCTGGATGCCGCAGCCGGACGCGCCGCAGATGCCGAACGGCCCCCGGTTATTGATGCTGGACAACACGAACGCCGCGCCGTTGATATTGGCGACGCCGCAGTCCGGCCCCATGCACAAAAGCCCTTTTTCCCGCGCAAGTTCTTTCATCTCACGCTCCTGCTCCAAAGGCACGTTGGCGCTGAACACGATGCAGTGCAGCCCCAGTTCCAGCGCCTGTTTTGTCACCTCGCAGGCATACTCGCCGGGCACGGCAATAGAACAGATATTGGCGCGCGGATTGCCGCGCACGGCCTCCTCAACCGTGCTGTAGGTGAGTTTCAGTTCCACGGCGGGCGCGTCCTTTTTCGTCTGCGCCATCGCGGCCTCGAATGCCTCCCGGCTGGCCGCGCGTGCCGCGATAATAAAATCGTTTTCCCCGGCGGTGCGCACGGTGTCGTTGACAAGCCCCAACTCCTCCATCGTCTGCTTGCTGGACGCCGTAGCCATTCCGGCGTAAGCGCTTTCGATGCCCTCGCACTCCATCAGTACCGACATGGTAAAGAGGGAGGCGAGCGAGTCTGTATAGGTATCTTTTTGCAGGATCGTAAACAGTTCCATCATGTATTCGCCTCACTCGTCAGTATCTCATTGATGGCAACAAGGCCCTGTTTGAAGCAGTCCATCGGCAGCTTGGCCGAACCCATCGTGCCCTGCCCGCCGGTTTTGAGTGTGCCGCCGCCGTGGCTGGTGGGCAGAATATTCAGTCCTACTACCTTTCGGGCGTCCACGCCGACGGGGAAACCCTGTCCGCCGTCCCAGGGGATGGGAGCAAAGCGGTGTTCCGCCACGCACACCTTGCGTGCGTCGGCGGCGCGCTGGAGCGAATCGGCAAAGGAGGCGCCAGTCAGCACCACATATCCCGGCCCCGCGCTGGCCGACATGCCGCCCAGGCCATACACCTCTGTCACGCAGCTATCGCCCAAAAAGCCCAGCAGATCATTTTTGGTATAGGTGGGCTTGAGGAACAGCCCCTCAATCAGCGGCGCGTCCACGGTGAACCATCTTGTACCCGTACCGGCAAAGCGCGTCCCGAATTTCACACCGTTGCCGCCCATAGCCACCATCACAGTGCTGTGAGGCACTTTCTTCACGGAGGCCAGCACGCTTTCCGCGCCCGCCATCATCACATGCAAAAAGAAGCGGTCGTTGGCAGCGAACTGCCGGACGATTTCATCCCGATGTTCAAAATCCATTTCCATCATGGTCTGGATCATTTGCAGCGCCATATACATGGAAGCGGCGGGCTGACGGTTATGGTTCTCGTCGCCCATCCCGGCGGTCTTGCTCATCACATTGATCAGGTCGATGCCGCCCATGCGCCGCACGGTCTCGCCCAGTGCCGGTCCATAGTGGTCGCGGAACCAGACAAGGTCGCTCTGCACCTCGTCATTGTAAAAGCCCCAGCGCAGGACGTTCTGTTTATTGCCGGGATGCACGCCGCAAAAGCCCCTGCCGCCATACACCTTATCCTCCACGACGCACACGGGCATGGAGGCCGAAGTCGCCATTGCTGCGCCGCAGGCGGCGTCGTGGTCCTGCGCGGCTTCCACCCGGATCGCCCCGCTGGTCACGAGCTGCCACGCCGCTTCGGCGGTCTCCGCGCGCCCTTCATACAGCAGCGCGCCGCAGACAGCGTTTTTCACTGGCGCGGGGATATCGTCAACCGCGATAGGGGGCCCCGCGATGAGAATGGTGTCCGCCGTCATACCGGGGATAACATCCCCGGCGGGCTGCACATCCACCCAGACGGGCCTGCCCTTTGTGAGTATCTCGGCGGCCTTCTGGTTTGCCTGTTCGATCGTCTGTTTGAAATCCATTTTCGTTTCCTCCTTTACTGGCGGGCTGCCGCCCGCACCTGCCCAGAGGCTCTGCCTCTGGACTCCGCCAAAGGGGCGCGGCCCCTTTGGAAACCCATCTCGTTAGAATGCGCAGGCCATGCGGTAGCCTGCGTAGCAGCCGGGGCAGCGCAGGGTGACAGTTTCCCCGCTGGCGGCCTGGGGTTCAAAACCGTCGGGCGTCAGGCGTTCCAGCGTTTTGATCTGCCTGCCGTTGAGCGTGAAGCGGATGTTTTCCATTGGCAGCGGCTTTGCCATAGTGACGCCGTTAAAGCCGCTGAGATTGATAAGCTGTACCAAGTATTCCTCCTCGCCGGTGCGATGGAAGAAAACGTCCACGCACGCGGGCGCGTCAGTGGCAAAGGGCAGACGCAGCGGGCGCACCCGCGCCAGCAGATCCAGGAAAATATCTTTGTGGTCCTCATAGCCGAAGTCGTGGTAAAGCGTCCCCACCATCCAGGGCAGATAGAGGTTTTTGCTTCCCTTCACAGCGGCCATCCGATCCTCTGTGACGACATGTCCGTGCGCCCGTTCCGGCGGGCCGTAGGGCGCGGCCCCCACCAGAGGCAGATACCCCAGCGCGTCACACAGCTCCATCCGGTAGCTGTCCATGTACAAAAATACCCAGTCGCGTTCAGGGAAGGAGGAGAACACCTCTTTGGGCCGTGTGAGCAGATAGCTTGCCGCCACCGGCTCGACCTTCCCGCGCACGCGTACACCGAAAAGCTGTTCCAAAAGCGCTGGATCTTCCTGGAAGGTGTGGCCGGTGCCCACAACGGCGGCGCTGGTGGAAAGCAGCGCGCTTCGCAGTTTCGGGCCGGGCGCGCGCGGCAGGTCGGGCAGGATCACAACGTCATAATCTGAAAGCCTGTCCGCGAAATCCTCCATTGCGCTGAGAATGGCCGTATCAAAGGGGATATGCCGTTCCTTGAGCATATGTACAATGCCCCGGTACTCCCGCACATTGTACATCAGGTTGGTGCTGAACTGATAGAACGGCCTCGGATTGACTACCAGCACCCGCGCGGTGCTTTTCAGCCGCGCAAACAGATCCTCGTGCCGCGCGTGGAGATGGAACGCCTCGCTCACCCCCGCGAAATTGGCGCGGTCGGGGTAATCCTCAAAGGAGCCGATGATGCACCAGTCTAAGTTTCCGCCGACCGCCATGTTCTGGTACAGCCGTATCTGGTTCATCCACGTCGAAACGCCCATAAAGCGGTAGGGGATATCCACCGCGTTGATTGCACAGTTGCTGGGCACCTTGTCCGGGAAAGTCGTCTTGATGGCGGCGGGGTCCTCCGAACCGGAATACAGCCAGAAATGCTTGACCTTAATGGCCGACTGCGCCTCGCACCGCACAATGTCGATGCCGTCGTCGCTGTAAGTACTCAGCGCCACATCGGGGTCGATGCTCTTTACCAGGCTGCGTACCCTGTGCAGCATGTCGGCGACCGTGTATACCTTAAATTCCTCATATTTGCGGTATACCGGGTCGTCCCCGTCCTCCACAGTGGGCAGCGTCATGCCGCCGGACCACTCATGAAAACGGCGTTTGCAGTTTTCGCACTGACAGATGCCCACATAGTTGCCGTCGTAATCTGTGGTGGGGTAGCCGGGGATATTGAAGAAGATGCCGTCCAGCGGGTAATTTGTCATAGCCTCCCGCAGTACCTCCAAAATCCGCTCCTGCTGATACGCCCCGTTGACGCACACCGCCGCGCAGTCCTCAAAATAGGCGGGGCTGCCGTCCGCCCGGCGTGTGAACCAGTCCGGGTTTGTCTCCAGATACGCCTTATGCACCTTGCTGATGTCGAACCGCGCAATGACCCGGATGCCCGCCGCATGGCACTTTTCCACCAATTCGCCGAACTTGTCGCCCTGCAAATACGGCGTGGGGCGCTGGCAGGCGAGTTTCGACGGCCCAAAGGCGCTGATGCCGCCGCACCCCGCCTGCACCACGTTCGCGCCCAGCTTTTTCAGCGTTGCCACCTCGTAGTCCACATCCATGGCACCGTCGATATCCCGCAGGTTGTTCTGTACCATGCGGAACGGCTTTTCCATCCACCATTTCATGTTCATCCCTCATTTTGAATACAATATTGCTTGATTACCTGGATTTCCGGCTGCTTTTCTGGCGGATATCCTTAATATTGTATACAATTATACCGCATCTTGCTCTGTTTGTCTATTCGCTATATTGCATAAAAAAAAGGGGCTGTTTTTTCTGTTTTCCCCAGACGCGGCTATTTTAAGGCGCAAAAAAGCCCGCCGCCGGTACATGATCTGTACGGCGGCAGGCGGAAAAGGGGAATACCCCGCAATATCACGCGGGCATTCACTGTGTCTTTAGATATTTGCGCAGCTTATTCTGTAAAGAGCGCTGGCTGATATGAAAATGTATATCGGTCTGTTTGGCGGCAAGTTCGGGGTCATGCAGGGCCAGGCCGCGGATGATCGCCTCATGTTCCTCATATGAATGTGCGGCGCGCTGGGGCTGCATGGGGATAGAGGAGGCAAACATCGCCTGCCGCATAAGAAGGTTGCGGATGTACGCGACGAGGCAGGGATTCCCGCTGATGCGGGCAATCGTCATATGGAAGGCGGCGTCCACCTGGCCCCGCACCACAGGCTCCTGTTCGTTCAAAAACTTCCCGTTGAGCCGGTGCAGCTCCTCCACCTGTTCCGGGGTAATGCACAGCGCGGCTTCACGGGCACTCACGACCTCCAGAGCGGTACGGGTATCTGTAATGTAAATCAGATCCTGTTCAGACAGCTCCACTACCTGCACGCCGCGCCGGGGGATATACTCCACAACGCCGTTATTCTGCAAAAGGCGCAAAGCCTCCCGCACGGGCGTGCGGCTGATATTGAATCGGCGGCAAAGCTCAATTTCCCGTATGGGTTTTCCTGGCCGGTACACGCCCTGATGGATCAGGGCCAGCACACCATTTACAATTTCATCCACTGTGACTTTGCCGGTATTTTCTTCTGTACCGGCCTGCTGCGTATCCATAATCCTTCGCTCCTATCCTTACCAATTTAGCAATCAATTTCCTCAAATCCCTTATAAATGTACCTTTATTTCCGCTTTCTGTCAACACCCCGCGCCGCCAAAATCCGGCCCAGGATGGGTTTCCAAAGGGGCTGCGCCCCTTTGGCGGAGTCCAGAGGCAGAGCCTCTGGGCAGGTGCGGGCGGCAGCCCGCCAGTCAGCGCAGGCGGACGGCGGCGAAAAGGGGCAGTTCGTCTATGAAAAGGCGGAGGCGTCCAGGGGTGTATACGAAGCGGACGGGCTGGTTGGCGGTCATGCTGTGTGCGGTTTGAGGGGGCTGCTTGTCCCAGGGAAGCTCTACCATTAAATCACGCAGGGGGACGGGGGGAAAGTAGGACTTTTGGCTGTGGCCGGTGTAGTTGATGAGATGTACATAATCGACCATACCGTCCGGGCGCGCGGTGTGCTCTACCTCCACCATCTCCGGCAGGTTGCCGGTCACGCGTTCGATGCCCAGTACATGCTCCAAAAGGTCCGCCAGGAAATTGCCCATGTGGGGGAATCCGTAGTGATAATAGTCCGCGCCCGGTTTCCAGGGGATGTAGACGGCGCGGCCTTTCCCGTATCCATGTACGGTGAAAGCGGGGTGATCGGTGATGCTGGTGGGGTAGGCGTCCTCGGCGGGGGAGTGGCGGTGCGGGGGAATGAGCCGCATGTACCGCTGTACGTCCGGCTGGTACGACGCATAGCAGTATACGTCGTGCAGGTAGAGCCATTCGGCGTCCGCGAAACGCGGGAACAGCTCTTTGCTTTCTCCCAATTCAAAATAGGCGGAAATATAGCCCCGGCCCACAAAGCCGGGCTTTTCCACGCCCAGGCACCGCAGGGCGATGTCCGGGCGCTTTTTCCGGGCCGCGTCCCACATGGCGGTTTCCCCGCTGGCAATTACTATGCCGCCCGCTTCGGCAAAGCGGTCCAGTTTGGCGGCGGCGGAATCGCTCACATTTTGTACGTCGGGCAGGATGATCGTCTGGTATTTTTCCAGTGGGACCGCCTCTATTGCGTTTACCCGGATACAGTCAAAGAGATAATGCTGCTGGGTCAGCAGGTGATACCAGCCGTAGTATTCGGCGGGAAACTCCGTCTTGCCGATGACTGGATGCTGGCTCCGGGGACAGATAAGCGCAATCTTCGCGGCGGAAATATTGGCGTGATAGTCCTCCTCGTGGTCGCGGTGATAGCGGAACATCTTTTTCAAAGCCGCGTACCCGGATTTGTCTGCGTGGTTGTCCAGACGCCCGATCTGGTAAAAATCCGCGAACCCGCCGTTCGAGAGCATCTGGACGAGGCGCAGTTCCTGTTCGTGCGGGGAGACTGCCGCGTGGCGGTACCACATATCAATAAAATCCACACTGGTGACGGAGGCGACCTTTTCCGGACTGGAATATTTCTCCAATTTAAGCAGCTCGGAGCCCTTGTACATATAGTTGTGCTGCTCCGCCCCTGCGAAGAAGGTGCCAATCTCGCCGCGCAGCATGTCGATAGGGAAGAACAGCAGCTCCGGTTTTTCCTGCGCAATCAGATCCTTGATGGCCTTGAAATACGCCTTCTGGGTGACATTCTGAAATCCCAGGTATTTCTGGTAAACAGGGTCGTCCGCATCATCCTCTTTGGGCAGGTCAATCCCATACATCTCATAAAACCGCCTGCGGCAGTTCTCGCACTGGCAAATGCCCTGATAACCCCGCGTATAGTCATACGCCACGGCATAGCCGGCCATATTCAAAAAGATGCCGTCAGGCCCAATTTCCCGGATAATCTCCCGCAAAATATCCATCGCAACCTGCTGTTGATATTCGCTGTTAAAGCACATATGGATCAGGCCGTGATAATCAATGATCTCGCCCCTTGGGCTGACATAGGCCCATTCAGGGTGCTGTTCATACAGCGGCCTGCGCACCTTGGAAAAGTCCACCCGGCTGATGACGCGTATCCCCGCGTCCTGGCACGCCCGCACGACGGTTTTCAAGTTGTCCCCGGTCAAAAAGCGGTTCCTGGTATGCGCCGCAATCCCCGATTCATAGCTCGCCGCGATGCCTCCCGTGTTGATGATAACGGTATTCGCGTGAAATTCCTGCAATTCCCGCACATACCGCGCCGCGTCCATATCCGCCATATCTATTTCGCGCAGGTTGGTCTGAACGATCCGCCAGGCCCTGTCCTGCCACCAATACTGTTTGCCCATACGCCACTTCCTTTCTGCCGGGCTGCCGCCCGGACCCGCCAAAGGGCGCTGCCCTTTGGAATCCTGCCAGAGGCTTTGCCTCTGGACTCCACCAAAGGGGCGCAGCCCCTTTGGAAACCCATCTTGTCCCGGAATGTTCCGGGGATTACCCATGCCGTTTCAGAAAATGCGCACGTCTTTTCCCAGCACGGCCACGTCTGCGCCGCGCAGTGCCTGTTCCTCACAGCCGCTGCACGCCACAGCAATTTTCCTGCCGCCGCTTTCAAACATACATACGGCGTTTTCGCCTGTTTGCACGATTTCCAGCGGCATTTCCGCGGCTGTTTCCCACGCCTCAAAACGCCCCTGCCGTTCCTCTGTCATCATCCATCCTGGCAGATAGTACCGCGCGTTTTTCATCACCGGCAAATCGAGCGTGTGCCGCGCGTCGTCCCGCAGGCAGATCACCTGCGTGATTTGGGAGGGGTCAAGCCCGCGCGCGTCAAAGAGCGCCTCGCGCAGCAAATGGCCGCTCAAAGCCGGGTTGATCAAAATATTTTCTTCTCCCGCCTGCACAAGCACCACGGTTTCTTCCTCCCCCGCGCACAGGTTCAGCTTGCGCCAGGAGAGCGCGGCGGTTTCGTCCCCCACAAAGAACCAGTCCCCGTGGCCGGGCACAATGATGTCCACATGCTGTGCGGCCCAGTTCATGGAGGCCGCTGTCTTTTCCTGGCTCGCGTCGATAAAGTAACCCTCGCGCGCCTTGAAAAACTCCCGGTTCATGATGGTATCGCCTGCCAGCAGCACCCGTTTGCCGCCGCTGGTGAAAACAAGGCCCGAAAGCCCCCGCGTATGCCCCGGCAGCGGCTGTACCGACACCCCCGGCGTGAGCTGAGAGGGCGCGGCCTTGAAATCAAACACTGCGCCGTTCAGAAAGATTTCCGCCATGCGCCCGCCCTCCCTGCGCACGTCGGCGATTTCCTGAATCGATTCCGGCGACATGTACAGCTTCGCGTTTGGATATTTTTCCGCGTCCAGGCGGTGGTCAGTGTGGAAATGCGTCGCGAAAATGATGTCGATATCCTCCCGCCCCAGGCCACACAAACGCCGCAGGCGCTTTTCCATTTCCTCCACGGGCAGGGTGGGGTCGACCAGGATGTTGGTATCCCCGTCCCGCAAAAGAGTAGAGGAGGCCACAACCGAGTGATACTGTGTGTCGGGGTCCTCGCCCCAGAATTTATTGCGTGATAAATGGCCCAGTGTAAGCTGACGCCATTCGACTTCATGTGTGTGTTCCATTCATCAGCCATCCTTTCGGTATTCTTGTAGTTGTATTGTCGGCGCAGATCCCCGCTCATTTGGCGCATTCATGGCAGGCGACAAAGTGCCCCGGCGCGATTTCCGTCAGCTTCTGCGGCTGCGCGCACTTTTCCGAGGCGTAGGGGCAGCGGCTCGCGAACCGGCAGCCCGGCGCGGGGTCGATTGGGTTGGACACCTCGCCAGTGAGCAGGTGCCGCTCCCGGTTCCGTTTGCTCAAATCGACAGTCGGGATGGCGTTCAGCAAGCCGACAGTGTACGGGTGTACATGGTGCTTGAAAAGCTCGTCGCGCGGGGCGTATTCCACCACCTGCCCCATATACATCACCATGATATCGTGGCTGATATGCCGTACAACGCATAAATCATGCGTGATGAACATATATGCGATCTGGCGGCTTTCCTGTAAGTCCATCAAAAGGTTGAGGATCTGCGCCTGGATGGATACGTCCAGCGCGGAAACAGGCTCGTCGCACACAATAAACTCCGGGTTCAGAACCAGCGCGCGCGCCAGCCCCACGCGCTGCCTGCGTCCGCCGTCCAGCTCGTGCGGATAGGTATTGAAATAGCGTTCCGGCAGGCCACACAGCTCCATCGTTTCCGCGACCTTTGCCATGCGCTTCTCCTTGTCCGGGATGGTTTTGGAGACGCGCAGCGGGTCCAGAATCGTTTCCCCCACCGAAAAATGCGGATTGATGGAGGAATACGGGTCCTGGAAGATCATCTGCATGCGCTTTTGCACTTCCCGAAACTCTTTTTTGCCCATTGCAGCAATATCCTGGCCGTGGTACAGTACCTTGCCCTCGGTGGGGTCGTACAGGCGGATGAGCGCCCGCCCCAGCGTGGATTTCCCGCAGCCGGATTCGCCGACAACGCCCAGCGTCTCCCCGGCCTTGATTGTAAAGGAAACGTCGTCCACAGCATGCACGACGCCCGCATTGGTGGGGAAATATTTTTTGAGGTTCACAGCCTCGATCAATGTCCCGTTCATTGGCTCACCCCGTTTTCAAAGAGGTGGCACTTGATAGAGTGTCCAGCCTCAACAGTATGGATGGAGGGCTTTTCATTTTTACAGCGTTCGGTGCAGCGGGCACAGCGCTCCGCGAAGGGGCACCCGGCGGGGGCCGTCCGTGAATCCAGCACGAAGCCTGGGATGGGCGTCAGACGTGCCATGTCGCTTGTCAGGTCCGGGATGCACTGGAACAGTGCGTCCGTATACGGGTGGTTTGCCGCGCGGGCGAACACCTGCTCCACTGTGCCGCGCTCGATCACCTCGCCCCCGTACACGACGGCGACATTCTCGCAGAACTCCGCGACAATGCCCAGGTCATGGGTGATGAGAATCATCGAAGTGCCAAATTTTTCCTGCAAATTTTTCATCAGCGCCAAAATCTGCGCCTGGATTGTCACGTCCAGCGCGGTTGTCGGCTCGTCCGCCAGAAGGAGGTTTGGTTCGGCGACAAGCGCCATGGCGATCACCACACGCTGTTTCATGCCGCCGGAGAACTGGTGCGGAAACTGTACGGCGCGTTCGGGCGGAATGCCCACCATAGTGAGGATCTCCGCCACCCGTTTCTCCCGGTCGGCCTTTGTCATATCGGGGTTGTGCAGCCGAAGTACCTCGTCGATCTGGCTGCCCACGGTCATCACCGGGTTCAGGCTCGTCATTGGGTCCTGGAAAATCATCGACACTTCGGCGCCGCGCAGGTCCCGGAGCTGCTTTTGCGACATGGTAAATACATCCGTGCCCCGGTAGGTGATGCTGCCGCCCGTCACCTCCGCCACATGCTCCGGCAGCAGCTTCATGATGCTGAGCGCCATTGTCGTTTTGCCCGCGCCGGTCTCGCCCACCACACCGAGTATCTCGCCTTGGCCGAGGTCCAGGGAAAAATCATTCAGCGCGTAAACGACAGCTTCGTCGGTATTGTACTGCACCTTCAGGTTTTTAATCTCAAGCAATTTTTCCATGAATATACCTCAATTCTTCATCTTCGGGTCCAGCGCATCCCGCAGCCCATCCCCGATAAAATTCAGGCTCAATACGGAAATCATGATAAAGACGCCGGGGATAAGGCCCAGATAGGGATAATAACGGATATTGCTCTGGTTTTCGGAAATGATGCTGCCCCATTCGGGCGTGGGGGCCTGTACGCCAATGCCCAGGTACCCCATCGCGGCAATGCACAGAATAATGCTGCCTAAGTGCATGAAGGTGGTGACAATCAGCGGCCCTAAGATATTGGGGAGCAGGTGCTTGAAAATGACGCGCCCGCTGCCTGTGCCGTAGCACTTCGCCGCCTCGATGAACTCCGCGTTGCGTAAATTCATCACCGCAGCGCGGACAGTGCGCGCGCTGCTGGGGATCTGTACGATAGCCAGCGAGAGAAGCAGCTTGTCCAGCCCCGCGCCGAGCGCCGCCACCAGTGCCATGGCAAGCATGGTGCCGGGGATCGCCATCAGCATATCGCACAGCCGCATGATGATATTGTCTATTTTCCCTCCGAAATACCCGGCGATGCCGCCCAGCGCCACGCCGCCTGCAAAGGAGATCGCCACCGTGGCAAGCCCCGCGCCGAGCGTGATTCTGCCGCCGTAGACGATGCGGGCCAGCAGGTCGCGGCCAAGTTGGTCCGTGCCAAAGAGATGGCCCTCGCTGCCGGGCAGCGCGAAAGCGTCGACGATATGCTGTGCGATGGCCTCCTGGTAATCTAAATACAGCGGCGCGCCAAACACCGCCGCCAACAACAGCAGCAGTACAACCATCCCGGCCATTGCCAGTTTATTGCGCTTGTACCGTTTCCAAATGAGTTTGAAGCGGCCCGTTTTGTCCATTTTGAAAGCTTGTTTCGCTTTGCCGTTTGCGTCCGGCCCGTTCGCCGTGTTGGTTTTCGCCGTCATATGGTTCGCCCCCTTTACTCATATTTGACGCGCGGGTCAATGACGGAATAGGTCAGGTCGACCAGCAGGTTCACAACGCCCACAAATACCGAGATCACCAAGATACACCCCATGATGATTGGCATATCCCTTGTTTTTACCGCACTTGTCAGGTAGGTGCTGATGCCGGGTATCGCGAATACAGTCTCAATAACAACGGAGTTGCCAAGAACCTGGGCAAATGCGGTGCCGAAGCCAGTCACAATGGGCAAAAGCGCGTTGCGCAGCGCGTGTTTCATAATAACGTTGATTTCGTGTGCCCCCTTGGCCCGTGCGGTGCGCACATAGTCCGAGCGGATAACGTCCAGCACCCAGGTGCGGGTAGAGCGGATATTGGTGGCCACGCTTGCCGCGCACACCGCAATAATCGGTAGCACATAGTGCTTCATGGTGCCAACCCCATATGCCGGGAACCACCCCGCCTGGAGGCTGAGATAAATTTGCAGAAGCAGGCCGAGCCAGAAGCCGGGCATTGCCGCTAAAAGCAGGCAGATAAAGGTGATAGCGTAATCCGGCAGGCTGTTGTGCTTGACGGCGGTCAGCGTGCCCAGCGGGATGCTGATAAGGCTGGCAAGCAGGGTAGAGAGGACGCCCAGCGTTAAAGTATAGGGCAGCCGGTTGCCGATCTCCGTGATAACAGGCTGTCTCGTAAACCAGGATACGCCGAAATCCCCGTGCAGGATGTTCCACATGTAATTGAGGTACTGTACCAGGATAGGCTTATCCAGCCCCAGGTCCGCCCGCAGCGCCTCTTTTTGTTCATAGGTCGCCTCTAAAGGCGAGAGCATTTCTACCGGGTCGCCGGGCACCAGTGACATGATAAGGTAGATAAACAGCGTGATGCCGAGGATGGTAGGAATCAGCAGCAGCACCCGTTTGATGGTATATTTAAGCATGGCACACCTCCTAAAAAGGTTTATGCTGAAAATCAGCGTTGTTTCCCCGCCCTTCAGGGAGGGGAAGCAGTGAAAATTCCCGCTCGTTTTCAGATGATTTCACAATAAGGAAGGGCAGAGGCGAAGGAAACCTGCCCGCCTCTGCCCCCTTTGAGCTTGTGTTTCTGAGGCCAGCGGCCTCTGTGCGGTTTGTTTCAGCCGATTAGCTCCAGCTCATTTTATGGATGTAGAAATCGGCGACCGGGCTTGCGGAAACGCCCTGTAAGTTCTTGTTGTAAGCGACGGCGTTTACACCGGCGTACAGCGGGAGCTGATAGGCGTTCTCTACGCCGAAGGACATTAGGTCGGCCATGAGCTGCTTGCGGGCCGCCGGGTCCTGCTCTGTGGCGATTTTGGCGTAGTAATCTTTCAGGACGGCGTAGTCCTTGAAATACAGTTCGGGTTTGTAGGTCTTTTCCATATCCGGGTTATAGCTTGCGCCGGGGTTGCAGAAATCGAACCATACGTTTGTGTTGTCATAGATGATCATATCCGCCGAGGCGTCCGCTGTAGCTGCGCGCTGTGCCGCTGTGAAGGTGGCGTTGTCGCACGGGACGACCGAGGCTGTGATGCCCACTTCGGCCAGATGCCCCTGGATGATCTGCGCGGCCTTTTCACAGGTGGAGCCGGAGATCACATACATTTCCAGCGTCCGGCCGTCGTAATTGGAATCGGCTAAATACTTTTTGGCGGCCTCCTGGTCGTAGGGGATCACTGTATAGCTGCCCGCCTCCGGGGAAGTGGGGAAACCGGTCACAACGTCGATATCCAGTATTTTGCCGTAGCCGTACAGCACACCTGCCAGCAGGTCTTCCTTGCGGATAGCGGACTGGATAGCCATGCGCAGGTTCAGGTCCTCCCGGATATAGTCTTTCGCCCAGCCAAAGGCGACTAAGGTACGAGTGGTGGAATCGGTGTTGTCCCACGTCGCGATGGAGTTTTCCGGCAAACGGGTGCAGGAGGCGAGGTCGGCGTTGATAACAACGTCCGCGTCACCGGATTCCAGCGAGATGAACTGCGTGCTGATATTGCCGATAATCGTGATTGTCACATTTTTGATGGCGGGCGCGCCTGCCCAGTAATCCTCGTTAGCCTCCAAAACGATCTTTTCGCCGCTGGTGCGGGAGACAAACTTATAAGCGCCGGTGCCGATAGGGTGGGCCGCATAGCCAGCCGCGCCGCCGACTTCCTCATAATAGTCCTTGCTGATGATCACGCCCATCTGCGTGCAGAGCATGTTCAAAAACGCCGGGCTGACATGGGAGAGGACCGCTTTGCAGTGCGTGTCGTCGATTACCTCGCCTGAGGCAAGGCCGTTCAGCATGGAAGTCGCGGCGGGCGTATTCTCGGCCACAGCCGTCTCCCAACTGAATACAACGTCCTCGGCGGTCATTTTCTTGCCGTTGTGGAAGGTTACGTCGTCGCGCAGGGTGAAGGTCCATTCCAAGCCGTCCTCCGAGACCTCGTAATCGGTCGCGAGCCAGGGCGTCGGGTTGCCGGACTCGTCGATGCGGAACAGGGTGTCGTAGACCTGCTGGAAGAAAACGCCGTCACGCGTCTTGTCCGCGCTGTAGTCGGAATGCAGGGGATAAACACCCACGGGGTCGGCATAGGTAACAACATTGAGCGAGTCTTTAGCAGGCGTGCCCTGGCCGCCGGAAGCCTGAGAGCCACCGGACTGGGAATCACCGCCGCTCGCCGGGTTATTGGGTATGCTGCTGGATCCGCTGGATGTACCAGAGCCGCAGCCCGCCAGCATGGACCCCGCCAATACCAGTGCCATAGCCAGGCACAGCAGCTTGCGGAAATGCAGGTTTTTCATTCTTTTTCCCTCCTGAATATTTGTATGGCGTGTTTGGATGCGGATAGGCTTGCCATACATGGATTTTAGATTATTGTATACAATTTTGTTGTGTTTGTAAATAGGCACATTGAACATACTTTTGCATATTCCTTATATATAATTCACAAATAATGGGCTTTTTGTTTGTTTTTTGCCGAAGACTTCGATATTTTTTGCACAAAAATACGGAAAAAAGGAGGACGTGACCTTGAAAACGCCCTGCGTAGGGGATGCGATGGGAGGGATACAATACCATTTTTTGTATACAATAATGTGCTTTTACAGCCTCGGAGGCGTACTTTTCCATAGTTTTCCCAGAGCCGGGTGGAAATACGCTCCGGCGAGGGGGCGCTCGTGCCTGTCAGGCGGCGTACCCGCAGGCCAAGCTCTGTCCCACGGCGCCCCGCGCAGGTAGAGCAGGCGGTACAGCGCTCCCTGAATGGATTTATTTTCTGGCGGGGAGAATCACGCCCGCGCGGGCCGGGCGGGGCGCGGATGTAAAAAAGCGGGCGAACACGCAAAAAACGGCTTGACAAACGTGGCAAATACCGATATACTATAACAAGGACATTTGCCAAGGAGAGTTGGCTGAGTGGTCTAAGGCGCACGACTGGAAATCGTGTGTACCCTTTAAAGGTACCCAGGGTTCAAATCCCTGACTCTCCGCCATAGAAAAACCGCACGGAGACTGCGTTTCCGGGCGGTTTTCTTTTTGCAATAACACACTTTGGGTTTTCAACATATCCATTTTCCGGCAAACATAACCCCCGCTTTGCATTCATCGTGCAAAGCGGGGCGGGGGATTTGACAAACCGCCGAACAGGGCATATAATAGGCATATGCCCTGCTTCGGCGGTTGCTGTAGCTCTTTGCATCCGGCTTTGGTCGGCGGTGATGCAAGGGGCCTTTCTCATGCCACGGTGAACCGTCGGGTGTTGCTGGCTTTGCAGAACTGGCCGTATACGTCCTGCTGGAGGGGGGGGGGAGGTCGGTCGTGCCGTACATGCGTACAGGGACATAGACGGTTTCCGGTCCAAACTTGACTTCCTTTTGGATTGGCTCCGTATTCTCCCGGCGAAAATTGGAGATCGTGTTGTGGTTCGGCGCGAGCCGTCCCAGCAGCCACCACAGATTGTCTCACGTTTTTCCGCGCCAATGCTTTCTACTGTATGGCAGTTCCCGTCAGCCCTCGGCGGCAAAAGGCTCCAGTGCCCGTTCCAGTATCCCGTGCATCTGCGCAATAGCGACGCCATAATTCACCATCGGCACATGGCCCGCACGGGCGCGACCAGTGCGGGCGCGCATCTGCTGTTCCGTCAGCATGCAGCCGCCGCAGTGGATAACGAGCTTATAACGGGACACATCCTCCGGGAATTCCCCGCCCGACGTAAAAGAAAATCGAGGCTTTGCGCCCGTATATCCTTCAATCCACCCCGGCAGCTTCACCGTGCCGATATCCCCGCACTGCCGATGGTGCGTGCATCCCTCGCTGATAAGCACCGCGTCGTCGTCCTTCAATCCGCTGAGTGCCCGCGCGCCCTCCACGAGCGCGGGCAGGTTCCCCTTATACCGCGCAAAGAGGATGGAAAACGAGGTAAGGCGCACATCGGGCGGGGCATCTTGCGCGACGCGGGCGAACGCCTGGGAATCGGTAACGACCAGCGACGGTTTCTCTTTCAGCGCGTCCAGCGCCACCGCTAACTCCTCCGGCTGGCAGGTGAGGAAGGGGAGATGGGCGTCCAGCAAATCCCGCATGACCTGCTGCTGCGGCAAGATCATCCGGCCTCTGGGTGCGGATTCGTCGATGGGCGTAACCAACACCGTCCACGCGCCGGGGCGCAGCAGGTCCGATACAATGGGCCGCGCCTGCGCCTTTTGCTGTGCGAACTGTCCCAGCATCTCTTTCAGCGCGCCGATATTTTCGCCCGTTTTGGCGCTGATATAGAGCGCGTTTCCCTCCAAAGGCGGACGTGCGGCCAGCAGGTCCGCCTTGTTGTATGCCGCCGCATAGTGGATCCCGCGCGCCGCGAACTGGCTGAGCAGCTCCTTGTCCGCCACGTCCAGCCCGCGCGCGGCGTCCACCACCAGCACGGCGATATCGGTTTCATCCAATACATGCCGCGCCCGCTGCATGCGCTGCCCGCCCAGCGTGCCGTCATCCCCCAGCCCTGGCGTATCAATGATGACGACAGGCCCCAACGGCAGCAGTTCCATCGCTTTGCGTACAGGGTCGGTCGTCGTGCCGCGCACGTCGCTCACCAGCGCCAGCGCCTGCCCTGTCACCGCGTTCACCACACTCGATTTGCCCGCGTTGCACACGCCAAAAAACGCAATGTGCGGCCGCTGGGCCGATACAACATCCTGTAAACCCATGCGCTCCTCCTCTGTTGGGCTGTCGCCCAAACCTGCCCAAAGGGCGCTGCCCTTTGGAATCCTGCCGGGCGCTGCCCGGACCTGCCAGA
>CANCXY010000007.1 GCA_947381875.1 uncultured Clostridia bacterium | reverse complement strand
TACGCAGACGCTCTTACTGATGGCTACATCAAAGCGGCTCGTTTTCTCGTTCAGCAGAGTATTCTTGCTCCGCGTGACCTTCCGTATACGACACAGTTTATTCCGCTTGCCGTGCTGATGGCCGTTCTTGGAAGCAGGGCGGAGGATGGCGTCGTAAAAGAAAAACTCGCCGCCTGGTATTGGTGTGGGGTATTTGGTGAGATGTACGGTTCGGCAAATGAGACCCGTTATGTCAATGATGTATCGGGCGTGTTAGCATGGATAAATGGTGGTGATGAACCCGATACCGTAAACCGTGCGTTTTTCCAACCTACCCGCTTACTTTCGCTCCAAACTCGTAATGGCGCAGCATATAAAGGTGTTATGGCGCTTATCCTTGGCGGAGGTGCAAAAGATTTCATCAGTGGAGATAAGATGGATTTCACGAACTTCATAGCTGATTATGTGGATATTCATCATATCTTCCCTCAAAAATACTGCGAGAAGAAAGGGTATGATAAACGCAAATGGAACTGTATTGTGAACAAAACGCCGATTGCCTACCGAACAAATAGAAAGATTGGCGGTGCTGCTCCGAGTGAGTACTTAAAAGCCATTGAGGAACAAATGTGTGGGCGCAGGCTTTGGATGCCAATGTCGCATCCCATGGAATAGATGTAGCATCGCTGCGCAATGATGACTTTGAGACATTCTTTGCTTTGCGGGCAAAAACACTGCTTGGGCTTATTGCTAAGGCAATGGGCAAGAGGATAAACAATCTGGATAGCACGGATGTCGTAGAGGCATTCGGTATGTCATTAGAATAGGAAGCGGAAGGGGAGTGTTACCACTAGTTCGGGCGGCAAAGGGAATCCGGCTGAATTTGTCTGCCGCTAAAACGAAAAAGTGCATGAAAAGGCTCAGGCCATCACGGTCACTTCAACCTTATTGCAGTTTCCCCGGTAATAGGCGCGGGAATATTCTGTCGGGATGTCTGCGACAGCAGATCTGTGAACTTGCGCACAGGACTTGACAAAAAGCCATCCATATAGTATAATAAACATACTCCATTTAGAATATAAACAGAATAAAAAGGGAGCTGCTTATGGACACCGACCTGAAAACCGAAAAAATGACAATCAATGTCAGCACGCTGGACCTTGCGAAAATCGACCTGTTAGTCGACAGCCTGGAATACACAAACCGCAGCGACTTCTGCCGCATTGCGATCCGGGAGCTGTTGGAAAAGCACAAGGGGGATTTCGCGCGCCTGCAACAACAGAGCGAAAAAGTGCAGTTCCGCCCGGAACACCCGGTGGTAGGCGGCATTGGCCTGATCTACCTTGCCCGTGAAACCCTAAAAGAAGCGGTGCAAAAAGGCCAGACGCTCAATGTAATGGTAACGGGCATTCTGGTGGTCGACCAGGGCATCACGCCGCAGCTCGTCGACGCCGCCATAGAGGCCGCAAAAATCCGCGGGAAAATACAGGCCACGCCTGAAATCGTGTCGGCGCTGAAACGAAAAGAGAGGAGATAAATCGTCATGCGCACGCCAAAGGAAATGCTTGATTTGATTTTGCAGATTGCCCAACAGGATGACCGCATCCGCGCCGTAACAATGAGCGGTTCCCGCGTCAACCCCGACTGCCCTGTGGACATCTATCAGGATTTTGACATTGTGTTTCATGTAAAGGACGCAGCGCCGTTCTGGGACAATATGGCGTGGATCGAAGAAAATTTCGGTATGCCGTCCCTGCTCCAGAAGCCGGAAAGCTCTGTTCTGATGCCGCCGGACGGAGACGGCCATTACGTCTACCTGATGATTTTCCCGGACGGGAACCGCATCGACCTGAATGTTTCGCCGGAGGAATATGTTCCGGACGGCGAACCGGAGATCCTGCTGCTGGATAAGGACGGCACGTTCCCCGCAATACAGCCCGCAAAGGATCACTGGTACATCAAAAAGCCCACGGAGAAGCTGTTCACCGACTGCTGCAACGAGTTCCACTGGTGCCTGAACAACGTGGCAAAGGGCATTGCCCGCGACGAGCTTTCCTACGCAATGGAAATGCTGAACCACTATGTCCGGGATGAGCTGATACGGATGCTGGAATGGTATATCGGCGCGGAGCATGATTTTGAGGTATCTGCCGGGAAGATGGGCAAGTATTTCAAAAAATACCTGCCGGAGGACCTCTACCAGCGCTTCCGGGCCACCTATACCGACGCGGAGCCGGAAAACATCTGGAACGCCGCTTTTTCCATGCTGTATTTATTTGGGGATGCCGCCCGTGCGGTCGCCGCAAATCTGGGCTTTTCCTATGACGTACAGGAGGAAAAAGGCATTGAGCAGTATATGACGCAGGTAAAAGAAGGGCTTCTGCAATACGAATAAAAAGAGGGGCGGCGAAAGCCGCCCCAAAACCATATCCGGGAAAATCACGCATCCGCACACGGCGTTTTGAAAACAATCGGCGCGCCCTTGCAGCTCACCTGGCCGCCGCGCACCTCCACCTCGCCGCCGTCGATCAAATTCCTGTAACGCCCGTCCGGCGCGACCACGCGGACAACTGCCGCTTCGCCGCGCGTACTGAATATGCCGTGCATCTGCTGGCCGTCCGCCGCGTATACGCCCACCAGCATATCATGGGGCGCGTGCCATACCTGATACTGTCCCCGCGCAAAAATCTCGTCCTTTTTAATAGCGGCCATCGTCTGCATCAATTCCGCAAGGCTGCGCCCGGTGTCCCATTCAACAGGCTCGTATTCAAACAGGCTCGGCGTATGCTCCGCGCATACCTCCTGCCCCATATAGATCAGTGTCAACCCCTTTTGGAAGTAGAGAAAGGCCGTCCAGTTCCAGAGCGCCGTCTCATCCGGGATGGCAAAGGCCGCGCGGTCGCGGTCGTGGTTTTCCAGATACCGCAGCTTGATATAGTTCGCCGGGAACGCCGCCTCCTGCCTTGTGATGGCCGCCGGGTAATTCCCCTTGGGCATATATCCGGCTAAGTACTCCTGAAAATGGGGGAAAATATCGTACTCATAGCATGCGTCGAACGCCTGGTACAATTCGGCGTCGGACAGGCACGGGATACCCTGCGCGCGGTTTTCCACCACAAACGACTCCTCCACCGATTCCGCCAGCCAGAAGCAGCCGGGCCGCACGGCCTCCACCTCGGCGCGCGCCCGCAGCCAGAACGCGAGCGGCAGCAGCGGCGCAACATCGCACCGGAAGCCGTCGACGATACCCGCCCAGTATTTCAGCGTGTCGATTTGATAATCCCACAGCTCCGGGTGCGAATAGTCCAGGTCGGCCACATCGCCCCAGTCACCGGTGCGGTTGCCGAGACCGCCGTCCGGCTTGTGATAGAACCACTCCGGGTGTTCTTTCGCTAAAACAGAATCGGGCGAGGTGTGGTTATACACCACGTCGATGATGCATTTCATGCCGTGCGCGTGGATGTCATCTACCAGGCGCTTGAAATCGTCGAGTGTGCCGTAAGCGGGATTGACGGCGCGGTAATCGCGGATGGCGTAAGGGCACCCCAGCGTCCCTTTGTGCTTTTCCATGCCAATGGGATGGATGGGCATCAGCCAGATGATATTGACCCCCAGTGCCCGAATCCGCGCGAGGTCGCGCCGCACGGCCTCAAACGTGCCCTCGGCGCTGTAGTTGCGGACATAAATCGAATACATCACCTGATTGCGATAGGAAATATCCGTATTGTTTGCCACGGCAAAGCCTTCCTTTCATGCAGAGAATTTTTTGTTGTTTCCCGCCCCTGGCAGGGGGAAACGATCATACTTCCAGCATTTTCAACGCACCAGTTCTTGCAGTGAGTGTACATACCGCCCGCACACGTTCCGCATTTCGTCCTGACGTGCCGCGAAGTGCGCGTCATATACGCCGACGACGGACAGCCCCGCTTTGGCAGCGGCAGCGCAGTTGTCGGGGCTGTCGTCAAAAAAGACGCACTCGGCGGGCTGCGCGCCCACCAGCGTACACAGCTCGGTATAGCAGCGGGGATCCCATTTTTCGTAGGAAAGCTCCTCCGCAAACACCAGATGCACGAACAGATCCAATAGCCCCAGGCGTGCCAGCGCGGCGCGGCACAGCGTTGGGCGGCAGGCGGTAAACACAGCTAAGGTATGCCCCTTGGCGGCGCACTGGCGCACGAACGCCCCGGCTCCTTCCTTCAACGGTGCAAGGTCGGTGTAGTGGCGCGCGGCCATATTTTCCCATTCCGCCATAAGCTCCTCCGGCGTATCAGGAAGATTATACAGCCGTTTGGTGAGCGCCGCCGCCGAAACGAATGTGCAGCGCATGATCTCCCTAGCGTACTCCGGGGTGGGCGCAAGGCCCCGGCGGCGCAGGAACTCCGCGTCCACCTCCGCCCACAGGCCGTTGGTGTCGGTGAGGGTGCCATCTAAATCGAATATGTATGTCATACGCAGAAAACGCCTCCTTTCGCCCTTCTATCATAAACGATTTGCGCCGGATTGGCAAGAGGGAAAGAGAAAGGGGCAGTATGCGGCGACGCACATGGGCAAATATATACAGGATGCGCGGCAATGAAATTGCCGCGCGTGACGGGATTCCAAAGGGGGCTTGCCCCCTTTGGCGGAGTCCAGAGGCAGCGCCTCTGGCAGGATTCCAAAGGGCAGCGCCCTTTGGGCCGACGGCAGCCCAAAGGCTGGCAGCCGGCGGGCATTACTGCCAGTATGGCTTTTGGGGAAACGCTTGCAGAGGGAGGAAAAAAGTGCTATACTAACTTTGGCACTGAGCAAAAAAGACTGCCAGAAATGATTGGAGGAATGCACATGATACCAAGAGATATCTGCGAGCGCGTGCTTGCAAAGGCCGTCTCAACGGGCGCGGATTACGCCGAGCTGTTCTGTGAAGATACGCTGGAACACGCTGTCAACTTAGTGGGCGCGAAGGTGGACTCCGTGCAGGACGCCGAGATCGCGGGCGCTGCGGTGCGCGTGTTCCAGGGCCTGCGGTGCGTGATGGCCAGCACGGTCGATACCAGCGAAGCCGGGCTTCTGCGCTGCGCCGAGCGCGCCGCCGCAGCGTTGGGCGAGGGCACGGCGAGTGTGTCTATCTGCCTGCGGGAACGGCTGTTCGGCGATATCCATCCCGTGCGCATCGCGCCTGTCAGCGTCCCCAATGCCGATAAGGTGCGTATCCTGAAAGACGCCTGCGGCGCGGCGGCGGGTTATCATGACGCCGTAAAGCAGGTGACGGGTATGCTGCTGGATGTGGACCACCGCATTCTCATTGCAACCAGCGAGGGGCTGTATGCGCAGGACCGCCAGATCCGCACGCGGCTTGCCGTGAACGCCGTCGCCGAGGTGAACGGCGAGACGCAGACAGGTTCGTGCCGCCCCGGCGCGCGCGTCGGCATGGAACTGTTTGAGACGGTCGACCCGCGCGAGACGGGCCTGCACGCGGCGCGCCAGGCCGTCACGATGGCGGGCGCGGGCTACTGCCCGGCGGGCGAGATGCCCGTCGCCATTGGCAACGGGTTCGGCGGCGTGATTTTCCATGAGGCGTGCGGCCATTCGCTGGAGGCGTCCAGCGTCGCCTATGGTAATTCGCAGTTCTGCGGAAAGCTGGGCCAGAAAATCGCCCATGAGAAGGTGACGGCCATCGACGACGGCACCATCCCCGGCGACTGGGGCTCCATCAACATTGACGACGAGGGCACGCCCGCGCGCCGCAATGTGCTGATCGAAAACGGCGTGCTGAAAACCTATATGATCGACAAATTCAATGGCCGCCGGATGGGCATGGCCCCGACGGGCAGCGCCCGCCGCCAGAGCTATTCCTTTATGCCCACCTCCCGTATGACAAATACATTCATTGCGCCGGGCACGGACACCGAGGAGGAGATATTGGGTTCCATCGAATACGGCCTGTACGCAAAAGAGATGGGCGGCGGTTCGGTGAACCCCGTGACAGGCGAGTTCAACTTTGCCGTCAATGAGGGGTATATGATCCGAAACGGCAAGGTGTGTGAGCCGGTGCGCGGCGCGAGCCTGGTCGGAAAAGGTTCCGACATCATCCAGAAGATCGATATGGTCGGCAGCAACCTTCTGTGCGGGCAGGGCATGTGCGGCTCATCCAGCGGCTCTATCCCCACCAACGTGGGCCAGCCGCTCATCCGCGTTTCGTCCATCACCGTGGGCGGCCGATAAAGGAGGAGGAGAGCAATGGATTTTGAAGCATTCAGCAAAATCGTGGCGGAGGAAGCCGCCGCGCGCGCGATTGACACCTACGAAATGTACTATCAGCGCCAGGAGGTGACGCAGGTCTCCGCCTTCGCGCACGAGATCAACGAGTTTTCCGACGCCAGCGAGGGCGGCGTCTGCCTGCGGTGCCTGGTTGGGGGACATATGGGCAGCGCGTCCACGGAATCGCTCACAGAGGAGAGCGCCCGCGCGCTGGTGTGCCGCGCCGCCGACAACGCCGCCGTGCTGGAAAAGGACGAGCCGGAATTCTTAGCCGAGGCGGGTCAGACATACCAGGCACTGCCCGAAAAGGACAACACCTTGCCCGCCGCCCAGGCGATGCGCAAGCTGGCGCTGGACAGCCAGGACGCGCTCTATGCCGAGGAGGGCGTAGTGGACGGCTGCGCCAGCAACGCTTTTGCCATGCGCACGCAGACGGCGATTGTCAACTCGCGCGGCCTTTCGCTGTCCAGCGAGAGCGCGGCGTCGGGTGTGATGATGCAGGCCATCGTCGCCGGGGAGGATGAAAAAACATCCGCCTACCGCCTGCGCACCGGCGCGCCGGAGGCGATCGACCTTGCCGCTCTGGCCGCGAAGACGGCGGGCGAGGCGCGCGCCAAGCTCGGCGCGGGCATCCCGGATTCCGGCGCGGTGCCCATCGTATTTTCCCCGCGCGCGATGGCCTCCCTGTTAGAGGCATACGCGGGCGTATTCTCAGCGGAAAACGCCCAGAAAGACCTTTCGCTGCTGAAAGGCAAGGAGGGCACAGAGATTGCGTCCAGCGCTGTAACGCTCATTGACGACCCGTTCTATAAGGACAGCGCCATGCCCATGCCCTTTGACGCAGAGGGCACGCCGACCGCCGAGAAAAAGGTGATTGAAAACGGCACCCTCAATACACTGCTTTATAACCTCTCCACAGCCGCCGCCGCAGGCAAAACGACCACAGGCAATGCAGCCAAGCGCGACTACGCCGACAAGATCAGCGTGCGCCCGTTCACCCTGCGTTTCGCGCCGGGACCAGACAGCGAGGACGCGCTCCTGAAAAAGGCAAACAGCGGCATCTATATTGATTTCCTCGGCGGCCTGCACGCGGGCGCAAACCCCATCAGCGGTGATTTCTCTTTGCAAAGCGGCGGTTTCCTCATTGAGAACGGCCAAAAGACAGCCCCCGTGCGTTCCTTCACCGTAGCAGGCAACTTCTTCACCCTTCTGAAAAACATCGACGCGGTAGCCGACAACCCCGAACCGCCTACAAGCCTCGGTATCACCTCTTTCGTCTGCCCCAGTGTCCTGGTAAACGGCCTTTCCGTGGCGGGCAAGTGATCTGCCAAAGGGTGCGGAAAATATGTTTGATGTTCTTTGAGGAAAGGATGTGTTTGTATGGAGCCGTACCGGTTTTCAGAGCTGCCCTATGTGCCGACGGATTATGACGCGGCGGCGGCAAAATTGAAAGAGTATACCGAGGCGGTGCGGGCCGCGCAGTCGGTACAGGAGGTGCTGGACATCAATGAGGCATGCGACGCCCTGTGCGAGGAGGTCAGCCATGCCGCGACGCTGGCGTTTATCCGCTCCTCCCTCGACTGCACCGATACATTTTATGCCGAGGCGGCGCAGAAGGAGGGCGTCGGGTCCGCCATGCTCGACCAGGCCGCCTATATGCGCGCGCTGCTGGAAAGCCCCTTTTTGCCGGAGCTGAAAAAAAAATTCGGCCCGGAATATCGTCCGCGCCTTGAACAGACGGTGCGGCTCCGTTCCAAAGGGCTGGAGTTGATGGCCCGCGAGCAGGAGCTTACCAACCAGTACCAGCAGAAAAAGGCGCTTACAAAAATACCATTCCGGGGCAAAGAACGTTCTGAGGCCGAGATGTACGCGCTATTCGACGACCCCGACCGCCAGACCCGCATCGATGCACGCAAGGCGACCTTTGAAGCGTTCCTGGCACAGAAGGACGAGTTTGCCGCCATGCTCAAGGAGCTGATTAGCCTGCGCTGCCGCATTGCGAAGGAGAACGGCTTTGAAAGCTATTTGGACTACGCGAACGAGGTCTTCCACCGGCGCGGCTACGGCGAAGCGGAGCTGACCGCTTTCTGCGAGCAGGTGAAAACAGAGCTTGTACCGCTGTTACAGGAACTGCGCGAGGAACAGCGCCAGGCGCTGGGCGTGGAAAAGCTGATGGTGTGGGACCGGGGCATGCGCTTCAAAGACGGCAACGCAAAGCCCATCGGCGGTGCGGCGGCCCTGACAGAGGCATCCAAAGCCATGTACGATGGCCTTTCGCCGGAATTCGGCAGGTTTTTCCGCGCGATGGTGGAGTCTGAAAGCCTCAATGTGGACGCCTCGCCCAACAAGGTGGCCGGGATGGGGTTCTGCACCATATTGAAAAAGGGCATGCTGCCCTATGTGTTCGGCAACTGCAACGGCACAGAGATGGACGTTTCGGTGTTCACGCACGAAATCGGCCACGCATGGCAGGCGTTTTGTACCGACCAGCAGGACTATCCGCCGCTGCTGCGTGAAATGCCGCTGGATGCAGTGGAGATACCCTCCAAAACGATGGAGCTGTTCGCATATCCTTACGCGCAGGGCTTTTTCGGCACGGACGCGGAAAAATTCCGCGAGGGGCATTTCCGTGAGGCCTTGCGGGAAATCGCTGCATACTGCGCCATCCACGAGCTGAATACATGGCTCTATACCCACCCTGACGCGACGTTTGAGGAGATGGCCGCCGCCGATGCGGCGATCGAAAAGCAGTACGAGCCGGATTTGGACTATGGCGAATTGCAGCCGTATATCGACCAGGGCGCGGCGCTCCTGCGCAATATGGCGGTGTATAGTTTCCCGCGCTATGTTATCAGCTATTCGCTCTCGGAGATGTGCGCGATGGATCTGTTTGCCCGTATGCAGCAGGACCCCGCCTCTGCGTGGGCCGCGTTCGAGGCGCTGTGCGCTTCCGGCGGCAGCCGGAGCTATCCCGAAACGCTGCGGCAGGCGGGGCTTTCCCCCGCCTATGCGCCCGGCAGTGTGAAAAAGGTGGCCGCTTTCGCGCGGGGATATTTGGATATGTATTTGTAAACAGGCGGATAAAATGGTTTGGGCGGCAGCGCTTCGCGCTGCCGCCCTTTTTTGAACAGAAGGGGATGTATTACGCAGTTTCGTCTCCCGTGCTGCTGACCCACTTTTTCAAATCCGTACTGCCGCATTTCCCCACAAAGCATTCAACATTCTGGAAGTATTCAGGAACCAGTGCAAAAGCTGTTATCCTGAAATGCCCCTCAACAATAACAAAACGCTCGAAATCGCATGTTAAAAAAACAGGCTTTGGGAATTTTCCGCCGCGTTTGATAAATTCCGCGGCTTTCAAAAATCCCGCATTGCTCAAGTGATAAATTTCTACCCCGTTTTGGATCGTCTGTGCGGCGGCCAAAGGCGAGTGTGTCTTTTGCGATAAGCCATTCCAATAGCTGTAATCAATGTATCGGATACTGCTTAAATCGCCGCGAACAAAATTGCATAAGTTCCATTTTGGCGCATTTTCATTCCTGCATTTGGCCGTCTTTTACCCCTGAATTTGGCTGAAACTACCTCAGAGGCCTCCCGCACCAGCCCTATTCCCCCTTGGCAACCCACCACGTATAGCCGACATCTACGACGGTTGTCACGATCAGGATAGCCAAAAACAATCCCCCGCACACCAACCCCTTTGTCACAAAGCAGGCGATAATGGTAAGCACACCCGCCGCAATAAACGAAATGCCTCCGAATCGCTGGCTCTTTTTCCATGTCACATCATTTTTCATGCTCCAGGTAGTGCGCAGGCCGAAAGCCGTGTTTTTGCGCGCTTTCGGCATAATGTTCCCGACAACGATCATCGAAACGCCGATCACCGCGCACATGATCTGGTTTATATCCCAGGCCAGAGTGGAAAGGTCTGTGACCTGTTGGAAACTGGTGTACAGGATATACCCCGTCATAATATTCAAAACGGCAAGGGCGGCATTGCATATTGTCAGGCCCGTTTTCTCGTTTGAATGCCCGTTTTTTTCCTGCTTCGCCGCGAACCGTACCGCAACGCGCAGGAACAGGCCGAACAGGATCGTCAGGGCGGGCAGGAGAAGCATTTCATATCGGCTGCCGTAGCGGTCGACCGCGCCGTTGATATCATAATGCGCGGGGATTTGTTCGGGCAGGAACGGCAGCGCAATCAGCACCGCCGCCAGCGGCAGGAACATCAGCACATAGAACAAAATATTTTTCGTTTTCATCGCGGCTCCTCCTTCAAATGTTCAAGCCAAAGGATGACTTCATCTAAAATGGACAGGTTCAGCTCATAATAAATAAAATTCTTGTACCGCGTCTCATAGATCAAGTCCGCTTTTTTCAGCCGGGAGAGGTGATAGGAAAGCGCCTGGGGCGTCATGCCGAGCGCGGCGGCCAGGTCGCCAGAGCTGATTTTTCCTTCTTTCAGCTTTATCAGGATATGCCGGCGCGTATCATCACCCAAAGCGGCCAGTATCTCGCTTACCGCCAATCTCTCACGCCCTATCTATTTCAAAAATTCTTTTAATAGAATCTTACACCCATCCGCCGCCCCTGTCAATAGCTACTTCAAAATAATTTGAATTACTTGCCGTGAAGGAAGCGGCGCTTTTTTCTTGCATTAACGTTTCCGTTGTGGTATAATACGAATAACAACCATAGATTGTTAAAACAGACAAAAAGGGGCGGCAGATATGGGGGAGCGGCAATACCTCGCGATTGATCTCAAGAGCTTTTATGCCTCGGTCGAGTGTGTCCGGCGCGGACTGGATCCGCTGACGACCAACCTTGTGGTAGCCGACCCCACACGCACGGAAAAGACCATCTGCCTAGCTGTTTCGCCATCGCTGAAAGCCTATGGCATCCCAGGGCGGCCGCGGCTGTTTGAGGTGGTCGAAAAGGTGCGCATGGCGAATTTGCAGCGCCAGCGGCGCGCGCCGGGGCGGACGTTTTCCGGCAAAGCCACTGATAGCCGGGCGCTGGCCGACGACCCCGCGCTCGCGATTGATTACCTCGTTGCGCCGCCGCGCATGAGCGAATATATGCGCACGAGTACAGAAGTGTACAAAATATACTTAAAGTATATTGCGAAGGAAGATATACACGTCTATTCCATTGATGAAGTGATGATGGACGTGACGAACTACCTGCCCCTGTACAACCTGACGGCGCGGGGGCTTGCGGTGCGCATTGTGCGAGACATCCTGCGTCTGACGGGCCTCACGGCGACGGCGGGCATTGGGACGAACCTGTATTTATGCAAAGTGGCAATGGACATCTGGGCCAAGCACACCCCGCCGGACGAGAACGGCGTCCGCGTGGCGGAGCTGGATGAAATGAGTTATCGGTACAACCTGTGGACGCACCGTCCGCTGACAGATTTCTGGCGCGTAGGGCCGGGGTACGCGCGGCAGTTGGAGAAGTTGGGGCTGTATACAATGGGGGATGTAGCGCGTTGCTCCGCAGGCGGGCCGGACGACTATTATAACGAGGAGCTTCTGTACCGCACGTTCGGCGTGAACGCGGAACTGCTGATCGACCACGCGTGGGGATGGGAACCGTGTACCATCACGCAGGTCAAGGCATACCGTCCCCAAGTAAAGAGCATGGGGGCGGGGCAGGTGCTGAGTACGCCGTATCCTTTTGGCAAGGCGCGCCTGGTGGTGCAGGAAATGGCAGATCAGCTCGCGCTGGACCTGGTGGCAAAGCACCTTGTGACAAGCCAGCTGACGCTGACGCTCGGCTATGATATCGAGAACCTGAAAGACCCCGCGCGCCGCGCCGCGTATACGGGAGCTGTCACACTCGACCGCTACGGGCGCGCCGTGCCCAAGCACGCGCACGGGACGGAAAATTTAATGCAGTCTACGTCGTCCACGCGGCAGATCGTCGCGGCGGTGCTGGCGCTGTTCGACCGCATCACGGACAAAACCCTGTTGGTGCGCCGGATGTATCTGGCGGCAAACCGCGTGCTGGATGAAGCCGAGGCGGAAAAGCAGCGGCAGCGGGAAGTATGTCAGTTGGACCTTTTCACAAGCTATGAGGCCGCGCACCATGAGGAAGAAGACGAAGACGCGCGGTGCGCGCAGGAACGCCGGTTGCAGCGCGCGCTGCTTTCCATCAAAGACAAATACGGCAAAAACGCCATCTTAAAAGGCATGAACCTGTTGGAGGGCGCGACAGCCGCCGACCGCAATGGGAGGATCGGCGGGCATAAGGCGTGAGACAGCGTTTTAGAATGGTTCAAAAAGGTATGTAGTCCCTTTGGAATCCCATCTTGGGAAAAAATTGCATTTTGGCCCGCCTTTTTATGGGTGCAACCGCCAGTTGACAGATTGCCCGGCCGCAGTCGGTAGCGTGCAACCGCGGTTTGTGGTATACTGGCCGCGGTGGTGAGGGATGCGGCCCCATCCCGTGCGCCTCACCGCAAATTTTCAGGATTGAGGTGTCAATGTATGATGATCTTTGCGGATAAGCTGACCCAACTGCGTAAAAAGTGCGGCTGGTCGCAGGAGGAACTGGCACAGAAATTGGATGTTACACGGCAGTCGGTGTCCAAGTGGGAGGGCGCGCAGTCCATCCCGGAGCTGGATAAGATTTTGCAGATCAGCCGGATCTTCGGCGTCAGCACCGACTACCTGCTGCGCGATGAATTAGAGGAGTCCGGCCCCGCAGACGAACAGCCGGAGGCCGCGCCGGTGCGGCGCGTTTCGATGGAAGATGCGTCAGCTTTCCTGCGCGCCACCGAACAGATCACCCTGCCCTATACCCTCGCCGTGTTCCTGTGTATCTTCTCACCCATCCCCCTGCTGATGCTGGGCGGCGCGTCAACGGAAAGCATTCTGTTCCGTCCCATCAGCGAGAGCCTTGCCGGGGGTGCGGGCGTAATCATCCTCCTGCTTCTCGTGGCGGCGGCAGTAGCCATCTTTTTGTGGTGCGGCGAAAAAACAAAACGCTTTGAATTTCTGGAAACAGAGGATTTTGAAACAGAATACGGCGTCGCGGGCATGGTGCGCGCCCGGCAGGAACAGCTTCGTCCCCACTATGTGCGCGGCAATGCCATTGGCGCAGTGCTGTGCGTCCTTTCTCCAATCCCGCTGCTCTGCGGCGCTTTCCTCGCGGAAAGCACTTTTATACTCACGTCCCTGGTAGCCTGCCTGCTCCTGATGGTGGGTGTGGCCGTCGTGTTTTTTATGCGGAATGGGTGCCTCTGGGAGAGCATGGAAAAACTTTTGCAGGAAAACGATTACACCCAGCGCAGCAAGCGCGTCTCCCGCGCCACGCGCTATGTGGCCCCGATCTACTGGGTGACAGGCGTTGCCATCTATGTCGGGTATAGCCTTGCCACAGAAAATTGGGGCATTAGCTGGGTGATATGGCCCGTATGGGGGCTGCTGTTCGTCCCCGTGCGCCTCACCGCCCGCGCCTTAGCGGAACGGAAACTGGATAAATGACGCCCCGCCTTTGCGGAATAGAAATTGCAAAAACAACCCCGCCTCTGCCCGATATATGGGGGAGGCGGGTTTTTTTATTGTGTTGCGGTATATCCCGGTTTTTCTTTTGCGCTTACACATAACGCAAACGCCCCAGCCCATTTTAGCCGGATATGCAATCCTCCGTTTGCCCCTGACACGAAAATCTCCTTTAGGAATAAGATGGGTTCCTAAAGGGGCACGCCCGCACTCAGGCTATCAAATATTCAATCGAACAGACTTTCCCATTTTCCAGGATGAACGTCAGCTTTACACCGCCTCTTGTGTAGATAAGCGCTGTTTCGCCCTCCTCGGCGGGCGTGCCGTATGCGCCGCGCACGTCCTCCGGGGAGCTGCCGATATAAATCCCCTCCGGGGTTGTAACGCTGTCGTCAGTGAGAACGACGGCGTTGACCAAATCTTTTTCCCCTTCGGGCTGGGTGGTGATAACAAAACCGGGGTAGGTGTAGGTTTTGTCCAACCCGTCGAACGCGCAGGACGGCGCTTCAAAATAGCTTTTCGGATCGCCCAGCGCCGGAAGGACCTGCGCCATATCGTCGCCAGCCGTGACAGCGGCCTCCCCGCTTTGGAACACATAGGCGGCCTGTGCGGCGGCGTCTACGCTGTCGGGCGCGCCGCACCCGGCCAGCAGCAGCGCGGCGAGGAGGCATGCGAACACTACAAAACGCTTCATTGCTTTTTCCTGCATGATGTTTTCTCCCCTCAAACATTCCTTTGTATCAAGATGGGTTTCCAAAGGGGCTGCGCCCCTTTGGCGGAGTCCAGAGGCAGAGCCTCTGGGCAGGTTTGGGCGGCAGCCCAACTCTACGCGCCCCACTCGGCCTCCAGCCGCGCCTTGCGGGCGGCGTAGGCGGCGCTTTTTTCTGCCCAGACGCTTTCAAACGGCTCTGTGCCGCGCCTGTCCTGGGCGGTGGTGTTCTCCATAAGCCATGCGCCGAACCAGTGCGACATTTTTTCCGCACCGTACAGGTTCAGGTGCAGGCCGCCGTCATAGGTGTCCTCGGCATAATTGATTCCTACCGTGTCGGCCTTTTCCAAGAAATTGATATAAGGCAGGCCGTGCGTCTCGGCAAACGACTCGATCTGCGCCTCCCATTCGTCGTACCACGCCGGGTAGAGACTTGGCGCTTTGATCAGCACAAGCTGTACGCCGTGCGACGCGCACAGGTCGGCCATGCGGTTCAGGTAATCCCAGCAGACGGGGGCAAAATCGTAATCAGGCAGGGGCCTTGCGGCGGGGATTTCCCCTGCGGGGCGCACCTGCACATTCATCAGATAACCGCTGTCCGATACAAGGTCACGGTGGAACAGCGCCGTGAAATCCTCGGCTTTCAAGTCCTGCCAGCGGTCATGATAACGCAGAAACGGGAACAAATACGACAGGAAACTTTCCTCCGGTGTCATGGAGGCGCGCACGGCGTCTAACTTTTCCCGCGAAAAACGCATGCCGTCTAAATTCAACCGGTTATACGCCTCGCTTTGCGGCTCTGCGTACTGCATCGACAGCACATTAAATACGACCGTGCGGGGCGTTTCATAGCGCAGGGTCTCCTTCAGCAGATAATACGACTGCCATATCAACTGCTGCGCACTGCCCCGGATACAGCTTGGGATACCGTATTCCCGCCACAATACATCGGGCGAAAAATTTTCGTATACCTCGCAGTCGCCAATAAACACCACGTCATGTGGGGCTTTCTCCTGATAGTATTCCGCAATCAGTGCGCCCTCCGGCACCTCACTGATATATTTCGGCATGAACAGCGCGTTCAGGAACAGCAGCGCCGCCGCGAATACCGTACACCACAAAGCGGCGGCCCGCGCCTGTTTTTTCATTCGTCCGCCCCCTAAAACTGGTTATAGATAAACTGTGAGGCGTCATACTCGACGCCGTACATGCCAAACACAAGAATCAGCAGCGCCAGCAGCGTACACGCCCCCCAAACCCAATACGGCCCGCGCCGCGCAATCTTTTCGCGCACCGGCTCCCGTCGGCTCAGCAGACTGACCGCAAGCATGCCCCCCGCGCCCAGTGCCGCAACGACCCAATCGCCCGCGCCCAGGCCCAGCGTGAGAAAGGAGCCGTCCCACAGCACCCCCGGATGGAACGACGTGAACACTGTGCCCATCAGACGGAACGTGAGCGGCACATCACGGTACACGTCCAGCACGCGGATCACGCCCATCAGCCAGAACGTGCGCGCCGCCTGCACAGCGTCCCATCCGCGCGTACCCGTTAGGCGGGGGAAGCGCGCGTGGAAACGGGCATAGAGCGGCTTCAATTCTTCCGACGCGACAATCACCAGCCCGTTCAGCAGCCCCCAGACCACGAAGTTCCAGCTTGCGCCATGCCAAAGGCCCGTGACAAGCCAGACGGCCAGGCTGCACACATGCACGGATATCCGCCTGCCGAACGTGCCGAACCGTCCCCGGCATTTTTGGTGCAGCTTTAAGATGGGCTTTGAGACGGAGAGCGGATAAAACAGGTAATCGCGGAACCAGGTGCCCATCGTGATATGCCAGCGCCGCCAATATTCCGCTGTGTTTTTGGAGAAGAACGGGCGCTGGAAGTTCTCGGCCAAATCGACGCCCAGCATCTGCGCCGCGCCGATGGCAACATCAATGCCGCCCGTGAAATCGGCGTAGAGCTGGACGGCATAGAGGAACATCACCGCCAGCACATACACGCCGTTATACTGCGCGGGGTCGGCGGTAAGCGCGGCCAGCGGGATGGCGAGGCGGTCGGCGACAACACGCTTTTTCGCCAGTCCCCACAGGATGCGCTGCGCGCCCAGAGCGGCGCGGCGGGCATCCCAGGCGTGTTCGGCGTACAGAGTCTTTGCCAGCTCGCCGAAGCGGCTGATTGGCCCCTGCACAAGCTGGGGGAAAAATGTCACAAACAGCGCAAAGCGGCCAAGGCTCTGTTCGGCGGCACATTTGCCCCAATATACATCTAACAGATAGCCCATCGCCGTGAAGGTGTAAAAGGAAATGCCCATAGGTAACACAAAAGAGACAGCGGGCAAAAGCGCGCCGCTGCCGAACGCGGCGGCAATGCTGTTGACGCTCCGCGCCGCAAACCCCGTATATTTCACCACCGCCAGGATGCCGAAGTTCAGCACAAGGCACGCCGTCAGCCAGTGTTTGCGCACCGCTTTGCCCTTTGCTTTCCACGCTTTGCGCTCCTCTTTGGAAAGCCCTGCCTTATGCTGCGCCAGCCAGGCCTCCTGCTGTGCGGACAGCACGCCGAGCTTGCGCGCCGTCAGATAGGTGGTGAGCGTTGTGGCACCGATATAGAGAAAGCTCCGCCACCCGGCGAACCAGTAGAAAAACAGGTTCCCGGCCAGCAGCAGCTTCCCTTGGAAACGGCGCGGCACAGTGTAATACAGCACCAGCAGCGCCGCGAAAAACGCCAGAAATGCGGCAGATGCAAGGTTCATGGTTTTCCCGTCACGCCTCGTCCAGCCGTTCGATCATCCGCCAGATGGCATCGGCGGAATTGAAGTTTTCCGGCACAAGCTCCCCAGCGGGGATCTCCACGTCAAAACGGCTGCTGATCTCGGCGACAAGCGTGACGATATCCATGGAATCCAGCACGCCGTCGTCCACCAGCGCGCGGCACTGCGCAAAATCCACCTCCGGGTGAACCTCACGCAGGATATTCAGCAGATCATCCATGCTCTTGTTGTTCTCCTTCCTCCTGAAAAGCGGCCAGCGCCCGGCGGTCTGTCTTGCCGTTCGGCGTGCGGGGCATCTGCGCCAGCCGCTGGATACGGTTCGGCACCATATAGCGCGGCAGGCGCTCCCGCAAAAACGCCGCCGCCTCTTTCTCCTGTGCGTCTCCGGTATAGTAGAACAGGATATGGTCTTTCTCCGGCTGATATACGGCGCAGGCGGCGGCTACGCCGGGATGCAGCGCGGCGGCGGCCTCGATCTCCTGTAACTCCACGCGGTGGCCCATGTGCTTGATCTGGTGGTCTCTGCGCGAGACGAACACCAGTTCCCCCCGCTCGTTATAGCGCCCAAGATCGCCGGTGCGGTATACGCGCTCAGGCCAGGCGCTTTGCAGCGGGTTCTGCACAAAGTTTTCCGCCGTCTGTTCCGCCATCTGATAATACCCCAGTGCAAGGCATGTGCCGCGCAGGGCGATCTCGCCGGTCTCGCCGGGCGCGGCCTCTCGGCCATCCTCTGTGAGCAGAAGCAGCCCCGTATTGGGGAACGGCTGGCCAATGGGGATTGGTTCATCCGGGGCAAATTCGCGCTCGATATGGTAATAGCAGCTCATACCCGTAGCCTCTGTGGGGCCATAGAGGTTTGTAAAGCGCGCCTCCGGCAGCGCCTGACGCCACAGCGCCAACTGGCGGGCGGGAAACACCTCGCTGCCAAAGGCGACCGTATGCAGACAGCGCGGCACATCTTCCCGGAACGCCCCCAGCCCCGATACAAGCGCCAGCGCGGACGCGACCCAGCAGATGGTATTGATCTTGTATTGGTTCAGCCAGGCGATAAGCCGCACCGGGAACATAAACAGGCTTTTTGGGATCAGATAGGTAGTCGCGCCAAATTTGATGGTGGGGTACAGCTCTTTGAGGCAGGCGTCAAAATACAGCGGCGTCTGGCTCCCGAACACGGTCGATTCGGAAAAACCCAATATTTCGGAGAGCTGTTCCACATAGTCGATCACCGACCGGTGGCTCGCGATTACCCCTTTCGGTACGCCGGTAGAGCCGGAGGTAAAGACAACATACAGCGGGTCAGTGTCGATCTGCGCGCGGCGTATTTCCCGCAAAAGCGGCATATCCGGCTCCGTGGCGGCGGCTTCCGTATACAGGTATGCCGCGCCCCCCGCCTGCCCCGCGGCCTCCCCGGCACTATGGCGTGTTTTTTCGCTGCACAGCACCGCGCGCGGACGCAGGGTGCGGAGGATCTGCTCAATGCGGTAACGGGGCATTTCGCTGTCGATGGGCACATAAAAGCCGCCCCCGTACACCGCGCCGAAAAAAGCGGCCACGGCCTCAGGGCACCGCTCCATAAAGACGGCCACCGGCTCCCGCCGCACACCCTTTTGCGCCAAAAATGTACCGACGCCCTGGGCGGCGCGCTGCACCTGCCCGAACGTCAGCCCGCTTTCGCCGCCGCTGAACGCGATTTTCTCCGGCAGCCGGTCGGCGGTGGCCTCTAAGTATTCCAGCACATTCCGCTGCAAATTTGCTATCCCCCCTGGCGGGCTTTATTCAGGAACGTGTCCAAGCCGCGAAGATGATTTTCCGTGTGTCCCTACCCCACGGGCGGGAAAACAAAACGTTTCGCTTTGGATACTCCCCTATTCAGCCGCCGCCTCGCCGTCTTCCGGCATGCCTTCAGGCTGTACCGGACATGCGGCGTAGTCATAAACATAGTAATTGGGGTACCGGTCATCCCCCGCACACATCTCGGTAAAGGCGCGCGCCTGCGCCTCGGTAAAGAGGAATGCGTCCAATCCATACTCTTTCGGCGTAGGGCAGGCGTCAAAGTGATACCAGCCGTCCCCGACATTCACAAGCTGCCAGAAATGCTGTGAAACGCCGCCCACGCGCTGTAAATCGACATTCTCAATGCCCGCCTGCGTCAGCAGCGCTTTGGAACAGGCAAAGTAATTGAAGCAGTCCCCGATGCCGCGCGTAAAACCCGTATAGGCCGCGCGCACCCAGCTCCGTTTATTGGAGCTGCCGGCATAATGGATATTGTCGTGGACATAATCGAAAATGGCCCGCGCCTTCTCGCGCTGATCCATCTCCTCCGTGGTGATCTCCGCCAAAATCTTTTTGGTGATCGTCTTCAGCCGTTCCGCAAACGGCCCGTCCTGATCCTCGTCCGAGGCGGTCACAACGACCGCGACAGTCTTGCTGACGACATTGCCCGCCGCGTCAACAGCGGAATAAATGACAGGGTACACCCCCGCCTTATTCAGATCCACCGCGCCCGCGTCGATTTGCAGCGGCACCGGGCCGTCCACATCATCCACGGCGGACACGCCATCGCGGTACAAAATGGTACCGCCCGCCTCGACCGTCAGCCCTCCCAGCCCCAAAAGCCGGGGCGCCTCGGTGTCCGGCAGGAGCGGCGGGGCAGGTTCGCAGGCGCACAGCACCATCAGCAGCAGACAGAACACAAGCCCCAGAAACGGATCCCTGTGTGCCCATATGTACCGCCGCGCCGGTCCGGGGTACTGCATCGCTTTCCGAACGTGCCACAAACACGCGACCCCGCGCACCCGCCACGCAAGGCGGTTCCGCTGTGAAAAAAACTCCGTAATGCCCGCCCCCTTTACCTGTCCAGTATAGCACTTTCCCCTCCCTTTGACAAGATGCTCACGAAACATTCACGATTTTACCGCCCAAAGGGCGCCGCCCTTGGGAATCCTGCCAGAGGCGCTGCCTCTGGACTCCGCCAAAGGGGCGCAGCCCCTTTGGAAACCCATCACCTGCATAGCTGTACACGGGTGCGCCGCCGAAAACGCCCGCTATTTCAATTTATAAAAAGAAAGCACCTTGAAACAGGCCAAGGGAAATGCTATAATCATATATAACACGATAGAAAAACATACTGGGGATGAACCTATGGCGCAATTCAAAATTATAGGATATTATATATGCAAAATAATAGACACGCCCATATGGTTGTCTGGCATTGGCAAACAAGCCCTGTCCGTCAGTGGCTGCATAGGTGAACAGCACCCTGACCCGAAATGCTTCATGGGCGGATGGCGTAAAAAGGAAAGCCAGCGATATCAAAATTATTTGAAGTTAAATAACGAACAATATAAAGATTTTTCAAATGAGGCAATCCGTCTTTTCAATCTTAAACAAATTGATGTAGATGGCCGCTTTGTCCAGGCATCCGATGCACAAAATTTCCACAAAAGATTTCGTTTAGGAAACACTTTCCCCATTGTGAGCCTTTCAACAACTCCTAAGTATTTTGAAATATTAGCAAAAGAATTGAACGGCAGCAACAGTTATGGATTGATGAACGGAAGCGCAGATAATAGTTTATGGATTGGAAACGATATGCTCGGTTGGGACATTGCCGGATTTCATTCTTTTCTCTGCAATTCCCTACAGAATGGTTTATCTGGAGCGAAATTTAATAATCGAGGACTATTGGCAAATCAGTTCCATGATGTAATCCGTTACGCCAAACAGATTCAAGGATTAGGAGAGCCAGTGGAATGGCTGCCATGCAGACTGGGGATATTAACGCCATTTGAGAATTTATGAATTTGTACTCCATGCAAAGCGGCATTTTTTCCGCATTCCTGTTTATGTCGGAAATTTTTTGGAAAACATTTGACAGCCCCGCGAAAGCGGAGTTATAATAATAACCATAAGGCGGCGTCCAAAGTACGCGCCGTGGCTTTTCAGGGTCTGAACCGAGGTGCATAGGGTTCAGGCCCTTGCTTTGCTATCAGCGAAAAAAAGCAGATGTACAAGGCGAGTTGCACCAGCAGCAAAAGGATAAAGCGTAATACCTTGCCCCACTTTTTCCGCATAACGGCACCCCCTTTCCATTTGGACTACGCCTATCCTCCTTTCTGGGGACGCCGCCTGTATGGCTTGCCTCTATAGTATACCACCTGTCGAAACCTGTATCAATTTGATGGCGGAAATTTTCGGGAGTGTCTAAACCGCAGAGATGATTTCCATATATTCCCCCGCCCTGTGGGCGGGGAATATTCAATAACACCTCGTTTGTACCCTCTCCGCTATCTCACGCCTTATGCCCGCCGGACTATGCAGTCTGCGACTGCACGGTGACGTTGCGGATCCACTTGCCGCTGCGCACGCGCAGGACGCCGAGGGCGGCTTTGATGGCGCTGTCCAGTTTCAGACACAGGAAAATGGCGGGCAGGGGCCAGTGGAACACAAAGCCCGCGAGGATGCCCATTGGGATGCTGACGAGCCAGAGCGCGCCGCAGTCGTAGATGAATGCGGCCTGGGTGTCCCCGCCGCCGCGCAGGACGCCGACGATGACCGTTACATCGACGCCGAGGGGAAGTTGGAGCAGGGCCATTGTGCCGAGGATGGACCACGCGGCCTCGTAGGTTTCGGGGGTAACGTTATAGAGCGAGAGAAAAACCGGGCGGATAAGGAGTACCAGCAGGCAGTTGAATATGCCCACGAACAGGCTTGTGAGCAGGAGGGTGTTAGCGGTTTTGCGGGCGCGCTCGCGGCTCCCCTCGCCAATCGTTTTGCCGGTGAGGACCGCCGCCGCGTTGGAGACGCCCGCCACGCTGATGAACATCAACTGGTTGAGTACGCCCGCGATGCTGTTCGCGGCCAGGAATACGCTGCTGATGCGGCCTATGATAATATTGGTCACCGAGAAGCCAATGCCCCACAACAGCTCGTTTCCCAATACGGGCAGGCTGTGGCGGGCAAAGCTGGGGAACATCTCCTTATCAAAACGCAAACATTCATGAATACGGAAACCCACCCGGCGCTCGCGCAGGTACATATACAGCAGCACCATAATCAGCTCGCTGACGCGCGCACAGATGGTGCCCACCGCCGCGCCGCGTACCTCCATGCGGGGCGCGCCGAATTTGCCGAAGATGAACACATAATTGAAAAACACGTTCACAAAAAAGCTGACCGCGTAAATGGCTGTGGACATCTTTACCTGCTCAACGGCGCGCAGGCTCATCATATAATTGTTGGAAATGCTGTAGGGGATATACGAGAACAGGACAAGCGACAGATAGCCCGCGCCCGCGCGCACCACACTCTCATCCTTTGTGTAGATGCGTAAAATCTGCTGGGGGAAGGCCATACACAACAGTGTGATGGCAAGAGAAGCGCAGAACACCATCTGCATGCTCAGGCGCATGACTTTACGGATGCGCGCCATATCGCCTTTGCCCCAATACTGGGCGATCAACACCGTGCCGCCCGAAGACAGGCCGAAGCCGAACGACATCAGGATGGAAAACGGCTGGTTGCCCAGGTTCGCGGCGGCAATGGCAACATCGCCGAAACTGCCTAACATCACACTGTCCATCACAGCCACGCCAAAGCTGATGGTGTTTTGCAGCGCGATAGGAATCGCAATGGAGAGCAGCGAAACAAAAAACGCGCGGCTGAGCATGAAATTTTTTCCTAACTTTTCCCTCACACTATTTCTCCTTTGGCTGTTTCATCGTGAGCGCGATGCGCTTTTTCGCCATATCCACCTGCATCACCCACACTGTTACCACGTCTCCCACCTTCAATACCTCGGCGGGGTGGCGGATGAATCTGTCACAAATCTGGCTGATATGTACCAGGCCATCCTGATGGACACCGATATCCACAAACGCGCCGAAGTCGATCACGTTGCGCACAGTGCCCGTGAGCTGCATGCCGGGCTTCAAATCCTTCATATCCAATACATCGGTGCGCAGAAGGGGCGGGGGCAGGCTGTCGCGCATATCCCGGCCCGGACGCAGAAGTTCCTCTATGATATCCGTGAGCGTCGGCACGCCGATCCCCAGGCGCTGGGCCGTCTCCTCCATGCCTTGCCGCTGCGTCTCTTTGCGCAGGGCGGCGGCGCGGGCCGTGCCGATATCGGCGGGTGAGAGGCCGCACAGCTCCAACAAGCCGCGCGCGGCCCCGTAGCTCTCCGGGTGTACGGCGGTGGCGTCCAGCGGGTCCTGCGCGCCCGGCACGCGCAGGAAACCCGCACACTGCTCAAACGCTTTCGGGCCTAATTTGGGCACCTTCAAAAGTGCCTTGCGGGCGGTGAACGCGCCGTTCTCCTCGCGGTAATGCACAATATTCTTCGCCACCGTCCCCGTCACGCCTGCGACGCGGGAGAGCAGCGGGGCGCTGGCGGTGTTCAAATCGACGCCGACGGTATTCACGCAGTCCTCGACCACGCCGTCCAGGGCTGCGGCGAGGCGCGCGGGGGGCATGTCGTGCTGATACTGGCCCACGCCCACGGACTTGGGGTCTATTTTGACAAGCTCCGCAAGCGGGTCCTGCAAACGGCGCGCGATTGAAACGGCGCTGCGCAGGTTGACGTCATACTCCGGGAACTCCTCGGCGGCGAGTTTGGAAGCGGAATAGACGCTCGCCCCCGCCTCACTCACCACCATATAGCTGACGGGCATATCTATTTCCGCGATGACCTGCGCGGCGAACATCTCCGTTTCCCGGCTGGCTGTGCCGTTGCCAATGGCGATGATTTCCACGCCGTGCTTTTGAATCAGCGCTTTCAGCGTGCGCTTTGCCTCCTCCACGCGCTTGAACTCCGGCACGGGGAAAATAACAGCCGTATCCAGCACTTTCCCGGTGGCGTCCACAACGGCGGTTTTGCAGCCCATGCGGTAGCCGGGGTCAAGGCCAAGAGCGACTTTGCCCTTGATAGGCGGCTGAAGCAGGAGCTGGCGCAGGTTCTTGCTGAACACGCCGATCGCGCCCTCACACGCGCGCTCGGTGAGGGCGGCGCGCACCTCGCGTTCGAGGCTGGGGTGGATCAGGCGCGCGTAGGCGTCCTCGGCGGCGGCGTACACCTGCTGCGCGCAGGGGCTTTCGTTTTTTACGGTGCGCTCCGTCAGCAGCCGCACGGCGCGCGCCGCGTCGACGGTGACGGCTGCTTTCAAAAACCCTTCGCGCTCGCCCCGGTCGATGGCTAAGACGCGGTGCCCGGCGATGCGGGCGGCGGGTTCGGCGAAATCGTAGTAATTCTCATAGACGCTTTCGGCCTCCTTTTTCGCCGCTTTGCTCTCCAACATGGCTGTCGCGTTGTAGAGGCTGCGCAGGGTGGCGCGCAGGGCGGCAGAATCGGAAAAGCGCTCGGCCAGGATGTCCCGCGCGCCCGCCAGCGCGGCTTCGGCGTCGGGCACCTCCTCCGTGATATACGCCCCGGCGAGGGCGGCGGGGTCGTCGGCGGGGGACTGGTTGAGCAGTTGGTCGGCAAGCGGCTCCAGGCCGCGCGCTTTGGCGATTGAGGCGCGCGTTTTGCGCTTGGGGCGGTAAGGGCGGTAGATGTCCTCCACCTCGGCCAGCGTCTTGGCTTTTTCCAGCGCAGCGGAGAGGTCGTCGGTCAGCTTGCCCTGGCTGTCGATGGCGGCGCGCACGGTTTCCTTCTGCTCGTCTAATTTGCGCAGATAGGAAAGGCGCTCGTCCAGCGCGCGCAGAGTTTGGTCGTCCATGCTGCCGGTGGCCTCTTTGCGGTAGCGCGCGATAAAGGGGATGGTGTTGCCCTCGTCAATCAACGCGATGGTGGCCTCCACACGCGCGGGCACAAGGTGGAATTCCCCAGCAAGCAGGGAAACATGATTCATATCCGTCATAAACGTCTCCTTACATCCAAAATATAGTATTCGTGAAACTGTTTGAAAACAGGCGGGGCTTCCTGTATTGTCCCGCCCTCTTGGCAAGGGAAGGCGCAAAAGCTCCCTGTTGCGGCGGCGCACCCGTACACAGCTATGCAGGTGATGGGTTTCCAAAGGGGCTGCGCCCCTTTGGCGGAGTCCAGAGGCAGAGCCTCTGGCAGGATTCCAAAGGGCAGCGCCCTTTGGCGGGCGGCAGCCCGCTACTGCTTGCGGTGTTTCCTGCGCTCCATCACGCACAAGGCGATATAGCCTAGCCATACGCCGCATGCGGCGAGGGTGATTTTGGAGGAGACAGAGAAGCCGGGCGTTTTGTAAGTGAAAACGATGGTATTTTCCCCTGCCTGGCAGGGCACCGCGCACAGGCCGCCGTCCACACGCTCCACTGTGGCGGGCGCGCCGTTCACGGTCGCGGTGAATCCTTCGTCGTAGGGGACGCTGAAAAATACGAGGTTGGGGGTTTCGAGTGTGATGGCGGCGGTAAAGCCGGTGCCGTCGGCGGTGAAGGCGGTGCAGGCGGAGGCGCGGCGCGCGGCGGCATCGGCGGCGTAGGCCTCATACGTCAGGCCGGTGGTGTCGGCGGCGGTGGCAGGTTCCATCCACGCGCCGTACAGCTCAATCTGTTCGGGCGTCAGGGCGATGGCGCGCATCAGCATGTTGGCGCGCTGGTTCTCCGGGAGGGACATCCAGCGCTGCACGCCTGGCAAGATTTCCTCTGTTTCGGGTGTGTCCTCGCCGCTTTCGGGGGGTTCTTCCGGTTCGGGGTCCTCTAAGAGCATATATTTTTCATAGGTGAAGCCCATGGGCACATAATTTTCGTTGCGGTAGTAGACGAAGAAATCATCCTGGTGGTCGTAGACGTAACCGCGTTCCGCCGCGTGTTCGGCGAACGCGGCCTCCTTTGTGCGGGGCGTCAGGATATATTCTACGCTCAAAAGGCCGCGCAGGGCGTATATTTTCTGGTCGGGTTTGGAGGAAACATCGCGCTTTACGCCTACACGCGGGTAGAAATCCATAATGGACGGCGTGACGACACTGTTGAAAAACGGCAGGCACGGCTTTTCCATCCACAGGCTGAGGTTGTCGTAACAGCCGTCGGCGTCGGTGCGGTAGAAGTGGTCGTCCGGCAGATCGACCGCGCGCGCCGCGACATAGCATTCATCATGATAGGCGGCGTCGCCCTCCCATTGGGGCATCTTGCCAAGCGCCACATGGATGACCGAATAGAACACCGAGAAGCCGAGGATCGAGGCCAGCAGCGCGGGCGCGAAACGTGGGCTTTTGCGCAGGCGCAGTACGCCGTAGAAGATCAGCAGGCCTAAGATGGCCGTCAGGTACGTCAGCCAGAACTGCGCCTGGTGCTGTACAACGCCGATGGTCCATGCACCGTCCTCTTTTTTGGGCACCAGCGCAAACACCGCGAACAGCAGCGTCACAATCAGCACGGGCCGCCAGGCCGCGTCCAAGTCGATTTGCGCGTCCTCCAGAGCATATACCGTAGCGGCGCACATGATGAGGATAGGCATATAGTACCACCGCGCGTAATAGCTGGAGTTCAGCGCGTAAAACGATGAGTTCAGCACGGGCACCAAAGCCATGACAAGGCATGTCCACAGGATTTTGGAAAACGCCGTTTTCGGTTTCGCTTTCAGGTAAGCCCAGACGCCAACGACGCTCACAATAGGCAGAAAGGCCGTCATGCTGGTATGTTTTATCACCGCGTCGGTGAAGATATTGGGGAGATAGGTCGGGTCCGGCGGCAGGAACAACGAGGCGATAATCGCGAAATACTGCTGCACGCGCCCATACAGAAGGAAGCCGAACCCGCTGGACAAATCGACCGTGCGGGGGTTGTCTTTCAGGCAGAGCGCGGCGGGCAGGAGGAGCAGGCACCCCATCGCCACGCCCAGCAGGGATTCAAAGGCCAGACGCGCAAAACACTTCCCGTCAATCTGATAGGCGCGCGCCAGCAGCATGGCCACAAAATAGACAATGAGGAACACAATCTGCCCGGCGAAGAAGAAATAGTTGTTGATGAGGTTGACGGCGACGGCCAGCGCAAAAAAGCCCCAAATGCCGTCCTTCACGGCGCAGTCGAGCGCATACAGAAGGAAGGGGAACAGCGCGATGCAGTCGACAAAATGGTTGAAAAAGGTGTTGTAGATGGTAAAGCCCGAAAGCGTATACAGGCATGCGCCAATCACCGCGAAGTTGCGCGTTTTCGTATAGCGGCGCAGGTAGAGGTACGCGCCCATGCCCGCCACGCCGAATTAGATCGGAAGAGCGTCGTGTAGGGAAAGAGTGTTGCGAGACGTGTAGAT
>CANCXY010000006.1 GCA_947381875.1 uncultured Clostridia bacterium | reverse complement strand
CCCCACGTCTCGCAACACTCTTTCCCTACACGACGCTCTTCCGATCTCGCAAATTACCCCTCATGTTTGCAGGCATACTTTTTGCTCGAATATGGCAAAAAGTGGCATGAATCCCAAGACACTCCAATACCTGATGGGACACGCAGACATAGGCGTTACCCTCAACACATATACCCATATGGGGTATGACGAGGCTAAGGACGAGTTGAAAAGGGTGGCAGCTGGCGAGTAGTAAATTCGCTCACAGACCCTCAATTTACTACTTTTTTACTACTTTTGGGGGCGAAAATATGCGGGTTTATGCCATGATATGCCGGTTTTCAAGCCCTTGAGAACAATGTGAAAATGGCCAAAAACTCAGAAAATACGCGGCTTTCAAGGAGATTTTCGGAAATGAAAAAAATATTATTCATCTGCCACGGCAATATCTGCCGCAGCCCAATGGCTGAGTTTGTTATGAAAGACATAGTGCGCAAAGCGGGGGCAGCGGAGCGGTTTTATATCGAATCCGCCGCGACAAGCAGCGAGGAACTGGGAAACCCGGTCTATCCGCCAGTGCGTCGCCTTTTGGGGCGGTATGGCATAGACTGTTCCGGCAAAACGGCACGGCAGATCACACATGCCGACTACGACCGTTTCGCTCTATGGATTGGCATGGACGAGGAGAACCTTTTCGACATGAAAGTGATTTCCCACTGCGACCCACAGAACAAGATACGTTTGCTGCTGGATTTTACGTCCCGTTCCGGTTCCGTAGCTGACCCTTGGTATACACGGGATTTTGAGGCGGCATGGAGGGATATAAACGAGGGGTGTCAGGGACTGCTGCGGCATTTGTGCCCTGACTTATGAATGCTCCCGGACATATTGCAGAAATTCCGGCGTTTTGGACCAGCAGCGGATGCCCCAGTTTTCGAAGCCCCACTGTTCCATGTAATCATTGCATTCAAAGTCAATGTAATATACCTCGCCATTTTGCACTACAAAGTTTGTCGGGAAATAATCAATATTGGTATGGGCGGCGTATAGCAGAGTACACATCCCGCGCACCTGTTCCATGTAGCGGGAGTCCATCCTGTCCTGTAAAATCAATTCGTAAATTGTATCGCCGTCAATAAACTCTTTCAAAATACGTTCGTTTTCTATATCCACATCGACCATAGCCGGAATTTTTATCCCGATTGCTTTCAGGCGGTTATAATCATTTATTTCCGCCTCTATTTTATTTCCGAAGTGGTAGTAATCGCATGGCTCGTGGTGTATCTGTTTCAAAACATATTTCTGTAACCCATCTTCCGCCAAATAAGAGTACCCGCCTTTTCCTTTTCCAAGCAGCTTGAGCAGCCTGTATTCTTTTCCATTTACAGATAATGTTTGTTCCATGAGCGTTCCTCCCTAAATCCCTTTTTTTGATTATAGCATAGCTTCCGCCCAGCGTCAATGCCGCTGAAAACAGGGGCGTATTCAAAACGTGCAGAGGATTGGCGTATAATGCCCCACCCTTCGGGCGGGGCATTATACAAAAGCGTCTCGCTTTGGACACTCCCGAAAACAAGATAAATTACAGATTGACAACCTTCCTCAAACCTGTTAAACTTTGGTAATACCGAAAAGGGACCGGCGCGGCCAGCACGCGGGCGCAAAGTCAGCCTGCCAGCCGTGCCCAAGGCCGCCGGGGGAATCCCGCGCGGCAGAGGAGGGGACAGGATATGACTTACGCGATCGACGTGGTACGCCGTGTGCCTATCGGAGGGGTGCGGCAGAAGATCCACATCCGGGGCACGAAGAGGACAAACCCCGTGCTGCTGTTCCTGCACGGCGGGCCGGGCGTCAGCAACCGCGACAGCGTTATGACGCGCAACTGCGATCTGTGCGACGATTTCACGATCGTCGCCTGGGATCAGCGCGGTACAGGCGGCTCTTACTGGGGCGTGAAAAAAGAAACGCTGCATTTGGAGCAGCTTATCGAGGACGCCGCCGGACTGGTGGCCTATCTCTGCAAACTGCTCCATAAGAAGAAGCTGTTCATCTGGGGCGGGAGCTGGGGCACTGAGCTTGGCACATACCTGTGCAGCCGATACCCGGAACATATCGCCGGGTACGTCGGCAGCGGGCAGGTGGTGAACGGCGCGCTGAATGAGGACCTGAGCTATGATTTCGCTATGATGGAAGCAGAAAAGGCGGGCGATACAAAGGCCATTGAGACACTGAAGCGTATTGGTCGCCCGGTGGACGGCTGCTACCGCGAGGTATTCGACGGCATGATGGCACAGCGCCGCATCATGAAAAAATACGGCGGCCATTCGATGAAAAAGGGGACATACTGGTCGGACACCGCCCTGCCGCTGCTCAAAAGCCACGAGTTTACGTTCACCGATAAAATCGGCCTGGCGCTGGGCTATAAGAAATGCCTGACCTATATGTGGCCCACTACGTCGAAATGCGCCTTTGACCGCGAATGCACAAAGTTTGAAATGCCCTATTATATCTTCCAGGGCAGGCACGACAATAACACGCCCAGTGCCCTTGTACAGGCATACTTTGACGCTATCGAAGCGCCCGACAAAGCGCTCATCTGGTTTGAACATTCGGCGCACGGCCCCTTGGGGGAGGAGCCGGAAAAGTACAAGCGGCTCCTGCGTGAAAAGCTGCTGCAATGGAGGGAGGACGCATGAAAAAACAACTTTCCACCCTGCGCATGATGGGCCTTTGCCTGGGTGAATTTGCCCGCGCCGTACTGGGCGGGCTGATCGTCACCTATACGCTGAAATTCTTCAATGTTACGCCGTCTTCGGGCCTGCCGCTGCTGCTGCCCGCCGGTATGATGGGCCTGCTGCGCGGCGCGGGCGTCGTATTTGACGCCATCACCGATCCTTGGGTCGCCAGTATGAGCGACCGCAGCACCTCGCCCAAAGGGCGGCGCATCCCCTTCATGCGGTGGGCGGCGGTTCCGTATGCTGCCTCGTGCCTGATGATCTTTTTCCCGCCGTCCGGTTCGGTGCATATCGTGAACATTTTGTGGGTGGCCGTGATGCTGCTGGCCTATTACATGGCATCCACGCTGTACTGCGTGCCCTATATGGCCCTTCAACAGGAAATCGTCACCGATACACGCCGCCGTGTGTTTTTCTATACGCTCAATTCGCTGATGTTTGTGCTTGGCAGCGCTGTGATCTACGCGCTGCCGGTCATGGTGAGCGGGTTCCGGGGCGCGGGGATGGAGGCCGTGTGGGCCTGGCGCGCGGCATTGGCAATCTTTGCCGTGATCGGCGCGGCGTGCGCAATCATCCCGTCGTTCCTCATCCGGGAGCGCGATTATGTGGAGGGGAAAAGCTGCTATATGCCGCTGCTGAAAAGCCTGAAAACTACGTTTGCTTACCGCAATTTTATTGTTATGACTGTCGGCTATCTTATTATGCAGGCGGGTTTTGCGTTTTTCAACGGCGCGCTGCTGTTCTATATTGATACGCTGTTGGGACTGAATGAAAGTTTTGCTACCATTGTGCTGGCAATCAGTATCGTGGTGGGCATCTGCACCTATCCGCTCGTAAACTGGCTGGTGCGCAAGGCGGGCAAGAAGCCGCTGCTGTTAGCTGCGTGCATTGCCTATGTGTTTATTTATCTTGGCATCTATTTTCATGAGCCGATCGCCAATGCTATCAGTACCCAGCCTATCCAGCCCGGTTTTTTGAGCGCGCTGGCGGGCGAAGGGGCCATGACAGGGGATGTGGCGGCGGCTATCCTGATCGGCATATGTGTGGCGTTCCCGATCGCCTGCACCAATATCCTGCCGCCCTCGGCCTTTGCCGACATGGCGCAGTACGACCGCATCAAGACGGGCGAGGACCGCGCCGGGATGTTTGTAGCGGCGCGGCAGTTTGTGACAAAGCTCTCACAGGCGGGCGTGACGGCGATCGTCTCCTATACAATGTACCTTGGCTCCACCGACAGCTACCCCACAGAGGGCGGTGTGCGCATGACGGCGCTGATCGCCGCTGTGTGCCTTGCGTGTGCTATCGGCGTATATGCGTTTTATAACGATAAGGAGATCGTCGCGTTTATTGACAGTTGGAACGCGAAGCAGAAGAAAAGCGCGGAATAGGGGAACGGCTTGGACACGCCCCAGACTAGAGGACAAAGTATGAGGCTTTTGTATCAGGATATCATCCTGCGGGATATGTGCGAAGCAGATATTGAGGACGATATCCGCTGGAACATGCAGGAAACAGAATGGGGCGACTGGGACGCGCCCTGGGAACCGATCGAGCCAATGGAGCCGGACAGCTACCGCCAAAAGGAAAGGGAACGTCTGGCCGCACAGACGCTGCCGGGGCACCGTCTGGAATTTGAGATTGACACAGCGGACGGCGTACACCTCGGCACCATCACCACCTATTGCCTGCGGGAGGATTTCAACTGGAGGGAAAACCCGGCAGAGGCGGAACAGACGGAGGCATATTGGGGTATTGGGATCGACATCAAAGAACCCGCCTACTGGTCGCACGGGCTGGGGGCGCAGGCGTTGTCCGCGTTTGTGCGCTACCATTTGGATGGCGGCTATGAGCATTTATACATTCAAACGTGGTCGGGCAATTTTCGGATGGTCGGCCTGGCGGAAAAATTGGGTTTCCAGGAGTGCAAGCGTAACAGAGGCTACTGGCAGGTGCGCGGGAAATTTTATGACGGCCTGACTTTCCGATTGGACCGCACAGCTTTCGAGGCGTACTGCGCGGGCGTTCCCGTCCTGTAAAACCAAGACAGGCCGCGGCGTAATGCGCCGCGGCCATATCGGCGCGCAGGAGAGCGGAAATATACTCTCAGCATACCACAGGAATCCATGCGCGAAAAGGGGGGATTTTTCATGTTTGCCAAAAAGAAAGACGCGAAGGTCTATGATAAAACGGGGAAAGTGCCCGTCCTGCGCGCCAGCATCTGCACGGGTGAAAAGACGGCAGCTTTCAAAGATCCGCTCACGGGCAGGCTGGAGGAACAGACATTGATTGCCACGGACGCAGACTTACAGGCGTTCCTGCGCAAATACGGCCTTTCTGAAAGCGATTTGAAGCACGAGTGGTGAGGCGGGGAGGGAAACAACAAAAAGGGGCGGCTTTTTGCCGCCCTTTTTCATACCGTCGAAAAATTTTTATTTTCCATGCAGCGATCCGCCTGCTCCGGGCGTGTATATAGTGAAAGGGGGACAGATTATGGACTACCCCAACCGGTTGGAGGAACTTGTTCAGGCTTACGAGAACACACTCCTGCGCACGGCGCTTGCCATCCTGCGGGACAAAGCGAGCGCGGAGGACGCGGTATATGAAACATTTCTGCGCTACCTGGAAAAGCGCCCGCGCCTTGCCGACGCGAACCATGAAAAGGCGTGGCTGCTCCGGGTGACGATCAATTCCTGCCGCTCCTGCCTGCGTGCCCGCCGCCGCCACCCTACCACAGAGCTGTCCGAGGGCTGGTATGATACATACCCCGGTACAAACGAGGAAGTGGAGGTGTGGGACGCGGTATCCGCGCTCTCGCCGAAGGAGCGCGCCGCCGTGCATCTGTTTTATTATGAGGGCTATTCCGCCGAGGAGATCGCCGCGCTGACAGGCCAGCGGCCCGGCACGGTGCGCGCCCAGCTCAGCCGCGCGCGGTCGCGCCTGAAAACGTGGCTTTCCTGAAAGCAGGACGCACAAAGGAGGATTAACGATATGGCAATAGAGAACTACCGTTCCTATATGGACCGCATAACGGTTTCCGACAGCCTGCATGAAAAGCTGACAGCGCTGCCGGGACACGCGCCCGCCCTAAGAAAAGCGCCCCTCTGGCTGCGCACAGGCGCGCTGGCGGCGTGCGCCGTGCTGGTGGTGGGCGCGGGGGCATACGCCGTCTGGCAGCTTACAAAAGGGGGGATGCCCACAGGCGCAATGGAGAGCAGCAGCATGGCTATCGGGGAAGCGGGCAGTATCGACCTCGCGCCGGAAGACCCGGACGGCACAGAACCCGGCATGAAGACGATGGGCGGCTACGAGACGCATGAGACGCGGGCGGGTGTGCCCATCGTGTGCTACCACATTTTGCCGTGGATCGACTACGGCACAAGGGAAACCGTCGCCGCATCCAGTTTGGATTGGGATTTCCCGCCCGAATCCATACGCCTGCAAATGACGCGCGAACAGATCGCCGCTCTGTTGGGCGGGGAGGAAGCGCTGACAACGCACCTCGACTGGGACGCCTACGAGCTGACAGGCCGTGCCGGATGGAATGCCGGTGACTGCGCGTTGATCGGTGCGTATATTCAGGGCTACGAAGGCCCGATGGACCACTGGGAGTTCAGCGTGTGGGCGGGGAAGCTGCCTCCGACCTGCCTTGAATTGGGAGGGAGCGTCACACAGGAAATCTGGAACGTATCCGTCACCGCCGAAAAGATGGACAGTGAGGACGGCGGCGGGGAACGCAGCGTCTGTTTTATGAAGGGTGATTACGGCTACCGTTTCCGCATAGTAGCCACAGACGCCGACCGCGCGGAGCAGCTTGTCAGCCGCCTTGTGCGCCGCATCATCGTGGACGACGGCTTTTATCCCGCCAACCTCACGCCCGAAGGGGACATCCATATGCCGCCGGAGCCGCAGGATACGCCCGCGCCGTCCGGCGGCGAGGGCACCGACGCCAGCACAGCGGCGTCGGTGCCGCCGGGTGAGTGGGCGGAAAATACGCCATCCAACAACTGACACCATCAGGGGCCTTCCCGTACGGGAAGGCCCCTCGTTGGGCTGCCGCCCAAACCTGCCCAGAGGCTCCGCCTCTGGACTCTGCCAAAGGGGCGTAGCCCCTTTGGAATCCCATCTTGTTCCAAAGGAATATCTTTGCCAAAAGTATTGACAGGCGCTATGATATACGCTATAATATCATTAAATGATATCATATAACGATACAACAGCCGGAAAGGGGTGGCAGCCATGCCGCGTAAGGCAATGGAGACGCTTACAGAGTCGATGTTTTATGTTTTAATGGCGCTGTGTGCCGGGCCGATGTGCGGCATCGACATTGCGGAGTGGATCGAAAAGCGCACGGGTGGACGATTGCGCATCGGACCAGCGACGCTTTACACCATCCTCGCGAAATTTGAAAGCGAAAAATATATCCGGGAGGTCGCGGTGGAGGGGCGGCGGCGCACTTACGCCGTCACCGGCAAGGGCGGCGACGCCTATGCCGCCGAGCTGAAACGCCTGCGCCAATGCGTCGCCGATGCGGAAAAGGGGGAATAACAAATGACAGAAGAGCAACAGGGCTGGACCATGCAGGAACCGAACAGGGAGCCAAAGCGGCGGTACCGCCTGCCGCCCTGTCCGTCCTATGATGTGGACGGTATGGAACAATGGCTCTGCGAAATGGCGCAGGGGGGCTGGCTGCTGGAAAAAGACGGCTTTTTTGCGGACGTGGCGTCGTTTGTGCAAAGCGCGCCGTGCCATGCGCGCTACAGGCTGGAAGCGGCGACGAAAAGCACAAGCATGTGGACAGAGGATGGCGGCGACCCGCCCCCGGAGGCTGTGGCGCTGAGTGAAGAATACGAATGGGAATATGTAGGGAAACGCGGCTGCTTTTACATTTACCGAACGCTGAAACCGGGCACGCGGGAACTGAACACCGACCCCACCGTACAGGCACTTGCCGTCGCCGCCGCGCAGAAACGGCAGGTGAGCAGCCTTGTTTCGTCGTTGTTCCTGCCCATTTTCTACCTGGTGCTGTGTCTATCGCGCGGCGGCCTGCTGCTGACAATGATTACAGCCAGCACTTTCTATTTCCTGTTTATGGCGGGGCTTGTCCTGTTGGCTTTTGGCACTTCCCTTGCCGAAGTAGTGGCGATGGGGCGTTTGAAACGCCGCCTGCGGGAGGGGCTGCCCGCGCCGCCTACCCGCCGACGCCCCGCCTTGTACTTTGCGCAAAAAGCGCTGGTACTGGTGCTGCTTGTCGTCTGGGCCTGCGTGTCGCTGCGCCTGTGGGTCGTGTCGGTCACGGATGAGGATCATATGCCCCTCGAACAGTACGGCCAGCACCCGCCGTTTGCGACGCTCACCGACCTTGCGGGCGAGGGCGCGCACGGCTACCGGCAAACCATGACGGGCGCACGGTTCAACTATATCTCGGTACACAGCGATCCCCTCGCCCCGGAGAATATCCAGTGGGCAGAGCATGCCTCCGTAAAGCGGGCGGACGGCTCCACACTTGACGGCGGGCTGTATGTGTATTATCATAGAGCTGCCAGTCCGTGGATCGCCGGGCGGCTTGCGCGCGCCTATCTCCGCTCCGCGCAGTCCAAAAAGTCGTATGAAGCGATAGAACTGCCCGAACTTGACGCGGATTTTGCTGCCGCTTACTACGACGACCTGCACTGGCCCAATATCGTGATTCAAAAAGGGGATGTTGCCTGCCGAGTCCAACTGTATGAGACGGGCATTGGCCCGCATATGACATTGGAAGAATGGGCGGGCGCGTTCGTGCAAAGTCTGGCAGAGGCAGAGAAGGGGGAATAACCATGACGCTTTCCATAGCCATATGCGACGACAGCGCCGTTGACGCAGGCTATGTGGAAAAACTGGTGCGGGAGTGGGCGTCGGCGCGGGAGGCGGACGTACGGGTGCGGACGTTCCCTTCGGGGGAAAGTTTCCTGTTCGCCTATGAGGAGAATAAGTCCTTTGATATCCTTTTATTGGATATTGAGATGGGCGGCATTGACGGCGTGGAACTGGCGAAGCGTGTCCGGCGCGAGAGCGAGACCGTGCAGATCGTGTTTATCACAGGCTATTCGGAGTATATTGCCGAGGGGTACGAGTTGGCGGCGCTGCATTATTTGATCAAGCCGCTGCACCGCGAAAAGCTGTTTGAGGTACTCGACCGCGCTGTGAAAAAGATAGCGCAGGACGGGTGTAGGCTGAACCTGACGTTACCGGGCGAACTGGTGCGTGTCCCGCTGTTTGAGATACGGTATTTGGCGGTGTGCCAGAACTATGTGACGGTGTACGCAAAGCGCGAATATACCGTAAAACGCCCGCTTTCGGAATTTGAAAAGGAACTGGGCGAGGGATTTTTCCGCGTGGGGCGCGGGATGATCCTCAACCTGCGCTATATCACGCGCGTGACAAAGAGAGAAGTGATGCTTTCGGACGGTACGGTGCTGCCGCTGCCGCGCGGCGCGTATGAGCCGCTGAACCAGGCGATCATTGCGCACACATAAATTATGGCTGTTTCTCCCCGTCGGAGGCGGGGAGAAACAGCAGGAGACAGGAAGAAACAGCAGGAGACGGGGAGAAACAGGATGAATTTCTTTTCCAAACATGTGGACAGGCAGATCGAAACCTACCAGCGGGAGCTGATCAACACGCATTTTCAGGAAGTGGACAACATGTACCGCCGCATGCGTATGTGGCGGCACGATTACCGAAACCATATCCAAACCATGAAAGTCCTGCTGGAAAACGGCGACCTGAACGCCCTGCGCGAGTACCTCGACGCGCTCGATACCGACCTGCACACGGTAGATGTCGCGGTGAAAACCGGCAACACAATGGCCGACGCCATCCTCAACAGCAAAATTTCTCTGGCGCGGGCAAAGGATATCTCCGTGCAGGTGGACGCGCATATCCCCGTCAAGCTGAAAATGTCGGAACTGGATCTGTGCTGTATCTTGGGCAACCTTTTTGACAACGCCATTGAGGCAAGCCTGCCGCTGCCGCCCGAACAGCGCGCCATCCGTGTGTATATGGATATGAAAAACACGCAGCTCTATATCTCCTTCACGAACTTTACAGCGGGCAAAAAGAAACAGAAGCTCGGCGGGCTGTTCCGCACAGATAAAGGCGAGGGGCACGGCTTCGGCCTTGTGCGCATAGATACCATCCTGGCGCGGCTCGACGGCTATATCAGCCGCAACTCCGAGGATGGCGCGTTCACCACCGAAATCCTTATACCGCAGGTGTAAAATCGGCATTCTGTGTTTTCCCATCCCCGCCGCAGGTGGGGATGGGAAAACAGGATGGGATTCCAAAGGGGGCTTGCCCCCTTTGGCGGAGTCCAGAGGCAGAGCCTCTGGGCAGGTGCGGGCGGCAGCCCGCCAACGGCAGCCTGCTGACGTTTCAGCCCCTGAAATGAACGATTCGTCCCCGTTTTGGCAGCGGGGGCGTTTTTTGTGGTAGGATAAAGGAGCGATAGATACTGATTCCCCGCCCGGAGGGCGGGAAATCGGGAAAAGAGAGGCGAATGTGATGGAAGAAACGAAAAAACCAACCTATAATTTGTGGCAGAACACCGGGTTCATGCTGCGGCTCGCGTGGAAGCATTACAAAAGTATCCCTGTAACATGTGTACTCATGGCATTCCTGGCCGCCGCGAAAGCTGCTGCTGAGCTGCTGATTTCGCCTGCCGTGCTGGCGGAGATAGAGCAGGGCGCACCGGTGGGGCGCATGCTAAGGGTGTTGGGCGTGTTTGTGGCAGCGCTCCTGCTGCTCGATGGGCTGATCGCCTATGTGGGCCAGAACACCATGTTCCCGCGCAGTACGCTACGCACAAAGATTTTGTGCAGTGCTATCGCGGAAAAGTTTTCGGCCACATCCTACCCCAATACGCTGGATACCGGGTGCATTGAGCGGAAAACCAAGGCGTTCATGGCGAACGATACCAATTTGTCGCCCACAGAGGCTATCTGGACGACCTGGACAACCCTCCTCACCAATCTGTTGGGCTTTGCGCTGTACCTGGCGCTGCTTGCCCAGTGCAGCGCGGCTTTGATGGCGCTCACGGCGGCGACGGCTGTCGCGGGATATTTTGCCTCCAAGCATATCAACGAGTGGAGCTACCGCCACCGCAAGGAGGAGGAGCGTTTGCGCCAGCAGATGTACTATTACAGTCATACTGCATCGGCCCGCCCGTTTGCCAAGGATATGCGCATCTTCGGCCTGCGGGACTGGGTGCTTGCCATGTGGGGAGAGATGGTGCGCGCCTACCGCAGCTTTATTGCGCGGCGTGAACGCGCGGCGCTGTGGGGCAGTGTAATAGACGCGGCGCTTTCCCTCCTGCGCGGCGGCATAGCCTATGCCTACCTGTTGTGGTTTACATTGGAAAGAGGCCTGCCCGCCTCGCAGTTCCTCTTGTATTTCGCGGCCATCAGCGGGTTTACGCAGTGGGTGACGGGCATCCTGAACGGGTTCTCGGAGCTGCACAAGCAGAGTTTGGAGCTGTGCGCCATCCGCGAATTTTTAGATTGGCCGGAACCGTTCCGCTTTGAGAACGGCAAACCCCTTGCGCCTGCCCCGGATGGCCGGTATGAACTGCGGCTGGAGGATGTCAGCTACCGATACCCGGAGGCGCAGGAGGACACAATCTCCCATATGGACCTGACGGTCCGCCCTGGCGAGAAGTTAGCGATTGTGGGCCTGAACGGCGCGGGCAAAACAACGCTTGTAAAGCTGCTCTGCGGCCTGCTCGACCCCAGCGAAGGGCGCGTACTGCTGAACGGCGAGGATATCCGGCAGTATAACCGGCGGCAATATTACGCTCTGTTCACCGCCGTATTTCAGGAGTTTTCCATCATCGACGCGCCGCTTGCGGAAAATGTGGCGCAGCGTATGGATGGTATCGACGTTCCGCGCGTGTGGCAGGCGCTCGAAGCGGCGGGGCTGACTGAGCGCGCCCGGCAGCTCCCCAAAGGCATTGATACGCCCATCGGGCGCAGCGTGTATGAGGACGGCGTGGAGCTTTCGGGCGGCGAGACACAGCGGCTGATGCTGGCGCGTGCGCTTTACAAGGACGCGCCCATCCTGATGTTGGACGAACCGACCGCCGCGCTTGACCCCATCGCCGAGGACGATATATACCAGAAATACGACGCGATGACGCAGAGCCGCACGGCTGTATTCATTTCCCACCGGCTGGCCTCCACACGCTTTTGTGACCGCATCCTGTTCCTGGAAAAAGGCCGCATTGCCGAGGAGGGCACCCATGACGCGCTGATGCACAAGGGCGGGGGATACGCGGAGCTTTTTGCTGTGCAGAGCAAATACTATAAGGAGGAAGCGCACCATGAATAAAGATATCCGCGTCCCCATGCGCGAGGCATGGCAGATGAACCTGCGCGCGCTGGGCGTTTTTGCAAAGCGGTGCCCCGCAGTCCTTGTCTCCATCACATTGAGCGCGCTGTTTGCGGCGCTCACACCGTATGTCACCATCTTTTTTTCCGCGCGGCTCATCGGCGAGCTGGCGGGCGGGCGCGACGCGCGTCTTTTGGGGCGCTGGGCGCTGCTCACGCTGCTTACAACGGCGGCGGTATCGCTGATCAGCGCGGCTTTACAGCGCTGGAAAAACAATATGATGATCCTTGCCGAGTGCGCGCATGACCAGCTTATCATGGAAAAACAGATGTCGCTCGATTTTGTGGACGCCGACAGCCAGTATGTGGCTGACCTCTATTCACAAATCGAACAGAACGCATGGTTTTCCGGCTTCGGCTTCATGAAGGTACTGTATCTGTTCCATGATTTTATCACGGCATGCTTCAGCGTCATAGGCGGCGTAGGGCTGTGCGTTACCCTGTTCACGTCCGCCGTGCCGGACAGCGCGTCGCCGCTGGCGTTCCTCGGCCATCCGCTCTTTGCCGTCGCCGCAGTGGCGGCAATGGTATTGGCCGCACTGGGCAGCGCCAAATGTTCCGGCGAATGCAATAAATACTGGGGCCTCTATGCGCCGATGGCGCGGTTGGGCAACCGCCTTTGCACATATTTTCTTTTTAACCTGCCGCAGGAGCGCCACCGCGCGCTGGATCAGCGCATCTATGAACAGCAGCGCAATGTGGGCACGCCGCGACTGAAACAGGACATATCGTTCGGTCCCGGCTCCTGGGTCGCCCAAAAGGCAAAGGGGCCGATGGGGCTTTGGGCGGTGCTTGCGTCGGACATTTCGGTGTTGGTAGAGGGCGCGGTGTACCTGTTTGTGTGCCTGAAAGCGTGCGCGGGCGCGTTCGGTGTAGGCGAAGTGACACAGTATATCGGCGCGGCCACCAAGCTGTTCACAGGCATTTCCAGCATGCTTTACGCGTTGGAGCAGTCGCGCAGCAACGGGGAATTTATGCGTGTGCAATTTGAATACCTCGACATCCCGAACCGCATGTATCAGGGTTCCCTGACAACAGAAAAGCGCGCCGACCGCCAGTATGAGGTGGAGTTCCGCGACGTTTCGTTCCGCTACCCCGGCACGGACGCATGGGCGCTGCGCCATGTGAACATGAAATTCAAGGTAGGGCGGCGGCTGGCCGTTGTGGGCAAAAACGGCAGCGGGAAAACGACGTTTATCAAGCTGCTGTGCCGCCTGTATGATCCCACGGAAGGGGAGATACTGCTGAACGGCATCAACATCCGAAAATACCGCTATGACGACTATATGGGCGTTTTCTCCGTCGTCTTTCAGGATTTCCGCCTGCTTGCGCTGGAATTGGGTCAGAATGTGGCCGGGCGGCGGGAATACGACGATTCCGATGTGCGCACCTGTCTTGAAAAAGCGGGCTTTGGCGCGCGGTTGTCGGAAATGCCGAAGGGGCTTTCGACAATGCTGTATAAGGATATTGATTTAGAGGGAGTGGAAGTATCCGGCGGCGAGGCGCAGAAAATCGCCATTGCGCGGGCGCTCTACAAAAATGCGCCGTTCATCATTTTAGACGAGCCGACGGCGGCGCTGGACCCTATCGCCGAGGCGGAGATTTACGCCAAATTCGACGAAATCGCCGACGACCGCACAGCTATCTATATCAGCCACCGGCTGTCGAGCTGCAAATTCTGTGATGAAATTGCGGTGTTTGACAGCGGGGCCATTGTGCAGCAGGGTACGCATGACGCGCTGTTGACGGAGGAAACCGGGCTGTATGCCGCGCTGTGGAACGCGCAGGCGCAGTATTACACATAAAATATACAACCGATAACCGCCGCCCGGTTTTCTTCCGGGCGGCGGTTGTTGGAGTGCGGTTAAATATGGATCTGGAAATCTTCAAAATCAAAGATCCCGTTCCCCTGTACGAGCTTTCCCGCGTCGGACAGGCTGCGAAATGCCTTCTCTATTTTGCCAACGATAGCGGGCGAAATAGATAACGTATGATGGCCGGGCAGGAGCCGTTCTATAGCAAGCGGCTGGATTTTCTGTACCGATTGGAAAAACAATTCCGGGTCGGTAGTGGGGTAAAACGCGTCGAGGCATCCGCTGTATATCAGATCGCCGGAATACAGATATTTCCGCTCCGGCTCATAAAAGCAGCAATGGCCGGGGGAGTGTCCAGGGGTATGGATGACTTCCAGGCGCCGATCCCCAAAATTTAGGCAGTCCCCATCGCGCAGTATCCTTTGGGGTGTGCCCTGAAATATAGTGTAATCATCCACGCAAAAATCGTTGGGAAATATGCAGGGCATGCGCGTAAGATTCTTTTTTACCACTGGTAAGGGGACAGGGAACTGATGGGACAGCCATTCCACTTCCGCTTCATGCACGGCGATATTGTCAAAATACCTGTGCCCGCCGATATGGTCCCAGTGGACGTGCGTGGTGACGGCCATGACGGGGAGCGGCGTTATGCGGTCTACGATAGTTCGGATATTGGAAACGCCTAAACCTGTATCTATTAAAACCGCCTGATTCTTTCCGCACAATATATAGCAATGTGTTTCTTCCCAGTGCCCGTATTCGCTTATGGCAAAGGTTTCATTATCAATTTTTTCAATGGTGAACCAATCGTTCATTGTATCGTTGTCCTCAAATGTAAGATAATCTGTATTTCCCCGCCCTGAGGGCGGGGAAATATCAAATTTGTGTGCAGGTAGTTTCACTATTATGCCTTGTCATAAGCGGCCTGCATGGCAAGACGGCACTGTTCGGCGTTTTCGGGCGTTGTGTCCTCCAATGTCGCGTACATAAACGGCTTTTCCGCCTTGACAAAGCGCATGACGGAGGTGTAATCCATTTCGCCCAGCCCCGCGCCGACGGAACGCAGCGTCCCATTTTCGCGCACAAAATCTTTCAGGTGCAGCATCGTGATCTCTTTGCCGACGGTTTCGATCATCTCGGCAAAGACCTCCTCGCGGGCGTCAACGTTTGTTTCGTCCAGCAGATTGACGGGATCGAATAAAATTTGCAGGTTTGGGCTGCCGATCTCATCCAGCACCTGACGGCAGCGCTTCGCATTCCATACAATATGCCGCGCCACAGGCTCAATGGCAATGGTGACGCCATAGCGTTCCGCACAGCGCACCACGTCTTTCAGGTTGCGGATGAATACGGCGAGAGCGGCGTCTGAACGGCATTCGGGGCAGGATGTATAGGTGCTGTTGGGCGCGCCTGTCTCGGTGCCCACCATGCCGCACCCAAGCAGCGCGGCAAAGCGGATATGCGCGTAGTAGCGTTTCTTGGCGGCGGAGAGGGCGACTTCGTCGGGGTCGGCCAGGTTGAGATAATTCCCCAGTACGGCGATATCTAATTCATTTTTCGCAAACTGCCGCCGCAGATACCCTGCGTAGCCCGCAGTCAGCGCCGACGGCCCGAAGGGGTACTCCGCCATGGATTTGGAAAGCGCCATATGTACACAGGAAAAGCCCTTTGCGCGCACCAGCGGCAGGAGCTGTTCTAAAGGCAAAGCCTCGCCGTCGTGCAGGCGCAGACCAATTTGCAACATAAAAAATTCCTCCTTTTTGTGTTCCGGCGTGTAGGATGTATTTATTGTATCACGCCCCGGATGAAAGAGCAAGCAGGAGTTTTTGTGTCATTCCCCGCCTTATGGGCGGGGAATGACAGGGAAGATATCTTCGCGGCTTAGATACGCCCAATTTTTACAGAGCATTGCAAGAGGGCGCGGCTTATGCTATACTGGATACAGGCCGGTGAAAAGCCGGAAAATGACAAAGATAAAAACGCAACGCGCCTCTTTTTCGGATGCGCCAGAGCCGGTAGGTAGCCCGGCCGTCCCGCCCTGCGGCGGGGTAAGTAACCTGCCCCTCCGGGTTGTCCGTTCTTTGTCCGCAAAACATTTTGGAGGGAATGTTATGGACAAAGCAAGCGTATGTCTGACGGTGTTTTTCGAGGATCCGTTCTGGGTGGGGGTGTTTGAACGGGTGTCGGAAGGGGAATTTTCCGTATGCAAAGTCATATTTGGCGCACCGCCAAAGGATGAGGAGATCTGGGTGTTTATTCTGCGGTATTACGGGGAACTTCGTTTTTCCCCGCCTATGGACGCTGAGGAAAAGGTGCGCGCAGATTCTCCCAAGCGCCGGCAGCGCAATGCAAGAAAACAGATGCAAAGTTCCGGCGTAGGGACGAAGGCGCAGCAGGCGCTTCAGCTCCAGCGCGAGGCGGCGAAAACAGAGCGCAGGGCCAGAAGCCGGGAAGAGCGGGAAGAAGAAAGGCAGCGCCGGTTTGCACAAAAACAGGAAAAGCGGAAAGAAAAGCACAAAGGGCATTGAGTGAAAGAGAGGACAGGATGCAATTTGTCGAGGTGGGCGAAGAAAATATCGCGCAGGCGGGGAAAATCCATTCGGAAAGCTGGAAAGCGTCTCATAAAGGATTTTGTTCCGGAGAATCTGTAGAGAGGCACACACCCGCCGCACAGGCGGAGTATTTGCGCGGGGAAAGGGCGGCTGGGAAAAGTCTGTTTATGCTGATTGCCAAAGCGCCTGTCGGCGTTGTTTCTGTCTATCAAAATCAGATAGAAAACCTGTATGTCCTGCCAGAAGAACAGAACAAAGGTTACGGCGCACAGCTTTTGGAATACGCTGTCCGGAAATGCGCCGGGGAACCGGTGCTTTGGGTGCTGAATATCAATGAGGGTGCCCATTGGTTTTATAAAAAGCATGGATTTCAAGAATCAGGAAAGAAAAAAACCCTGAATGCCAGCTTATTTGAACTGGAAATGGTACAGATAAGGTAAGCTGCGTATCAGCATAATCTATTCGCACGCGGCATATACATGCACCAGACAAGCGGGCACACGCCCGTACAGGGAGTGGTGGGTGCATGAAAGGGGATCCAGAGGAGCGCGCCGTCGCGCTGGGGCAGTATGTTGTGGAAACAGGCGCTACCGTGCGCGCCGCCGCGCAGAAATTTGGAATAAGCAAATCGACGGTACATAAAGATTTAACGCAGCGCCTACAGCGCCAGAACCGGGCCTTATATCAAAGTGTGCGCCAGGTGCTGCAAGTAAACAAAGAGGAACGCCACCTGCGCGGCGGGGCGGCCACACGCCAGAAATATCACCCGGATGTATAAATGGGGCTATCTCCCCGCCGTTGGCGGGGAGATAGCTATAAAAACGAGAGGAGACAGCCATAAGCCCTCCGGGACACACGCGGTTCCCGGAGGGCTTGTTTTATTGTGGCCGATGTTCGCCTTTAGCTGTACTTGCGAACAATCTCGTCCATCTTATCCCACACCTGCTCCATCTCCGACACCAGTTTGAACTGGGTGCGGCAGCGCTCCAGGTTGTGGCCCGGATGGCTGATCTTGAAATAGGTGTCGCCCTGTAAGAAGTCCGTCAAAAAGCGGATCCCGCATTCCAGCGTCATCAGCTTTGCGCCCCAGGGCAGGTATGCCTTTTCGGTATCCGTCAGCGCCGAACCGGCGGCCTCCAGATACCCTTTTGTATACATCTCGAACAAGTTCAGGTCGAAATGTACTTTCTCCACATCAGGCTCGTCTTCGGCGGCGGTGGAAGCACCGAAACGGATCGAGTCGCCGTAATCGTTGAGCGCGAGGCCGGGCATGATCGTGTCCAGGTCAATCACGCACAGCGCCTCGCCCGTGTGTTCGTCGAACAGGACGTTGTTGAGCTTGGTGTCATTGTGTGTTACGCGCAGGGGCAGACGGCCCTCGTCCAGCAGGTCCATCAGCACGGCGCAGTCCGCGCAGCGCTGCTGCACAAATGCGATCTCCGGCGCGCACTCCTTCGCGCGGAGCTTTACGTCGCGCGTGAGCGCTTTATCAAAGTCCGCAAGGCGCTTGCGCGTATCATGGAATTTTTCAATGGTCTCGTGCAGCGTGGCGGCGGGGTAATCCTCCAGCGCGCGCAGGAAACGGCCAAAGCTCTTGCCGGAATTGTAGAAGTCCTCCGGTTTTGTCACGCTCTCAATGCAGATGGAATCCGGGATATAGTTGTAGCAGCGCCACGCGCTGCCTACCGCGTCCTCAAAATAGTTCTCGCCCGTTTTTGTCTTGATATAGTTGAGCGTCTCGCGGTCGGCGTCTCCGCCCTGCGCCAGGATACGGCGACGCAGATATTCCGTCACACCAAAAATATTCTCCATGACCTCACGCGGCTTCTTGAACACCTGCGTGTTGATGCGCTGGATCACATAGCGCAAATCGTCGCCTGTCTCCGTCGCCATATACACGGCGTAAGTATCGTTGATATGCCCGGAACCGAACGGCTTGACATAGCTGGCGGTCTCGCCCAGTTTGAAGGCAAAGAGCGCGTCCTCCAGGTTGTTGTCGGCCACGCCCTCGATGCTGCGCCGTGTGGAGTAGACGACCTGCCCGGCCTCGGTGCGCGCGCATGGTTCCAGGCGGCACCAGGCTTTGATCGTCGCGTGCAGGTTGACATGCACGCCGTCGCACAAAACGTTGTCATGGTCGACAATCGCGCCGCTGTTGACAAGGCACGCCATACCAAGCTGTGTGTGCGTGCTGATGATCGCTCCCTGCAACACCAGGCACCCCGCGCCCATAGAGACCGATGGGCTGATGATTGCGCTGGGATGCATGACACTTGGCACGCGGTAGCCCGCCTCTAACAGCCGCTTTGTCCAGGACAGGCGCAGGCTGTTGTCGCCGAAGGCCGCCACCGCTTCTTCATATCCGTCCCTCATGGTAGTGAAGTCCATACATTTTCCCACGATGTTTTCCGCGCGCGCGGCGTCGTCCAGAAAAGAGACCTCATCCCAGAGGCCCGCCGCCTGGGCCACTTCGCCCACCATCTGGCCCAGGCCGCCCGCGCCTAAAATCAAAAGTTTTGCCATTGCTTTCCCTCCTGATAAGTTCTTTGGGAGTGTTCAAACCGCAGCGGTATTTCCGTATTTATCCCTGCCTGCGGGGCGGAGGTAAATACAAAATGGTTCGCTTTGGACACTCCCTTTTTCCGCGCCCGTGCGCGGAGGGACACCATTTCCCATAGTATAGCATACTTTGCGGCGGTTGGCTACCCTTTTGCCGATATGGAAACGCCCAATATGAGGAAACGTACCCAGAGGCGCTGCCTCTGGACTCCGCCAAAGGGGCGCAGCCCCTTTGGAATCCCATCTTGAGCATTTTTTGACCCCGTAGCCCCCCGCTGGCGTGCCTGATTTTTTGAAATCCTACAAACTTTGTATAATTCAACAACTTTTTTCGTTGGAAAGCCCGAATTTTTGGCGTCCGACGCACCAGTTTTTTTTCAAAAAGGCTTTGCAAAATCCGCGATTCTGTTATAATAATATGAACAAATCATTTCGGGCAACACTACATGCCAGGGAGCAGCCGGTTTGCAGAGAGATTTCTGTGCGGTCCCCGTCCCGCAGGCGGGGAATATCACAAAAACTCTTTGCCGGGGCGGCCCGGCATTTGCGCAGAGGAGAGAGACATGAAAGAGACGATTCTGGAACTCAGGGGCATCGCCAAACACTTTGGCGAGACAGACGTACTGAACGGTGTAAGCATTGAGATCGGGCAGGGGGAGTTCATCACCCTGCTTGGACCGTCGGGCTGCGGCAAAACAACGACGCTGCGCATCATCGCCGGGCTGGAAACGCCAGACGAGGGGCGCGTGCTGCTGGGCGGACGCGATGTGACGGACCTTGCGCCGGATAAACGCGACGTAAATACTGTGTTCCAGAATTACGCGCTCTTTCCGCATATGAATGTGGCCGCGAATATCGGCTACAGCCTGCGGCTGAAAAAGGAGCCGAAGGAAAAGATCCAGCAAGCTGTAGAGAACGCGCTCCGGCTTGTGCAGCTCTCCGGGTACGGCAAACGGATGCCTGCGGAGCTTTCCGGCGGGCAGCGCCAGCGCGTCGCCATTGCGCGGGCCGTTGTGAATCAGCCGCGCGTACTGCTGTTAGATGAACCTCTCGGTGCGCTGGACCTGCAGCTGCGCCGCCAGATGCAGATTGAGTTAAAAGCGCTGCAAAAGCAGCTTGGCATTACCTTTATTTACATCACGCCTGACCAGGAAGAAGCGCTGAACATGTCCGACCGCATCGCCGTGATGAAGGACGGCAGGTTTGAGCAGGTCGGCACGCCCGCCGAAGTATACGACAGCCCCCGTACCAGCTATGTGGCGCGCTTTGTAGGCACAGCCAACGTGTTGACAGGCACCGTGGCGCGCCTTTCGGGCGACGGCACACTGACAGCGGAATGCGCGGGAGGCTGTGTGCCCGCCGCGCGGAAAGGGTACACGTTCACGGAGGGCGCGCCCATCACCCTGGCGGTGCGCAGTGAACATGTACTGTTCAGCGGCGCACAGGACGCTGAGGGCATCCCGGCGGTGATCGAGGAAAAGACGTTCGCGGGCGGCATGCTGCGCATCACGCTGGCGCTGTTGGACGGCGGCACACTGACCGCCAGCAGGCACGGCATTGATATGGACGTACAGAAAGGCGCGCCGGTCCGCGTGACCTGGCAGGCGGAAAACGCCGTGCCGGTAGATGTGGAGGCGGGCGCATGAAACAGACGAATGCAAAAGGGAAGCGCGGGGGCGCTATCTGGCTGACGCTGGTGCCGCTGTACCTGTTCACGCTCGTGTTTGTGGCGGGGCCGCTCGTCTATATGTTCGTCCTCAGTTTTGAGACGCGCGCCGAGGTGTGGGGCGTGGTGCATGCGTTCACCTGGGAAAATTACAAAAAGATTTTGCAGCCGGTCTATCTGAACACCTTCTGGGAATCCTTCCGGCTGGCTATTACCAGCACGGCGCTGATCTGCGCGCTGGGGTATCCGTTCGGCTATTTTATGGCGAAGCTCTCGCCCACAGGCAAGCGGTATATGCTGCTGGCGCTGATGATCCCCTTTTGGACGAGTTCGCTGATTCGCCTGTACGGCTGGATTATCGTTTTCCGCGCGAACGGCACGCTGGACAGCGTATTGATGGGCCTGCATATCACACAATCGCCGCTGAAGCTGCTGTACACCTATCCGGCGGTCGTGGTGGGCATGGTGTACGCGCTGCTGCAATTTATGATCCTGGCCGTCTATTCCAGCGCGGAAAAGCTGGACTGGAGCCTTGTGGAGGCCGCGCGCGACTTGGGCGCTTCGCCCGCAAAGGCGTTTTTGACGGTGACGCTGCCGCTCACACTGCCGGGGCTGCTCTCAGGTGTGATCCTCACGTTCATCCCGTCGATGGGGCTTTTCTTCATCGCCGATATCCTCGGCGGCAACAAAGTGGTACTGGTGGGCAGTCTGATCCAGGATCAACTGATGAAAGCGCACGACTGGCCTTTCGCGGCGGCGCTGAGCGTGGTGCTGATGATCCTCACAAGCCTTTTGATCTCTTTGTATAAGCGCATCACGCATACAAGCGAATTGGAGGGGTTGGTATGAAAAACCGTACAAAGCTGCCCCATATTTACCTTGGCATTATCACGGCGCTGTTATATCTGCCCATCGTGCTGGTTATCATTTATTCTTTCAATGAAAGTAAAATCAGCTCGGTATGGGGCGGGTTTTCGCTTCGGTGGTATGAAACGCTCTTTCGGGATACGGCCATGTTTGAGGCACTGGGCAACAGCCTGATTCTGGCCGGGAGTGCCAGCGCGGGCGCGGCGGTGATCGGCACGCTGGGCGCTTATGGCTTTACAAAGGTACAGATGCGCACGAAAAAGGCCGTCGAATATGTTTCGATGCTGCCCATCATGATTCCGGAGATTATCCTCGGCATGGTCTTTATGACCTTCTTCGCGCTGATTGGCCTGCCATTCGGCATGACGACGTTAATCATTGCGCACACGGCCTTTTGTGTCCCTTATGTATATATGCTCGTCAAAGCGCGGCTCGTGGGCATGGATAAAAGCCTGGAGGAAGCCGCACGGGACCTGGGGGCCAGCGGGGCGCGCGCGTTTTTCGACGTTACGCTGCCGCTGCTGACACCCGCTATCTTATCAGGCATGCTGCTCAGCTTCGCAATGAGCCTGGACGACGTGATCATCAGCATTTTCGTTACGGGTGTCAATGTGAACACACTGCCCATCAAGGTGTATACGCAGATCAAGACCGGCGTTACACCGGAGATCAACGCGCTTTGTACGCTGATGCTGGGCGCGACCATCTTATTGGTAGTCCTCTCGAATGTTCTGGGGCGTGTGGGAAAGCCCAGGACCGGGAAGGCACATAAATAAAAGGAGGAACTTACAACATGAAAAAAATTCCGGCACTGTTCGTATGCCTTGCGCTCCTCGCGGGCCTGTTTGCGGGGTGCGGCGGCGGTACGTCTTCTTCCGCGTCGGGCGGCACATCCTCTACGGGGGGCGGCGATACGTCGTCCGCAACGGGCGGCGGGGAACTGAACCTCTACACATGGGAGGGCATGTTCCCGCAGGAGGTACTCACCGCCTTTACAGAGGAAACAGGCATCAAAGTGAATTATTCGAGCTTTGACACCGATGAAACCATGCTGGCAAAGTTAGAGACGGCAAAGGGCGGCGACTATGACGTGGTCATCGCGGACGACTACATCATTGAAACGGCCATTGCTGAAAACCTGGTGGCGAAGTTAGACAAGAGCAAGCTGTCCAATTTCGGCAACATCAACCCCGCGTTCCAGGGCCAGTTCTATGACCCGGAAAATGAATACACCGTGCCCTATGGTTCGGGTGTGCAGACGATCGTCTACGACCCCGCGCAGGTGTCGAAGGAGATCACAAGCTATGCCGATTTGTGGGACGCGTCCCTGGCAGGCAGCGTAGGCATCACCAGCAACTTCCGCGTGATGAACGGCATGGCGCTGAAAATCATGGGCGAGAGCTATAACACAGAAGATGTCGCGGCCATTGAGGCGGCGGGCGCGAAGCTGAAGGAGCTTGCGCCGAACATCCGCCTCATCAAGGACGACAATTTGCAGGATGACCTGATCTCCGGCGAAATCTCCGCGGCTGTGATGTACACCAGTCATGTGACAATGGCTTGCCTTGCAAACCCGAATCTGAAAGTCGTGTACCCATTCGAGGGCGTCGGCTTTGGCGTGATGGGACAGTTCATCCCGGCGCAGGCGCCGAACGCGGACGCTGCCCACCAGTTCATCGACTATATCCTGCGCCCGGAGGTCTCCAAGCAGTGCTTTGAGTATATGGGCTACTACTGCACCAACAAAGCCGCCGACGCGCTGATCGAAACAGAGTATCAGCCGTTCCTGACGCTGCCCGTCGACCTCGACACATCGAACATGGAAATGATCGGCAATATTTCCGCCGAGGCTATTGAGGCGCACACCAAAGCATGGACAGAGTTCCGCACGGCCTGCGGGCAATAAAAGCGCGCGCTGTATCCGCGGCACGCGATACAGGAGGGTTGCCCCACTGGGGCGGCCTTTTCCTGTTATCCGTCCCTTTTCCAGGCAAATACACGGAAAACCTGTATACAGGTGCGCAACAATGAAATTGTTGCGCGAGATGGGATTCCAAAGGGACTGCGTCCCTTTGGCGGAGTCCAGAGGCAGCGCCTCTGGCAGGTCCGGGCAGTGCCCGGCGGGAGTCCAGAGGGCAGCGCCCTCTGGGCAGGTCCGGGCGGCAGCCCGGAAGAAGGGAGGGCCTATTATGGACAGGATTGAAGAAAAGATTATAGAGGTGATCGACGCGCACAGGGAGGAGCTGATTTCCTTTGCGCGGGACATCGGCGCACACGCGGAACCGGGGTATTATGAAACGCACACTGCCGCGCGCGTGGCGGAGAAACTGCGGGGGCTGGGGCTTTGCACGGAGACAGGGCTTGCGAAAACAGGCGTGAAAGCGGTTCTTATGGGCGGCGCGCCGGGGCCATGCGCGGCGGTGATTGGCGAGCTGGACGGCATTCTATGCCCGGCGCACCCTGACGCGAACCCCGCGAACGGGCTGGCCCATGCGTGCGGGCACAATGCTCAGCTCACAGCTATGCTGGGCGCGGCTGTCGCGCTGAGCGTCCCCGAAGTGGCGGCGTCGCTGGCGGGCAGCACGGCCTTTTTTGCCGTGCCCGCCGAGGAGTATGTGCCTGTCGCGGCACGCGAGGTGCTGAAGGGGGAGGGCGTGGAATTCTGCTGCGGCAAATCCGAGCTGATCCGCCGGGGCGATTTTGAGGGTATCGACCTTGCATTGACAACGCATGTCCATATGATCCCCTGTGAAAATGACCTGCTTTTAGGCAATGTGGCCTGCAATGGCTGTGCGTCCCGCACCGTCGTGTTCCACGGCAAGGCCGCGCACGCCGCCACCGCACCGCATGAGGGCGTCAACGCGCTGAACGCGGCGTCGCTGGCGCTGAACGCCGTGGGGCTGCTGCGGGAGACCTTCCGCGAACGCGATACCGTGCGCATCCATGCCAATATCCGCGAGGGCGGGGCGGCGCTGAATGTCGTGCCTGATACCGTTGTGCTAGAAGCAATGGTGCGCGCCGCGTCCCTGCACGCCCTGAATGACGCCGTTCACAAATTTGACCGCGCCTGTACGCACTGCGCCGAGGCACTGGGGGCGCGGGCGGAGATACAGCCCGCGCAGGGATATATGCCCGTGCGCTACTGCCCGCCCTGCGAGGCGCTGCACCGCGCTGCTGAAGCGCTGCCGGGGCTTTCCGTGGAATGCGCGGCGGCGTCCCAGCAGAATTTGGCCTGTACGGATGTCGGCGACCTCTCACAGGTCCTGCCCGTCGTCAATTTCACCCACAGCGGCGTGACGGGCGCGCTGCACAGCGCCGCGTTCACGGTAGCCGACGAGGAGAAAGCCTATATCGTGCCCGCCAAAATGATGGCCCTCACTGCCTACCATCTGCTGTGCGACGGAGCAAAGGGCGCAAAACAGGTGATAAAGGACTTTTCACCCGTGTTCACGCGGGAAAGCTATATCAAAGCGGTAAAGGAGGCCACGACATGACCCAGCGCATCTGCTTTCTTGGGCGCGGCGGCAGCGGCAAAAGCACCGTCGCGCAGAATATCAGCCACGCGCTCGCGCGAAAAGGCTACCGCGTGCTGCTGATCGGCAACGACATCAGCCTTTCTTCTACGCTGCTTTTGCGCGGCGAGGCCGATATTGCCCCCGCATTAGAAGATTACCGGGAACATTATGAAATAGACCTCAACGACTATATCCTTCCCACGGCCAGCGGCGTATACTGCCTGGAACTGGGCAGCATTGACCCTGGCGTCGGCTGCCTGGCGCGAGGCGTGAGCCTGATTGACGAAATGTTAGACACCCAGGGCGTCACCGCGCGCCTGCGCCTCGATTTCATCCTGTACGATATCTCCGGCGAAACGCCCTGCACCGGCTATATCCTGCCCATCCGGGATGGCGTGATGCAGCGGTGTGTCATTGTCACAAACGGCAGCTTTGCCTCCGTCACCACGGCCAACAGCATTTTGCAGGCGGTCCTGCGCGCATCGGGCAAGGAGCGTTTTCCCGTCCAGCTTATTGTCAACAACGCCTCGTGCGGCGATACAAAGGATGAGCTTGCCAGTTACGCGCGGCGCGCCACGATTGAGATCCTTGCCAGCATCGACTACAGCCGCGAACTGGAATACAGCTCCCTCGCGGGCCGCACCGTCTTTGATACTGCGCCGGAGAGCATCTGCGCCGCGCATTTAGAGGCCGTCGCGGACGACCTGCTTTTGCCCACGATTCCCACGCGCCTCACGCCGTTCCCGCGCCGCGAACTGATCGTCTGGCTGCGCGGCTGGCAGCAGCGTGAGCTTGCGCGCCGCCTGGCGGTGGCGCAGAGGGAGGCGCGGGATGGTTGACGTGCTGTTCGCGGGCGGGCGCGTTGTGGATGTGCGCGGCCGCACATCGCGCATCGCGAACGTCGCCGTGGAACACGGCACAATCGTGGATATTTCCCCTAATGAACTGCCCGCGCGCCGCGTTGTTGACGCTTCCGGGCTTGTTGTCGCGCCGGGCTTTATCGACGTACACAGCCACTTGGACGGACACCCCTATGCGGGCAGGCTCTCGGCGCAGCAGGGCATCACCACTACGGTCGGAGGCAACTGCGGGCTGTCGCCGCTCGATTTTGAGAAATGGTTCGCCGGGCAGGAGCAGGCGGGCTATGTGATCCACCAGGCGGAGCTTGTCGGCCACAGTTTCTCCCTGCGGCGCGCCGCGGGCATCACCGATGTGAACGTCAAAGCCAGCAGGGAAGAAATACGGGAGATGGTGCGCATCGCAAAAAAAGCGCTCGACGCGGGCGCGTCGGGCGTTTCCCTGGGGCTGGATTATTCGCCGGGCGCGGGCCTCGCGGAGATCGACGCGATGGCGGGCGCGGCGGCGGAGTATGGGCGGTGCCTGGCCGTGCATACGCGGCTGTTCACACAGAACGACCTGTATTCCCTCTATGAAGTGCTTGCGGCGGTCAAGCGCACCGGCGGCAGACTGCTGCTGAGCCATTTCGTCTACCAGTACAGCGGCTTCGGGACGCTGCGCCCCGCGCTGGATATCGTCGATAACGCGCGCGCGCAGGGGCTGGACGTATGGACCGACAGCGGCATGTACACCGACTGGGCTACCTATGCGGGCACAGCCACTTTTGACGAACAGACCGTCAAGGACAACTCCCTGCGTTTCGGCGACATGGTAGCCGCGACGGGCAAATACACGGGTACGCGCCTCAACCGCGAGCTGTTCGAGCTGCTGCGCCGCAAATACCCGGATGAATCCATCATTGTCTATTCCGGCATGCCGGATGAGGTATATGAGGCGCTTGATAAGCCCTACGCCATGATGAGTACCGACGCCGCGGGCTACGCCGCCGGGGAAGGACATCCGCAGATTGCGGGCAGCTATCCGCGTTTCCTGCGAAAGGCCGTGCGGGAAAAGCGGCTGTTTTCCTTAGAGGAGGCCGTATATAAATGTACGCTCCTGCCCGCCCAGACATACAGCCTGCGCGGCAAAGGCGCGCTGGAGCCGGGATATGACGCGGACCTCACACTGTTCGACCCCGAAACCGTGTGCGATAACGCAAAAATGCCCGATAAGGGCGAGCCGGACGCACCGCCCACGGGCATTCCCTATGTGATGGTAGCGGGTACCTTCGCCGTAGACGGCGGCGTGTTCCAGGATACCCGCAGCGGCCGGGTGATCCGCTTCACGCAAACGTGAGCGGGGAAGGGTTATCCCCCGCTCTCCTCGTGCTCCAGGCAGGGTTCTTCTTCCAGCCAGGGCAGCCCCAGCCCCGTGGCAAACGACCACTGGAACAGGATAGGGGAAATGCCCGCCGCCCGCAGACTGTCATAGGTGTTTTCCGCCGTACAAAGCAGCACCGCGCCGTTATTCTGCAAAATTTCCATAATGTGCAAAAGCGTATATTTATCCTCGCCCAGCCGTTCCAGATCCCGCACCAGGAGGGTATTGGCACAGCCCGTCTTTACGGCGGTCAGCGCCTCCGAAAGACCCCGCCGGTCCATCGACATTCCCGTGCTGATATCCTGCGATGCACCAACAACCTCGATTGTGAGCCGCGCGGCCTCTTTCTTGAGTTGCGTTATCTGTTCCATCAGCGCGCCGGGTGAAACACCGCAATCGCGCGTATATGCCCACGCGCGGATCCGCTGCCTCTCCATATGAGGAAACGCCTCCTTTTGTTGGGTTGCTGCCTGGATCTGCCAGAGGCTCTGCCTCTGGACTCCGCCAAAGGGGCGCAGCCCCTTTGGAAAC
>CANCXY010000005.1 GCA_947381875.1 uncultured Clostridia bacterium | reverse complement strand
TATGCTCCACATATTTAGCCGTTGCATCAACTACATAATCAAGAATTGTCTCCATGATTAAACCCCATTATATCGCCAATATCACATTCCAGCACAGTACAGATTTTATATAAACTATCCATCGAAATGAATTCGCTCTTTCCCATCTTGGCAAAGACATTGAAGCTTATACCCGCCGCTCCTCGCAGTAAGGAGCAGTCGGCCGGAAACTCAACCCCCCCTTTTTTTTCTCGATCTCGAATGTCAGCCCGCCCTGCCCGTCATCATCGATCTACCTGAACAGGTCTGGATACTGCTGGGCGTATGCTCCCAACCGTTTTTTCAAGTCTGTGTTGTGAGTCTGTACCTCGATCATCAACGGCCCATACCAGACAGTTATTGCAGCTTTGCGGGGCCGAAGCCAAGCGGCAGCAGCTCCCCCAGCGTGCGTTCTACCCAATCTGTTTCGCTTTTCGCCATAATGACAAGCAGGCTGTCGCCGCCAAACTCATACAGCATCTGACGGCAGACGCCGCACGGCGAGGTGATCAGGGCGTCGTCAGGGCCGTTGTCGCGCGCGCCCACAACGGCAATGGCGGTAAACGCGCGCGCGCCCTCGCTGACCGCCTTTCCCAACGCTGTGCGCTCGGCGCATTGTGTGGGGGAATAGGCCGCGCTCTCGACGTTGCAGCCTGTGTACACTGTGCCATCCTTTGCCAGCAGTGCCGCGCCCACTTTGAAATGGGAATAGGGCGTATAAGCAAACTCCCGCGCGGCAAACGCGGCACGGATCAGCGCGGCGCGGTCTATTGTATCGTTTCCCATGTTCCGCTCCCTTACAGCAGGACGCTGCCCAGCGCCACCTGCATCATCTGGGTGAAGCTGGTCTGGCGTTGTTCGGCGGTGGTTTCCTCATGTGAAATAAAGCTGTCGGAGATTGTCAGCAGGCAGGCGGCGTTTTTGCCGGTGACGGCGGCGTTGTGGAACAGCGCGAAGCTCTCCATCTCCACGGCGACACAGCCTTTTTCGTCGCGCAGTTTTTCCCAGTAATCGGGGGCGGCATTGCGGTAAAATACATCGCTGGAATGGACACAGCCTTCGATCAGCGGCACAGACAGCTTGTCCGCGCTTTTGCGCAGGGCCTCACAGAGCGTGGGCGAAGGGAAGGTCATATCCCCCTCGAAACCATTCTGCGTTTTGGCGTAGCTGCTCTCGCTGTAGGCGCGGGAGGCCAGCACCACATCAAACACTTTCGCCTCCGGGCTGTATGAACCAGCGGAACCAATGCGGATGATATTTTCCACATCATACCGGGTAAACAGTTCCCAGGAATAAATGCCGATTGACGGCATGCCCATCCCGCTGCCCATCACGGAGACAGGCACGCCCTGATATGTGCCCGTAAACCCAAGCATCCCGCGCACACTGGTGACAAGGCGCGGGGCCTCCAAAAAGGTCTCGGCGATGAATTGTGCCCGCAGGGGGTCGCCTGGCATCAGCACCGTTTTTGCGAAATCGCCTTTTGCGGCGGCATTGTGGGGGGTTGACATCTCCTATCACTCCTTCCAAAAAATAACAAAATGTTCCCTTCCCGTCAGGAAAGGCCATGCACAAGATGGGTTTCCAAAGGGGGCTTGCCCCCTTTGGCGGAGTCCAGAGGCAGAGCCTCTGGCAGGTCCGGGCAGCGCCCGGCAGGATTCCAAAGGGCAGCGCCCTTTGGGGCTGTTTTTAGCTCACGCCTGCTCTTTGATAGCCCCGTCCGCATACGCGGCAAGAAGCAGTTTCAAATCCTCAATACGTTCCTTTTTCTGCGCGCCCTCGTCGGTGTCCTCCACATAGAGGCGCTGGCCGCTTGGCTCGAACATATCGTTTGTGGAGAGGATATCCAAATTTTCCGCAATTGCTTTCTGCGTCGATTCAAACGGGCCGTGGCTGCGCAGGGAAAGCCCCCGCGAGGAGGAGATAAGCGTGTAGCCCGCAATGCCCGTTTTCTGATGATACGCTTTGCAGAAACCGCCGTCAATGACGATCAGCTTCCCGCCCGCTTTCACGGGGCTTTCGCCGTGGGAAGCGCGCACAGGGATATGCCCGTTGATGATATGCGCCGTCTCGGCGTCCAGGCCAAATTCCTCAAAAATGCACTTCGCTGTCGCGCGCGCGATGGCCTCGTCCTCGTTTTCTATGTACGCATAGTAAGGATTCTTTGTCTCGGTAAATTCGCCGTCTACAAACAGATGCTCAAACGACGCCATGCGCGCCCGCCCGAAAATGGGCGACAGCGGACCGCACCAGAGATAGTACAGAAAATCCTGCCCGCGCTGGCGCGCCTCGCTGCCCGGCGGCGCGAAATACCCCTGGCGGGCCATGCGCTCGCATTTGTCCATCCACGCCCGGCCCGCGTAGGTCTGGCCGTTACAGGTCACGCGCGCAAAACCGCCGTTCTCGTCCAATGGGATCGCCCCGTGGAACAGCAGATTGTTGTTTTCGATATGGTAAACGCTTCCTTTTGCGTACAAAAAGCGCACATGGCGCGCCAGCTTTTCGCTCTGCGTGAAACTCTGGCACAGGCGCGCCACTACTTCCTGTTCGCCCTCGGTCAGCACGGCGGGATGGGCGGGGTCGACGGTGGGGAAGTCGCAGTCCTTCATATGGTACTCGCGGCCATCGACCGTCACGGTCTGGGTGACGAAATTTACCTTTTCCAGCAGGGCGCGGTCGTCCATGCCGAAATCCGGGTTGCGGGCAATGAGCGCGCATTCCAGCTTGAACAGGATCACCGCAATGGCTTTGTGCATGCGTGCGGTGCGGGCCAGGTCCTCGTGTGAAAATTCGCCGCCGCCCGTCAGCTTGGGCCAGAAGCCGGAAACGTCTGTGCGGCGGTAGACTTCCTCCGCGAACTGCGAGAGCGGGCGCAGGCTGATTCCGTAGCCGTCCTCCAAAAGGTCGGCGTTGTGGTAGCTGAGCGTCACATGGATGGCGCTTGCCATGCAGACGGCGCTGCCCGCCGCCGCGCCCATCCACTCTACGTCGTGATTGCCCCACTGGATGTCTACGGCATGATGGCGCATCAGCTCGTCTAAGATGATATGCGGGCCTGCGCCCCGGTCGAACAGGTCGCCTACGATATGCAGGCGGTAGACGGCCATGCGGCGGATCAGCTCGGCCAGCGCAACAATGAAATCATCCGCGCGGTTCACGTCGATGATGGAGTCAATGATGCGGCCATAGTAAAATTCTTTGTCGTGATCCTCAAAATGCGCGTGCAAAAGCTCATCTAAGATATAGGCAAAGCGCTCCGGCAGGCAGCTCCGAACATAACTGCGCGTGTGTTTGGAGGCTGTCAGGCGGCATACCTCGATCAGGCGGTAGAGCGTTTCGCGGTACCAGGCCGGGAGGTCGCTTTGAAGGGGCTTGAGCTGCGCCAGTTTCTGCACGGGGTAGTAGATCAAGGCCGCGAATTCGGCGCAGGCCTCCGGGGGAAGCTCGCCGGACAGCACGCGGTCCACCTTTTCGCGCACCACGCCGGAGGCGCTGCGCAGGATATGGGAAAACGCGTCCGCCTCGCCGTGCAGGTCGCTCATGAAATGCTCGGTGGCCTTGGGCAGACGCAGGATGGCCTGTAAGTTGATAATCTCGCTGGAAGCCGCCGCGACGTTCGGGTATTCCCGCGCAAGCTGAAGCAGGAATTTTTCTTCGGGGGTTTTGTGGTTCATGGCGCACCTCTGTGTCATTGGAAAGCAGCCAAAACGAAGTATGTTTGTGTTTTCCCCCGCCCTGCGGGCGGGGGAAAACACGGAAACCTTCTTGCGCTTTGGGCGCATCCGAGTCTTGACGCTGTATAAAATTTTATGTACAATTTCAGTATCTTCTTAATAAGCAGGAGGAACGGCTGACTATGCACATCCCCACTCACTGTACCCTCTGCCCCCGGCAATGCGGGGCCGACCGCACGCGCGCGCAGGGCTTCTGCGGCGGTGGCAGCCGGGTAAAGTTAGCACGCGCCGCGCTGCATTTCTGGGAAGAACCGTGCATTTCCGGCACACGCGGCAGCGGCACGGTGTTCTTTTCCGGCTGCGCGCTGCAATGCTGCTACTGCCAGAATTACCAAATCAGCGCCGGGAATTTCGGAAAGGAAATCACAACGCGCCGCCTGGCCGACATCTTCCTTTCCCTACAGGAGCAGGGCGCGCACAACATCAACCTTGTGACGGCCAGCGCCTATCTGCCGTGGGTGTGTGAAGCGCTCGACTTAGCGCGTCCAGCGCTCACCCTTCCCATTGTGTACAATACAGGCGGCTATGAGACAATAGAGGCCGTCCGCGCGCTGCGGGGGTATGTGGACATTTGGCTCACCGACCTCAAATATCATTCGCCCGCCCTCGCCGCCGAATACTCCCATGCACCGGACTATTTCTCCGTCGCCGCAAAGGCCCTGGCCGCCATGCTCGAACAGGCCGGCCCTCCGGTGCGGGACGCCGAAGGGATATTGCAAAGCGGGGTGATTGTGCGGCACATGGCCTTGCCCGGCGCGGCGGAGGATACCAAAGCCATTCTGCGATACCTGGCTGGCAACGCCCCGCGCGGCGGTTTCCTGCTGAGCCTGATGAGCCAGTATACCCCCTTCTACAAAGCCAGCGAACACAAGGCGCTCCGGCGGCGCATCTCGACCTGGGAGTACCGCCAGGCGGTCAACTGCGCTGTGTCCCTAAGGCTGACAGACGGGTATATGCAGGAAAAAAGCAGCGCCAAAGAAGAATACACACCCGCATTTGATTTGGAAGGGGTATAAACGATTCAGGAAAGATAGAATATCCTGCGCATCATCGCAGAGACAAACAGGAAAACAAGCACCACCACCACGACCAGCAGCACAATGAGCCTGGCCGTGAGCAGGCCGCGCGCAAAAGTGCGCCGGTTCGGCTGTCCGGGCGACTGCATCGCCTGCAAAAGCAGATACACAAGCCCCACCACCGGCACCATCCCAATGAGGGACATTGTAAACGCGGAGATGAAGGAAACCGGTTCAGGCACTTCCCCCTGCATGGCATAGCGCGGGTCACGGGCATACTGGGGCGGCAGAGGATATCCGTTCGGCCCCGGCGCGTACCCGTTCAGGCCGGGTGCGGCGATGTGGGGATCCGGGTGCGCGGGGAACGGCGGCATTCCATCATACACAGGCGGCGCGCAATGCGCATAACGCGGTGTTGGAGGCACGGGCGGTATTGGGGGCACCGGGGGTACGGGTGGTACCGGAGGTACGGGGGGCACGGGTGGCACAGGCGGCTGAGGCGCGCCCTGTTCCTCCTGCCCGGCGTCCGCTGTTTCGGAAGATGGGATATTGGGATATTCCTCATCCGGCGCGTCCAGTGTATCTGTCTGGCCGGAAATGTATGGTTCCGCCTCAATAGAGGCGCGCACGGCCTCGGCGACCTCCGGCATGGAGCGCGGCGCTGCCTCCGGCTCTAAAGCGCGGCCGCAGCCGGGGCAAACAGTATCGTCGGGCGTGAGCGGCGACCCGCACAGTTTACAAAAATTTCTTGCCATAAGCAGCCTCCTCACCGCTTCCGAAAAAGGAGCGGGAAATGTTCAATCGGAAAATGCGCTTCAAAAACGGGGCGCGGGTGTGGGGCTGCCCCAGAGGCTCTGCCTCTGGACTCCGCCAAAGGGACGCAGTCCCTTTGGAATCCCATCACCTGCGGCGCTGTCCGCGGGCGGTTCGCCTTCCGGGTGTCCCCTTTTCGCCTTCCGCGGCCGTTCCCCTGCGCGCGACGGCTAAATATGACTGGGATGCGTGGGATATGGTTCGTCCTCTCCTGGACGTGGTTGGGATACGTCCGGTCACAATGCCGCGAAAGTCGAAAAGGGGACACCCTCGCGGCGAGGAAACGTGGTGTGCATCGCCCTTCCTGACGGGGAGGGAACGCCTGCGCGCCGCCGGCCTGTTTCTGCTCAATAGTACATATATAATTGGCAGGGGATCATGCCGTTGTACAGCTTGCGGCGGCGGGCGGCGGGGCGTCCGAAATGCGTTTCAAAATCGGTGTCGGCGGAAATGATGTACGCGCCGCGCACGGGGCACTCTGTCAGGCGTTCGCCTAAAATGTGCGCGAGGCGCGCGGCTTCGTCGGCGTCGCCCAGGCGTTCACCGTAGGGTGGATTGGCAAACACCTTTATATCGGGGGCTGGGGAGAATTTTGCAACGTCCGCCGTGAAAAAACGGCAGTGCTTCTCCACGCCCGCTTTTTTTGCGTTCGCCGCCGCCAGTTCGACAGCGGCGGGGTCAATGTCAAAGCCGATCCCCTCAAACGTTGCGTCGCGCCGCATCTTTTCGCATGCCTCGGCCCGCGCACTCTGCCACACCCCGGCGGGCAGAAATGCGTAGTGTTCGCCCAAAAACCGGCGGTGCAGGCCCGGCGCGGCGTTCATGGCTTTTAAGGCCGCCTCGATCAGCAGCGTGCCGCTGCCGCAGAACGGGTCCTGGGCGCGGGTGTCGGGATAAATGCGCCCGCAGTCGGCGATGGCGGCGGCCAGCGTCTCCTTGATGGGCGCTTCCATGCTGGTCCGGCGGTATCCGCGCTTGTGCAGCCCCTCGCCGGAGGTGTCCAGCATCACTTCTGCTATGTCCTTGCGCAGGGAAAAGCGCAGTTTGTACAGCGCGCCGTCCTCCGGCAGCACCGTTACCCCATGACCGCGCTTCATGCGCTCCACAATGGCTTTTTTGACAATGCTCTGGCACGCGGGCACGCTGGAAAGGATGCTGGACAGGCTGCTGCCTTTTACAGGGAACGCCGCGTCCGCGGGCATCAATTCTTCCCACGGGATGGAGGCCGCGCCGTCGAACAGCTCGTCAAAGGTGCGCGCCGGGAATGTTTTCAGGCGAATCAGGACGCGCTCGGCGCAGCGGCTCCACAGGTTTGCCGCCGCAACAATGGACGCGTCGCCCCGGAAAGCAATCCGCCCGTCTGTAACGGTGATGTCTTTTGCACCGATATTCTTAAAATCGAACGCCGCCGCGCGTTCCGTGCCAAAATAGCAGGGCGCGATCAGATCATATTCCAAGCGTCCATCCCCTCTCTTTGTCCAATTTTTGCGGCTGCCCCCGATGGTTTAGAGGGCACGGCGCGGTCCCTTTCTTTGTAACAGGTCTATTGTAACATAAAGAAAAGCATTTATCAATCTTGCCGTGTTATAAAATACAACGCAGGGGGGCGGGCATTACCCCGGCCCTGCCTGTATGTTTTTGGGGATGACTGATTGATTATTAGTTCCTGATGTAACAGATGCAGGTGTTCTTGAAATCCTGTCTTGTCCCTGTAAACGTAGAATGGTACAGGGACAGCCTTCATACAATAGAAGGACGGGCAGGGTATGGAAATCAATTTTGCTTATTTCTCCCTGCCGGAGGCGGGGAGAAACAGCAGGGTTGATTGCTTTCTCCCGTCAACGCCAGTTTCTCCGCGCGCGGCATCGCCTTAATGGCCGCCTCGCGGCGCAGGGCCGCGCTTTTATCCGGGCACTGCTCCGCGTATACCAGGCGCACGGGGCGCCGGCTTCGGGTGTATTTCGCGCCGCGTCCGCTCTGGTGCGCCGCCACCCGCTTTGTTACATCTGTGGTCCAGCCGGTGTACAGGCTCCCGTCGGCGCACAGGAGCATATACACCCAGTTCACCGGCGTGCGGCGTCCATCGCGGCCTCGCAGGCGGCGACGGCGTCCTCCTCGGTGCCCGTGGAGATAATAAATCGTCCCGTATGGCAGAACCGCAGCGTCTCAATCCCGGAAATCGCGGGAAGGTCGGCGGCGTCCGCACCCGCCCATTCTTCGGGGAACGGCGTTTTTGGCGCGGGGGAACCGAACGCGGCGGGCACCGTCTGTGCGGCCCATCCGCCGCGCGGCGAGGGATAGACCACAAAGCGCGCCTTACTGGGGATGAGCTGCTGTTTCCAGGGCGCGAAGCGTTTCAGCCGCACAATGCGGCGCTGCATCCCCTCCAGCGCCGTCGTCACTTCACGGGCCGCGCGCTGGACACTGCGGATGGTTTCCAATTTGCGTTCCAGCATGTCCTTTGCCAGCGCCACCGCCCGCGCAAAGCATTCATCCGGGCTTTCGCCGCCGTCCCACCAGGGGTTATACGCCGCGATGACAACGGACAACTGGTTGCCGCAGCCGGTATTATCATCCAGGTCTATCGGCTGCACAAAACTTTCGTCGAAGCGCTGGGCCTCCTTTTCACCGATCAGCCCCGCGCCCAGCGCGCGCCACAACAGCCCGAAGGCCGCGTAGGGCACGCCGTTCGGGCGCACGGGGGCCTTCTTCTGGTGATGGTCGAACGCGCCGAACCCGACGTCAAACACGAGGCCGTCAAAATCCGGCGGCACGGTATATGCGCGCGAAATCTCCACGTCGGGCCGGACGATCTTCAGCAGCGCTGCGCTGAAAACGTCGTCCGCATGGAACGTGCCCGCGTGGGTTAAAGCATGTTTGGGTATCTGCAAACAGGTCCCTCCCTTTGTGTATGCAGCTCAAAAGCGAGCAGGAATTTTTTCGCTGTTTCCCCGCCCTTCGGGCGGGGAAACAGCGCCGGTTTTCAGGTGCGCCCAGCGGGCAGCGCCCTTTGGAACGTATCATCACCATACTATCATATCACATTGCGCGCCGTTTGGGTAGCGTTTTTCCGCCGCGCGCAAATTTTATCAGTTCGATACACAAAAGCCCGGCGCTTTGTGGTATACTATATAGGAAGTTTTTGTCTGAATTTGGCAGAAAGAGGGTTGACTATGCACGCAAGGCAAAAAAATAACCGCTGGCTCCTGATTGCGCTGTTAGCGGGCGCGGCGGTGCTGACGGCGGTGATCGTGGCGCTCGTGCTTTTGGTGTTGCGCGCGCCGCGGGCGATGGATAAAGATATGGCAAGCGCCAAAGTCCCCGCAGGCCCGGTGCGCGGGCTTTGGCTGACGCAGGAGACGCCTATGGCGGCGGGGGTGATGAGCGCCAGCGATCCCGAAACGCTGGCGGCGCTTTTCACCGAGGCCGCCGATTACGCCGCCTCTCACGGGATGAACGCCCTGCTCTTAGACGTCGCGGGCAGCCGCCTCACAGGCGTGGCGTTCCGCGACAAAGTATACGAAACATGGCCGGGGGCCTGCGCAGACGACACCCTGACACAGCACGGAGACCCACTGCGCACCCTCTGTGAAACAGCCTCGGAAAGGGGGCTGGCCGTCTATGCCGTCTCGCCCGCGCTCTCCGACAACGGGGACTGGGCGGCGGCGCTGGAACGCCTCGGCTCCCTCTATGCCGTGGCGGGCGTATGGACGCAGGGGGGCGGCCTGTATGACGCGGCGGGCGCGCCCGTGTGGTACGCCGACGAGGCCGCGTTCCTGTCGCCGTCGACCCTGTTCCTCGCCACGGTGAATGGAGAGGCGCAGAACGGCGTCGTGTTCGACTACGCGCAGTGTATCGCCCGACCGGCTGCGCTCAGCCTGTTGGCAAGCGCGCTGGACAGCTCCACCCCGCCGCCCGTCCTGCTCAATGGCTATACGCCGGTGCCGGAACTCTCCATCAGCTACCCCGCCGACGGCGCGGCCATCTATACAAACCAGTGCTTCTTAATGGGCACCTCCGACCCCGCCCAGCCGCTCTACCTGAACGGTGAACCCGTCGAGGCGCGCGCGCCCGGCGGCACGTTCGGTGTGCTGGCCGACGTGAACAAGGGCGAGGAAACCGTATATACCTTCACGCAGGGGGCGGCAAGCGCCAGCGTGACGGTCAACACCACCGGCGGCGGCTCCGGGTCCGGCGGCAGCGGCGGGGGAAGCGGCGGCGGGGGCGGCCATGACGGCACGCAGAGCGTCGCGCCCGGCACGATGATCCGCACCACGGGATGGATCACCAGCCTGCTCTACGACCCTTCCTCCGACGGCAATATCAATGAGACCGTGCGCCTGGGCGCGACGGCCTCCGTCGTGGACTGCACCGAAACGTACAGGAACGGGCGGCGCACCTGGGCGTACCTGCTCGCCAGCGGTGACTATGTGCTGGCGTACAACACAGAGCTGGCAGGAGATGTAGCCATGTCCTTTACCGGCGCACAGGCCGTGCAGACGGAGACAGGCGAGACGCTCACCTTCACGGGGACGGGCACGCCGCTGGCCTACACCAACATTGTGGACGGGCGGCTTGAAATGGATTTCTATGACGCCGCCTTTTCGCCCGATTTCACCGTGACAGGCTCGCAGATGGTCACAGCCGTAGAGGTCACGCCCGGCGAAGGGTGTACGCGCGTGACACTCTCCTTCAACCAGCCCATCTGGGGGCATACCGTAGAATACGCGGACGGCACGACGCAGGTCCTTCTGAAAAAAAGCCCCGTGCGCAGTGACGTGTTTGGCAAGCCGCTGACGGGTGTCCGCGTGCTGCTGGACGCGGGGCACGGCGATCAGGACGCGGGGGCGATGGGCGCGGCGGGATATGGCGCGCCAGTGGAAAAAGACGTAAATCTTGCCGTGACGCTGGCGGTGAAGTACCGGCTGGAACAGATGGGCGCGACTGTGCAGACCATCCGCACCGGCGACTCCTTCCTATCCCTTGCTGACCGCAACCGCGCCATCACCGAGGGGCAGCCGGATTTCTTCCTGGCGCTGCACCACAATTCTGTCAATCTGAACGTCGACGCGAATGGGCAGACGGGCACCGAATGTTATTACTTCTATTCTGCGGGCAAGACACTGGCCGAAACGCTGGTGCGCAATGTGTCCACTGCGGCGGGGCGCAAAAACAGGAGCGCCATGTGGGGGTATTACTACGTTACACGGAACACGACGTGCCCGGCGGTGCTGCTGGAAATCGGCTTTATGGTGAACCCCACCGAATATGAGCAGGTGACAAGCGCGCCGGTGATCTGGCGGGAGGCCGAGGCTGTTGTGCAGAGTATATTGGAATGTGTGCCGGGGTGAGGATGAAAACCTGTCGAATCGGATAGGTTTCAGCGGGATGGGGAACGTGAGCGGTTCGCCGACCGCTCTGCTCGGCATATCTCCCGCCGTTTTCCTTCCGCAGATTTGAGCGCGCTCCGCTGTTTGGACGACAATAATGCCCGCTGCATGCGTTATGATGACATCCCCGCCCGCACTGGGTCAAAAAAGCGGATCGCCGCGCGCAAATTGCTCCCTGGAAAACTCTGGGAGACATGCCTCACCGCTGGTGCTGCGGTGGATTCCCTGACGGTGCGGAAAAGAGGTCTGGGCTGCGCCCGGACCTTTTTTCGTGATTCCGTCAACACTTTGGCCCCTTCATCCGTTTTACTGACAGAGACGCAGGAAAGAAGGCGGCGGCATGGAAATAGGCAGGCTGTATACGGAGTTTTATGGGGAACTCACGGCTTATGCCCTCACCCTGGCAAAAGAGCGCGGCGCGGCGGAGGACCTTGTGCAGGAAACGTTTCTGCGCGCGCTGGCAAAGGCCGGGGAGGGGCAGAAGATCAACCGCGCGTGGCTGTATAAGACGGCGCGCAACCTGTTTATCGACCAGTGCCGCAAGCGCCGCCGCGAGACGTTCCCGGAGGAAGCCGAGATGGAAAAGCTGCCCTTTGAGCAGGACCTGACCCGCGCCGCCGTCGCGCAGATGATCGGGCGGCTGCCGGATTCGGAACGGACGCTGTTTATCCTGCGGCATTTTGAGGGCTATAACGCCAGCGAGCTGGGCGAGATGTTCAGCCTGCCGCCTGCGACTGTCCGCGCCCGGCTGGCGTCGGCACGGCGGCGGCTGCGGGCAGCGCTCTAAAGCGGAGGTTTGTGTATTTTCCCGCCCTGCGGGCGGGAAAATACACGGAAATATCCCCGCTGGCCGAACAGCCTATGATTTTTGAAGGAGGTTTTTTGTATGGCGGAAACAAAGAAGAAACTGGTTGTCAACACCGGCTTTTGTGATGCGCGTGAGGTATCAGAGGAAATGCTGGCGCAGTATGCGGGCGTGGAAATCAACTCCGGCCTTGTACTCACCACCGAAGAATCGCGGGCGCTGATGGGCAGGTACGCGGTGCAGATGTCCACTGGGCAGGTCATTGGCGTGCCCAGCGGCATCCCGTTTGCCATGGTGAACGGTTCCATGCGCTTTGCGCCCGGCCAGGCTGTGCCGGAAGGGAAACGCGGGATGTTCCTCAACGGGTCGCTGGATATTGAGGAAGGCAGCGAAGCGGTGCTGGAAAGCTATGCGTCGATCATCGTCAACGGGTCGGTCTGTGTGCCGGAAAGCATGGCGGGGATGCTGAGTGCGGTGTCGGTAAACGGTTCAACGGAGGTGTACCCGGATGGGGCAATCCGGCTGAGCGCGAAGGAGACGCTGGACCGCACTTTCCATCTGCGCGCCCGGCAGGGGGCACTCTACTATGCCCGAAAACAGATCACCGCGCTGACGCCCGATATCGACTTCTCCGCGATGGCGGCAAAGGACGTGCGTTTCAAGACCAAAAAGCTCATCATTGCGGAAAGCCTTGTGGAGGCGGCCATGCCTTTGTTCGACGAGCAGACCAAAATCTTTATCGTGCCCGACGGGTGTGTCCTGATCGAGGAGGACAATTTCACGCTGGACGCGCAGGCCGTGGAGTACCGGGGCGGGAAACTGCTCGTCAACGGCGACGTGTGGATCCCCGAAGCCGGGCCGTGGCTGGATTTGCTCTCTTTCCTGTGGGTATCGGGCTGTGTGCGGGCCGTGCGGGGCGCGGTGCGCAGGCTGGCGGCCATCGGCGCAAAGTACGACGAACTGCGCATTGTGGGCGGCACGCTGCTAAAGGACCGGGGGGATATCTGCGTCACCCGCGCCATGCTCGAAAAAGCGGCGGACGGCCTGAGCCTCGATTCATGCGGACAGGTATCGTTTGAGGAGGATATTCCCGCAAGCCTGCTGAAAGAAAAGCTCGTAAGCCTCTGGGACTGCGCGCGTGTGGTCTGCACGCCGGAGCAGCAGGAAGTGATTGAGACACTGGCGCATGATGTTGGGGAAATTGGGCGCAAAGGGGCCCCGGAGGAGGAACCCGAAGCCGAGGAGACCCCGGAACAGGAAACGGAGCCGGTGGAGACCGTGTATGTCAAATCCGGGTCGTATGTCCTGTAAGATAGGTATGGGCCCGTTGGGCGGCTGGTTTGGCTGGCCGCATGGTCCTGGGCATTTAGCGCAGTGTTTCCTTCCCTGCTATGCGTTCGTTTAGACAGGCGTTTTTCGACAGACTGGGACCTCCCCGCCCTTTGAGCGGGGAGGTCCTGTTTATTTCTATTTGTACAATTTTGTGTAATATATCTGAAAATTCTTCCGATTTTGATTCAAGCAATCCATGTGTAGTGTCTTTCATAATAAACATCTGCTTGTACGGAGCGTTTATTTCGTCAAAATATTTTTGTGCAAGGCTAAAATTCGTCTGATAATCCCTATCCCCGTTTATATTATACAATGGTACTTTATAGTCAGTTTTGCCAAGTAATGAAAATTTTTTAAATTCCTTTGAGCCTAAAAACTCCAAATACACGCCGTAATCCGAAGTGATGGTATTGTAAATATCTCCAAGTGAATAATATGGATTCAATACAACTGCCGTGATTATGTTATAATCCGTCCCGTCAACCATCATATGATACCCATATCTTTCCATCAAAGCATTCCTTACAGTAAAATATTCAGATGTAAAATCGCCAATGGTTAATTTTTCAATAAGCTGTTTGCTTTCCTCATCGTTCCCTATCCATTTAAGAGCTTCCTCCTTAAAGGCAATTTCATTCTGATAAAAGTCCACAAGCTGTCCTGTCCCGATATAGCATTCATAATATTCGGGATACTCAAGAACAAGGTTACATCCGAAATATGTTCCCCAGGAATGGCCAAGCAAGGTTATCTTATCCTTACCAAGATAGCCTAATAGATATTTTGTCATTTCCATGCCATCGCGCATCATCAGTTCGTAAGTAAGCGCGGTATCGTTTTGCTCAGAAGAATAGCTTTTTCCGCAATTTCTCTGGTCCCATGTAACAACAGTATACACATCAGACCATTTTCTCGTAAAAGCATAGTCATAAAGACTTGTTGCCGAACCCGGCCCGCCATGCAGATATAATAAAACGGGATTGTCCTTATTCTGTCCGTAAATACTTATCCACTGTTTTGTGCCATTTATATCTACATACATTTCTTCATTTATACCACCTTCAGGGGTACCACTATATATCCTCTGCCCGATAAATCGAACCATCAGGAAAAGTACAATAATGCAAACAAGTATGATAAATATCCAGCTAAGTATCTTAAATAAAACTTTCCCAAATTTCCTCATTGTATTATTCCTTATAAATTGGGATTTCTCGCTCAAATCCTGTTTTCTCTGTTACGGCCTGTTTTCCCATACTTTTTCATCCAGCGGCACACTGCACCCCCACGAGGCCGCCGCTTTCTGAAACATTTTTTTCGCAAGGGTTTTATGTATCAATCCCATCAACAGGCGTACAGGAAGCGGCAAATATTCCGGGCCGGTGAACTTTTTTGCTTCCTCACGCAAGAAGCCGTCTCCCTCGGCAAACAGTTTGCCCATTGCCTGATACGGTTTTGTGACCTGCGCCTGTTTTTCTTCCTCTACAATCCGAATCCCGAAATTATCCCCTTTCACCAGACAGCCGCCATAACGGACGCCCAGATATTCCGGCAATTTTTCCAGGAACGCCTCGCCGCAGCGGAGCTGGCACCCCTCCGCAAAGCCGCTTTGCAGCAGGAAAGAAAGCCTTGTATGCTTGTCCTTTTGGGGGAGGGTCTCCAAAAATTCTAAAAGAAGCCCAGGCACACATTCTACATATAATGGCAGCGCAATGAGGATTTCATCATTTTTTATGTAAGCCTCGCGAATCGCGTCCCATGTTTTCCGATTGGAAATGGCATATGTTTCAAAGGTGCTTCCCTTTTCCGACAGCCCTTTTGCAAAGGCGGTAATGATTTTCTCCGTGTTGCTGTATTTCTGTATCCGCGGGCTTCCATTGATGATTACAACATGCACGAGATCGCCTCCTTTTCGCTTTTTTCCGAAAAAACGCCCAGTGACCGGCTCCCTATATTCAGCGCGGTACGCTGGCACCACCGTTCCAAATAGGCCTGGTCGCCGTCCCCGGTATAGATAATCCCAATATCCGGCTGATGGTCGTAGCGCATGACGTGGCGCATCTGCTTATCTTTGAATTTCAGATACATGGTGACAAGCGGCATAACCCTGTCTACAATATTTTTGGTTTGCCAGGAGACAAACCCAAAGCGCGTATCCGAAACCAGCCAAACCTGGTCGGCTTTGCTGATTTTTTTCAAAATCGGCTCGTAATCGTCCTGAATGGCGCAAATCCCCGGTGTTTTCAGCCAGCAGTAATTACATCCCACGCAGTGTGAAATGTGAATGCCCGTGGTGTCGATCAGCTCAAACCCGGCTGCATTTTTACCACGGCGCAACAATTCCTCCGCTATTGCTTTCCCTATATGTTTTGTTGTTGTATCAACCAGTAAAACCATCCTGTTTTCCTCCTTTGCGCGGCCTATTTTCTAATATATATTATATTCTATATAATATTGGCTGTCAATAGAATATTATAAATTTTTGAAAATGCGCCCGCACTGCCGGTTTTCCGGTGGCTGGAATACGCCCGGCGAAGATGCCCCATTTTTCTCCAAGCACAAAAGAAAGCTGCCGCCCAGGGGAAACGTCCCTGAGCGGCAGTCTGTTTTGATAATCTGGAACAAAATGGGTTTCCAAAGGGGCTGTGCCCCTTTGGCGGAGTCCAGAGGCAGCGCCTCTGGGCAGGTTTGGGCGGCAGCCCAACAGTTCAGCGCAGGCGTTTCCAGGTGTAGCGGCTGAACAGGACAAGGATGGGGAAAATCTCCAGACGCCCCAAGAGCATATCCATAGAAAGGACGATTTTTGCCAGCGGTGAAAAGAGGGAATAGTTGCTGGTGGGGCCTACGAGGTCGAGGCCGGGGCCTATATTATTAAAACAGGCGAGCATGGCGGTGATGTTCGTTTCAAGTGAGAAATCGCCGAGGGAGAGAAGCAGGAAACTGACGACGGCGATGCCCGCGTAGGCGGTCATGTAGATATTGACGCCGCGCAGAACGTCGTCGCTGACGGTGCGGCGGTTGACGCGCACTACGTTCACACTGCGCGGGCGCAGCATGCGGCGGATTTCAGCGGCAAGGTGTTTCAGCAGCAGCAGGACACGCGCTACCTTGATGCCGCCGCCCGTGCTGCCCGCCGAAGCGCCGATCACCATCAGAACACACAGGATAGAGCGCGAGAACTGCGGCCAGAGGTTAAAATCCTCGGTGGCAAAGCCGGTGGTCGTCATGACGCTGCTGACGGTGAACGATGCGTGATGGAACGCCTCGCCGAAATTGGCGTAGCGCGGAAGGATGTCCACCGCAATGAGGAACATGGCCCCCAGCATAATGCCCACATAGGTCAGCAGTTCCTCGTCAAACAGCGCGGCTTTCCATTCGCGCATCAAAAGCAGGAAATAGATGCTGAAATTGACGCCGAACAGCGCCATGAACACCGTGCAGACATTTTGCAGGTACGGGCTGTAAGAGGCCATGCTGTCGTTTTTGATGCCGAAACCGCCAGTCCCCGCCGTGCCGAACGCGGTGCAAAGGCTGTCAAACAGCGGCATGCCGCCCGCCAGCAGGAACGCCGCACACAGCACTGTGAGTGCGATATACATTTTGTAGAGCAGGCTCGCGGTCTGGCGCATGCGCGGCACGATTTTCCCCACGCTCGGCCCTGGGCTTTCGGCGCGCAGGATATGGATGCTGTATCCTCCGCCCTTGCCGGACGGCACCACGGCCAGCAGGAACACCAGCATCCCCATGCCGCCCAGCCAGTGCGTGAAACTGCGCCAATACAAAAGCCCGTGGCTCAGTCCCTCGACGTTTGTTAAAATGGAAGCGCCTGTGGTGGTGAAGCCGGAAATGGTCTCAAACAGGGCGTCGATATAGTTTGGTATCTCGCCCGAAAACGTGAACGGCAGCGCGCCGAACGCCGAGAGCAGCAACCATCCTAACGATACGATAATAAAGCCCTCGCGGGCATACAGATCCCGCGAGGCGTCGTGGCACAGCGACAGCGCCGCGCCGCCGACAGCAGCCAGCAGCGCGATAGTGGCCGCAAACGCGCGCATGGGCGCGCCTGTCTCACCATAGAGAAAACACACGGCGGCGGCGGGGAGCATGAAAGCCGCTTCCATCAGCAGCAGCACGCCTAAGAGCCGGCCGATCATTTTCTTGTTCATTGCGTTTTCAAGACCCTCTCCTGTCAGGTAAGGGGCGCGCGAGGTTTTGGGGGAACGCCCGGACCCGCGAAAAGCCGTTTCCGCGCATCCTCCGCCCTGCGGAAAGATGCACAAAAAACGCTTCGGCGCGGACATTCCCCCGCAGGCGCTCCCATCGGTTAATCGGCGAAAATATCGTTGAGGTCGCGGATGGGCTGGCCGCTCGTCGTCACGATCAGCACATTGTCCCCAGCCCAGAAGCGGTCGGAACCGCGCGGGATGATGGTGCGCCCCTCATGTGTGATGCACGCGACCAGTATTTCCGGCTTCAAATGGATATCCAGCAGCGTTTCCCCCAAATGGCGCGTCGCCTCGGAGGCGCGGAACTCCAGCGCCTCGGCCTTGCCCTCCACCATCCGGTGCAGGGTGATGACGCTGCCGCCCTCGGTATTCTGCATCGCACGCACATAGCGCACGATATCGGTACAGCACAGCGCTTTGGGGCTGATAAAGGTGTCGATGCCCATCCCTTTGAATGCGTTGACATACTCGGTGCGGTTCACTTTGGTGATCACCTTCGGCACGCCCAGGTGGCTGGCGTACATGGAGATAACAAGGTTTTCCTCATCGATATCGGTCAGCGTGATCACGGCGTCGGTGCCCTGCACACCCTCGGCGAGGAGGAGGTCCTGCCGCGACCCGTCGCCCTCGATGATAACGGCCTGCGGCAAAAGCTCCGCCAGTTCCAGCGCGCGCGCGTGGTTCTGTTCAATGATCTTGACGCCTAGCCCGGCGCGCAGGCACCGCAGAGAGAGGTAATAGGCCACGCGGCTTCCGCCGACGATCATCACGTCCCGCACCTTCTGTTTGACGATGCCCAGGTTCTTCACCAGGTTGGCTAAATCCTGCACTTCGGCGGTGACATAGATGTTGTCGCCCGCCTGCAAAGTAAAATTACCATCCGGGATATGCACGACACCGCCCCGCTCGACCACGCACACCAACACGCGCACGCGCGCAATCTCATACAGCCGGTTCAGCGGCAGACCCGCGATTCGGGAATCCGGCCCGATATGGATCTCCACGATCTCCACGCGCCCCTTGGCGAAGGAATCGCGTTTCAGGAAGGTGGGGAGCTGTAACAGATGGTGTATCTCCCGCGCCGCCGCCATTTCGGGGTTGGTCGTCATGGAAAGCCCCAGTTCATCCCGCATCAGCACAAGCTGTTCGGCATATTCCGGGTTGCGCACGCGGGCAATGGTGTGTTTCGCGCCCAGTTTCTTCGCCACAATGCACGTCAACAGGTTGATCTCGTCCCGGCTCGTCGCGGCAATCAGCAGGTCGGCCCCCTGCACGCCTGCGTCCTTCAGCGTGCCGATAGACGCCCCGTTCCCCTGCACGACCATCACATCATACGTCTCCATGCTCTGTTCCAGCACCTTCGGGTCAGAGTCGATCACCGTCACATCATGCCCTTCCTCCGAAAGCTGCTGCGTCAGCGCCACGCCCACTTTGCCATCGCCCACAATTATGATCTGCATACCTGCTTACCTCCGCCGATGCCGGGCTGCCGCCCGGACCTGCCCAGAGGGCTGCCGCCCTCTGGACTCCTGCCCAAAGGGCGCCGCCCTTTGGAATCCTGCCACCCTTTGAAAAGGGTGGACGGAAACTTTCCATTGCGGCAATACATTCGTATTGCCGCAGGGATTTTTTAGTTAGACGGTCAGCGTCCAGCCCATGTCGTCGGGCAGGCGGCCCCACTGGATGCCTGTCAGGGTGTCGTAGAGACGTTGGGTGACGGGGCCGGTTTGGAAGTTGTTGATGGTGAGGACGGTGTCTTTATAGCGCAGCTCGCCTACTGGGCTGATGACCGCCGCTGTGCCGGTGCCAAAGACTTCCTCTAAGCGGCCTTCCTGCCCGGCTTGCACTAACTCGTCGATGGAAAGGCGCGTGTCGCAGTCGACCGCATAGCCCCATTTGCGCAAAAGTTCGATACAGCTCATGCGCGTGACGCCTGGTAGCACGGTCCCCACGCACGGCGCGGTGCGGATCACGCCGTCGATTTTGAAAAAGCAGTTCATGCTGCCCACTTCTTCAACATATTTGCGCTCCGCGCCGTCCAGCCACAGCACCTGATGATAGTCTAACTCGTGCGCCTTCATCTGGCCAATCAGGCTGGCCGCGTAGTTGCCGCCGCATTTGATATAGCCCGTGCCGCCCGGCGAGGCGCGCACATATTCGTCCTCGACATAGATTTTCACGGGGTTCATGCCCGCTTCATAATACGCGCCGGAGGGCGAGGTGATGATAATGAACTGGTAGGTATCGCTCGGTTTTACCCCAAGCTGCGCTTCTGTCGCAATCGTGAAGGGGCGGATATACAGGCTCGTGTCCGGCTCGGTGGGCACCCAGTCGCGCTCCACGTCTACCAGCGCGCGGACAGCCTGCACGAAATCTTCTACGGGGATTTCCGGGATGCACAGGCGCTTGTGCGTGCTTTGCATGCGCGCAGCGTTCTTCTCCGGGCGGAAAAGCTGGATACGCCCCTCCGCTGTGCGGTAGGCTTTCATCCCCTCAAAGCATTCCTGCGCGTAATGGAACACAATGGCCGCCGGGTCCAGCGAAATGTTGTGGTACGGCTCAATGCGCGGCGAGTGCCAGCCCTGCCCCTCGGTGTAGTCCATGATAAACATGTGGTCCGTGTAAATATGCCCGAATCCCAAATGTTTCTGATCCGGCTTTTCCTTGGGAGTCGTCGTTTTGGTGATTTGAATGTTCAGCATGTTTTCTTCCTCCTCTTTTCCTTGGCTCGGATACTCCTCTATTTTAGTCTCTTTATATGCGTTTGGCAAGAGGGCGGGACGTAAAAAAACAAAAAAGCGCGGGGCCGAACCGCCCCGCGCCCGTGCCGCGTCTCAGCGCCGCTCTTTCCATACAAGATGGTCGGTGTCCAGCCCCATGCGCCATGCCGTAGTCTCAATGCCCGCACAGGTGTTCACCAAATCTTTCCAGAAGTTGCGTTTCATATGTAAAACCCCTCATTTTCTGCCCCGTTCCCACGGGGCGTTTTTGGCATAAGGCCCAGTGGCCTTATGCGCGCGGCGCTTCTTTGCGCTCGGAATCGTTGAGCAGGTGGCCGATGTCCAGCCCTATGTTCATTTCCATAGCCGCGCAGCTCGCGGCGACGTTGTTCCAGAATGTACGTTTCATAATTGAAAACCTCACTTTCCCTTTGAGTCCCTCTCTTGCGGGACGTTCGGCATAAAGCCCAGTTGCCTTATGCGCGCGTTGTGTTCCAGCGCTTGGAATCATTGCTGAGCAGGTGGCCGATATCCAGCCCCATGTTCATTTCCACGGCGGCGCAGGTCTCGGCCAAATTCTCCCAGAACATCTTTTTCATATCGAACCCCTCTTTCTGTAGATTTTTTGTTCCTTCCTTTGGAACGCCTTTATTATACCTCGTTATTTTGCACAAGTCAAGAGCTTTTTTCTTGTGAAAATACACAACGGTTTCTTGGCTTTTACGAGATTTCTGTCAATAGGATACATTTGTGTTTGTATGGAGGACAATTCTGCCCGATTCTGTCTCTGACGGATATGGAAACTTTTTATCAGATGTGGTATAATAGGGCGGGGGGATCGACAGTGAAAAAATGCACCATAGGATGGTTTTCCAAAATTGTGTCCTTTATCGTGATTGTTCTTTTCTTTGTGCCGATGACGGGCCTTTTCGTGTACCTTGCCTTTTTCGCGCCGGGGATGGCAGAGGATGAACGGATGCAGTTTGCGTTGGGGGCGGTGGTATTTGGCGGGCTGGTGGCGTTCGCGGCGTACCGCGTGCTGTACCGGGGGCTGATATGGATAGAATATGACGCGGAAATGGTGGTGTTCCATTTCTCCCGGCAGGAATCGTATACCTTCCGCTGGGAGGAAATCCCAGGGGAGCGGATCCAGGCGGGGCCGTCCGACGGCGGGTACATATTCTGTATAGAGGCGGATGGCAGGCGGCGGGATATCCCGCTGAATTATCTGTGCCGGGGCTGGCGGGATTTCAAAAAGACGCTGGAACAGACGGGCGTTTTGCGGCGCATGGGCATACTGACACAGGAGGAGTTCCAACAGCAGGCGCGGCAGATACTGGACGGCTTTGAAACATACCGGGCGGCGCACCCAGGGTCGGTGCGGCCAAAACCTGCGGGGGCGTGCGTGCCGTGCCCGGACTGCGCCGGGGAGGGCGTACATATCAAAACGTTGCCGGTGATTCATCTGTCAGTGGGCAAAGTATGTAAGCGGTGCGGCGGATCCGGCTATATCTCGGCGCAGTCGTGAACCCGCAAAAAACCGCCGCGCAAGTTTTAACCTGCACGGCGGCAAATCTCAAAATATTCCCTGCGCCCAAACGCATGTTTGGGCGCATTTAAAGTTTCCGTCCACCCTTTTCAAAGGGTGGCGGATTCCAAAGGCAGAGCCTTTGGCCGGTCCAGCGGGACGCTGGCAGGATTCCAAAGGGCAGCGCCCTTTGGGGTTACGCTTCCGGTTCCGCGCTGTCCACCTGAGGCTCGTCGATGATGAGGGTGGCTTCGCGGTCAGAACCCACGACGGCGATATAGGATTTGCCGGTGGCGACGGAAAGTTCTGAGCCGGTGGAGGTAAAGAGGCGCAGGGGGTCTTCGGGGTTGCCTTTGCGCCAGGTGATGGGCAGGTATCCGCCGTTGCAGAAATAGTAGCCGCTGCCATTCGTTAGGGTGAAGTCCACCAGATCGTTATTGGGGTCGTCCGGGTTTTTCGGCTTTACTTCCGCGAAAAGAAGAATCACGTTGTCAAACGCTAACTGTTCGCCGGTCGCTTCGTCGATCTGCGGATTGTTGAACGCCGTTTTCGCGTAGCGGCCTGTCGCGCTGTCATAGGTGAGCGTTACGGGGGCGATCTCCGAAAAACTGAAAGACAGGCCGTTGGCCATGTTGGTGGGGGTGGGCTTTGTGCCGGGGTCGGCGAAATTGAACAGGGGCTGCGTTGCGCCGTCTGCCGGAATGCTGTTTTTTTCCATGCCCGCCGCGATCAGGGAGGCATCTGTGTACCAGCAATGCTCCTGCTTATAGCCCGCCGCCTTGCGCGCTTCATCCAACTGGAACGCGAGGGAACCTACCAGATAGAGGCCGTCGATCGTGGGATAATGATAGACCTTGAGCAGGTTTTCCGCATAGATGCTGGTGCCGATATGCACGATAATCGCGTTGAGCGGGATGGCAAACTGGACATGCTGGTCGCGCGCGCTGCGCACGGGGCCGATGCGCGGGATGGCCGCGCGGTCGGCGTACAGGGCCAGAAACCGCGTGATGCCGCCCTCTGTCACCATCTCAAAAATCGCGTCCGCGCTGGCGATGCCGCGCTGCGGCATCGCCGCCTCGATATTGTTCACCATAATCGCCACAGGGCGCGCGCCTGCCGTCTGCCCTTCTGTGAGCGGATTGCCAGTAATCAAATTGATGCCCGGCGCCGGCCCGCTGGGGGCGGCGGGCGGGGACTCGTCCTCCGATTGCGCCTGCTCCTGCGAGGATACGTCCCCGCCGCTCGCGCTGTCGCTGCTGCCGGAGTCGTCCTGCTGCGAGGAGCTGCCGCCGGTCTTGCCGCAGGCGCAAAGGCCCGCCGCGATACAGAGCGCCAAAACAATCGCGATAAAGCGCTTCATGCGCATCCCTCCTTTTTTCATCCTCCTTTGGGGAGTATTCCTTTCAAAGGGAGTGCCCAAACCGTAGCTCTCTTTGTGTATTCCCCTCGCTTCGGGAAACAGGGACTCTTTGCCTGGGCCGTTCCCTTTTTTCAGTATTAGTCGTCCGCCTCCACAAAATTCTCTGTTTCGGGGTCGTCGACAATCTTCTCGACCTGGCCGTCCTGCGCGCTGCCGCCGGGGTTGTAGCCGAAATTCTCCACTTCGTCGATATCCACGACAGCCAGATACGTTTTGCCGGTGTTGATCTCAATGGGCGTTTCGTTGCCCTCGCCATCCAGCAGGTAGAGCGCCTCCATCGGGGAATTCTTTTTCCAGCGGATGTACTCGGATTTTCCGCCGCTGAAATAGTACCCGATGCTGCCCCCCGCGTAATTTACCTTTTGCAGGTCATAACCGGAACCGCCTGGGTCGGGATAGACGCTGAAGTCGGTAAACAGCACGATCACATTGTCAAAGCCCAACTGCTCGCCCGTGTTCCTGTCTACGCTGGGCGAAATGGCGCGGTCTTTGATCGCGTACTGGCTCATCATGTACTTGTTCTGCGCGGCGTCCCAGTCAAAATATGTGCGGTAGCTCTGCGAGTGCGTGAGGACAATGCCGAGGGCGTCGTCGCCCGTCAATACGCGCGCGGGTTCGTCGTAATGCACAAAATTAAAGATGGGGCTGGTGTAGGTACGATGAGTGTCGATGCCGAGCTTGTCGATCGCTGCCTGGATGCTTTCGCCGTCGGTATACGCCTTATGTTCCAACGCAACACCGCCCCGGCTCTCATCACGCCGGAAACCGATGCGGTCCAGGTTGATATCCAGGTCCTCATAGGAATAGTCCTTCTTATACTGGGTCTGCACCACACTTTCGCCGATATGCACATACATGGCCTGCATGGGCAGGATGAGCTGGAAAAACTGGTCGCGCGCGCTGCGCACCGGGCAGATTTCCGGCAGATTTTTATAGTCTGTAAACAGCGCGCAGAAACGTGTAATCCCGCCCTCTACCTTAATTTCAATCAGCACGTCGGCATCGGAAAGGCCGTTTTGAGGGCGGGCGTTCTGGGTAACATTGTTGGAGATATTGTTCACCATCACCGCCGTAATGCGCTGCCCTTCGGGGTAATCCGGCCCCTTTTCCAGCCCCGTCAGCACCGCCGGTTCATAGGGCGGTGGTGGCGGCGGTTCCAGCTCCGACGACGAGGAGGGGGCGGGAACCGAGGAGGAAGATGACGAGGAATCATCTGGCGGCGTGGAAGTGCCCGTCTGCTGGGAACCCGGCTTTTGCCCGCACGCCGTAAAACACGCGAGCAGCAGCAGTGCCGCCATCAATATACAAAAAATTTTTTTCATGAATACCCTCCCTGACAGGCTTTGCAGGGCCTGCCCAGAGGCGCTGCCTCTGGACTCCGCCAAAGGGGCACAGCCCCTTTAGAAACCCATCTTGTTTGTTTGGTTTTGCGGGCGGTGATTCCCACGCGCCGGAAATTTTTGTCTGCCCTTTCTGAATCATACGCCGGGGGCCGGGCGTTCATGTGTTCAGCTCGCGCCGCCTGCGGCGGAGGCCGACGGCTCAGGAAGCGTCTGTGTGCCCGGCTGTGCGTCGGAAGAAGCGCCCGCGCTCCCGCTCCCGGATACGCTGTCCGACGCGCTGGCCGCGCTGGCGGAAGATGACGTACTGGCCGAAGGCGCGCCGTTTGCGTCGGAAGAAGCGCTGCCGCTGTCCGTTGCGGGCGTGCTGGACGCGCCGCTGTCTGAGGAGGCGGGCGGCGTTTCCGGCTCGCTGTCCCCCGGCTCGCCGGGGGTCTCCGGTTCAGAGGAGGACGGCTCCGGCGGCGTTTCCGGCTCGGCGGGGGCCGCCGCGATCTGGAACAGCCCGGCCATATCGTTGCCCACCGTCGCGATATAGGTGCGCCCGCAGTTGATTGTCGCGGGCGTGCCGTCCGTGAGCGTGAGCGTCAGCGGCGCGTCGGGCGCGGCCTTGCTCCAGCGGATAGTCTCGTACCGTCCGCCGCTGATGTACCGTCCCTCGCCCCCCGCGGTGAAATCGACCTTCGTCTGTGCGCCGTCGGGGTAGCGGGACTCGTTGGCAAAGAGGATGAGCAGGTTGTCGAACGTGAGCGCCGCACCCGTGTTCTCGTCGATATGCGGCGCGCCGAACTGCGACTTCACATACACCCCGCCCGCCGCGTCATAGGAAAACGAGCTGTTGGCATAGCTGGAAAAACGCACATATACATCCTGCGCCTCGCCCTCGGCAGGCACGCGCTTTTCCGCCTCCGGCGCGGCAAACGGCAGCGCGTCCGGGACAGTCCATTCGTTCACCGCCGCGCCGTCCAGCAGCGCGCCGCTGGTGAACCAGCAGTATTCAATGCTCATCGCGGCCTTGCGCGTGTTGTCCAGCATCAAAAGCGCCGGCTGCGTCGCGCCGTCCAGCGACGCCTTTGCGTCCGGGTACTGCGCCCAAAGCGTGCGCGCGTAGTCGGAACTGCCCACATGTACGCATGCGGCATGTACGGGCAGAAGCATCTGTACAAACTGATCGCGCGCCGCGCATACAGGCCCCGCCTGCGGCATCGACGCCGCGTCGCCATAGAGGGCTGTCAGCCGTGTCACCCCGCCCTCGGTGACGGACTCATATACAATGTCCGCCCCCTGCAATCCGCGCTGCGGCAGGGCGGCCTGCACGTTGTCGATCATCACGGCCACGGGCCGCGTCTCCACAGCCACGGCAAACGGCAGCCCCGTAAGCGGGTTTTTCAGCAGCGGGACAGGCGCTTTTTCCCCGCTGTCCGAGGATGCGCTGGAGGAGGACCCGCCCTCCGGCTGAGAAGAACCGCCCGCGCTTCCCGATTGGGACGAGGACGCGCTGTCGGACGCACCCTGGGAGGAGCTGTCCGGTTTCGGGGTAGTTTCGCCCATCACCTCTACCGTCGGCATGCTGGACGGCGTATCCGGCGCGGCGGGCGGCGGGGCCATTGTTTCCGGCACAGCCGCCGGGGCGGACGCGGCTTGTACCGGGGCGGAGGACGCGTCGGAGGGAGCAGATATCTCGGACGATGGTTCCGTCACCGCGTCGCTCTGCACAGGTGAAGCGGGCGGCGCAATCAGCGCGCTGACACCCTCGGCCAGTTTGGCGGCGAGGGGCGCGGTCTCGGCGGGCGTGTAATTCTGCGCGTTCAGTGTGTAGGCACATACGCACACCAGCGCCACGCCCAGTGCGGCGGCAGCGCCGCACAAAGATTTCCTCATATTTCAGGCCTCACAATTCAAGCAGCGTTTTCCCCTGCGGGACATTTTAACCCATAATTTCTCCCAGTATACCACATTTGCTGCGCCGTTGTAAATAGCGCGGCAAACTTTTCCCGTATTCTTAATTTTTACGGTATAGAATTCATACGCCAAATCTTTCCTCCCAACTATGCAAAAATATACTGGAAATATGCAGTTAAACAGGATGGTTTTGGTAAAAGTTAGTGGTTTTTCACAAATGTTTACACAAAAAAGGGCGTATAAAGGCGAAAAAGTGTGCATAAAAATCATTTGTTTTTTGTAGGAGTATACGAAAAACATAATTTTTCCGCAATTTTGCATCTTTTTTTGAGATAAGGGCTTGACTTTTTCCGCCTGGGAACGTAGAATAAAGAAAGTCTTTTATGAAGCGGAACACGCGCAGGGAATTGGAGCGGGCAATGGAAAATGCAGCGCGCACCGCGCTCCTGGCCGCGCAGGTCAGGCAGGCGCAAAGCGGGAATGAACAGGCGTTGGCATGGCTCATCGACCGTCAGATGCCCCAGATCCGCATCCTTGCGGCACGGGCAGTGCGGCCGGGTATGGAGTATGACGACGCCGTGCAGGAAGGTATGATCGGCCTCTACAGCGCCCTTTGCACCTTCGATGCCAGGAAGGGTGCGTCCTTCAACACCTATGCGTGTGTGTGCGTGCAGAACGCGGTAGCTTCGGCCGTGCGCGCTTCCCAGCGGTCAAAGCATGCCCCCCTCAACAGTGCCGCACCCTGGTGTGAGGAGCAGCAGAGCGTCCCTGGCCCAGAGGAAATGATGCTGCAAAACGAGCGCCTCGCCAGCACGCTGCACAGTATTGATACCCGTCTCTCCCGCCGCGAAAAACAGGTGCTGTGCCTCTCCATGCGGGGGTATTCCTACGCGCAGATCGCCCGCCGGCTTGGCATGAACGAAAAGGCGGTGGATAACGCCCTCCAGCGTGTGCGCCTGAAATTGAAACAGTAGTTCCGCCTGTAAAAACGTTTCCCCCGGCGCGGGTGCGCCGAAAAAATATATATGCCCCTTGTAGCTTAAGTTCCAGAGCGTTGGTCCCCAGATCAAAGGTGTCGGTGCAAATCCTACCGCGGGCAAATTTAATCCGAGAATGGAGATTACCAATCATGTACGAAGACAAAACACTGGTTTGCAAAGATTGCGGCAACGAGTTTGTGTTCACCGCCGGTGAGCAGGAATTCTACGCCAGCCGTGGCTTCGAGAACGAGCCGCAGCGCTGCAAAGCGTGCCGCGATGCCCGCAAGAACGCCGGCCGTGGCCCGCGCGAGATGTTCACCGCTGTCTGCGCCGCCTGCGGCAAAGAAGCGCGCGTCCCCTTCAAACCCCGTGAGGACCGTCCTGTCTATTGCAGCGACTGCTTCGCGAAAATGAAGGAGCAGGGCTGATCGTTTCAGCAGACCCCAGGCCCCGCCGAACGGCGGGGCCTTTCTTATAGGAACAGAAGGGAAGGAAGCCTATGGAAACCTATTGCGGGGCTAACTGCGCTCAGTGCTCCGACCGCGCCGACTGTAAAGGCTGCGCCGAAACAAACGGCAGCCCTTTTGGCGCGGAGTGCATCGCCGCCTTTTACGCCGGACAGGGCGAGGGGGAATTGCCGCGCTGCAAAGCCCGCCTGATCGCCGCTTTTAACGCGCTCCATATCCCGGACATGGAGCCAGTCACGGAACTGAACCTCCTGAAAGGCGCGTACATCAACCTGTCATACACCTTGCCGGGCGGCCAGCAGGTGAAATTCTGGGATGACAATACAATATATTTTGCCAATCAGCAGCACAAAAAAGGCAGCGACCGCTGCTATGGCGTCGCCGCCAATCGCACTTACCTGCTTGTATCCGAGTATGGCTGTGGCGGCGCGGACGCCGAGATTGTTGCGTTCCGGCGCTGGAATTAAAAAATGAAAAACACATGGGCGCTGCAAAGCGCCCTCTTTTTTTATAATGTATTCCGGTTTTTTCTATTTGCCTATTGACAACGGCGCGCCCATATGCTATGTTATATATAGTACATAATGCACAGTATGTTTCTGTGTCCCACGACGTGGGGAGGGGGAATACAAGGAAAATATCTCTGCGGCCTGGGTACTTCTAAAAAACAGGGAGGAGGATACTGCTTGGATACACAACGCAAAAAAGGTTTGCTGGACGTATGCGTGCTGGCGGTGCTGCGGCGGGAGCCGTCGTATGGGTATAAGATTATAGGCGATGTATCGGCGTGCATCGAGATGTCGGAATCGACGCTGTACCCCATCCTGCGGCGGCTGGAATCGAACGGCTTTGTCACCACATACACGCAGGAACACAGTGGGCGCGTGCGCAAGTATTACCAGATTACCGAGACGGGCCAGCAGCGCATTGACGCGTTTCTGGACGAATGGGCGGAAGTAAAACGGATCTACAGTTTCATTAAGGGGGAAAACATATGAACAAGGAAACATTTTTATGGCGCTTAATGGAGGGCCTGTCGCAGTTAGAGGAGAGCGAGCGGACGCAGGTGGCGGCGTACTATCAGGAGCTGGTGCTGGACGGCGTGGAGAGCGGCAAAACGGAAGAAGAAGTGGTGGCGGGTTTCGGCGAACCGGCGGCGGTGGCGCGTCAGATTTTGGACGAGCGCGGCAGTTTGCGCGAAAAGGAGAAGAAGTTCAAGCGGGAGTATGAGCAGAGCATAAACGGCGAGGAGCGCGCCTACTGCCCGAAGGAGCCGGTGGAAACGGTGCTGGTACAGGTGCGCGACCGCCGGGTAGAAGTGCGCACGTCAGAGGACGGCATGGTGCGCGTATGGTTCGCCGCGCGCGAGGGCGACCGTATCAGTGTGGACGAGGCCAACGGCGCGTTCCGCTTTATCCATAAAGCGTCGTTTTTCAACGGAATGCTCCTCAACTTCGGCGGCGGGAAGAAAGCTGTCGTAGAAATCCCGCGCCATTTTGAAGGGACAGTGTGTATCCAGACCACCAATTCCCGTATCGAGGCGGAGGATTTGCAAATAGACGGCAGGCTGCAAATGATTACCACAAACGGCAGGCTTCAGGTGAGGGACTGCGCGCTGATGATGTTTTCCGGCAAGACAAGCAACGGGCGTGTGGCGCTGGAAAACGTGGCGGGCGTCATGTGCGGCGCGGCCAGCAGCAATGGCAGGATCGAGGCGAAAAACTGCCGCCTGTCCGAGGGGCTGCGGCTGGAGACGAGCAACGGCGCGATTCATATAGATGGGGTCGACGCGCCGGACCTGAGCTTCCGCACCTCCAACGGCGCGATCAAAGGTACGGTGGCGGGCAGGGGACAGGATTACAGCGCGAAGGGCTCCACCACCAACGGCCATGTCCGCATAGACGGCGGGGGCGGCCCGAAGAAGCTGCTTGCCGTCACCACAAACGGCAGTATTGAGATCGGGTTCCAGGAAGGCCATCCCACCGATATGTCCGAGTGAGCCGCCGGAGTATAGGCAAATTTTCTATAGTCCGACAATCTGGGAAACTCTTATTATAAGAAAGGGTATGAGCATGGGTTTTCTTGCATTAGCGGCAAAAAGGCACTCTGTACGAAAGTTTCAATGGCGCCCTGTCCCGCAGGCAGCCATTGACAAAATTCTTTTGGCCGGGAAGGCCGCACCAACCGCGCATAATAACCAGCCGCAGAAAATTATTGTGATTCGCTCTCAAAAGGGGCTTGAGACATTCCGAAAATGCACCGAATGCCATTATAACGCCCCTCTTGCGTTTATCATCTGCTATGATAAGGAAAAGTGCTGGATACGGCCTTATGACGGCAAAAGCAGCGGCGATATAGACGCGAGTATCGTTGCCACCCATATGATGATGGAGGCCGCGGAACTCGGCATAGGCTCCACATGGATCATGTATTTTATCCCAGAGGCTGTCAAGGTTGAATTTGCGCTGCCGGGAAATATGGAACCTGTTGCAATTTTAGTTATGGGCTACCCGGATGAAAGCCCCTCCCCGCAGCATTTTGACAGACGCGATTTAGAAGATTATGTATCTTATCAATAATTGGGGTATGTCCAATGCGGGGTGTTTTCGTGTATTTCCCCGCCCTGCGGGCGGGGAAATACACGGCAATAGATCCGCGATGTGGACACTCCCAATAATTTTTATGGTTCCCCCGGCTCACGGGCTGAGATTGGGAAAATGCGGGAAGGAGTGCTGGAAAAGTGATGTGGATCCATGCGTATGATGAACTGCACAGGCCGACAATCCTGGATCTGCGGGAATACCTGTCCGTTCCGGCAATGCGGATGCTGGAACGTTTTAATGCGGAACTGTTTCAGAAATACCGTGTCAAGGCCGCGCCGCCCCGTTACACACAAAAAAGCGGCTGGGTGTTCCCGTATCGGCGGCAGGGGGTACATCTGCTGTCGCTGGCAATACAGGATGAGACGGGTTTTGCGGTGGATGGGTTTGTCATAAGGGATGAAGCGGGCCTTGCGGAAGCCTTTTCCGAGGTGGACCGCCGCTGCCAATCCGGGTTTCTGAAAAAAGCGGAGGATGCTGTGGCAGTTAGGAAGGAACGGGCGCGGGTAAGGCGCGCTTCCCGGCAGGATGCGGGGGAGGTACCTTCTGCCGTCTCGGAGGCTCCGCCGGGCAGTGATCCTCAAAAGCTGAACAAATTCTCATGGGTGCCAGCGCTTCCCCCGGATAAGCTGCGCAGGCTGTACCGCAGCTCTGCCAGAGGGATGCTGGACCTCGACCTGTTGGAGGATGTCGGCATCCAGCTTTA
>CANCXY010000004.1 GCA_947381875.1 uncultured Clostridia bacterium | reverse complement strand
CACGTCTCGCAACACTCTTTCCCTACACGACGCTCTTCCGATCTGGAAAAGGAAATCAGCTTCCCCGTAAAAGCCCACGCCCTCTCGGTGCGCGAGATCAAATTCAATACAGACCTGTCTGTTGAGCTTGATCCGGGCCAAAAGCTCACGCTGTACCTGCGGGGCGACTTAGGCATCCCCGCCATATCGGTGGAAGTGCGGCAGGCTATCGTATTCGGGCAGGAAGCCAACAGCTACCGGTGCCGCATCCTGCCGCTCGGCCCTATGGACGAAATACAACTGAAAAACTATGTGCGCGAGATAAGCCTTGCCGCCGCGCGCCAAAGCCTGTAGCGCGTCACGCTTTTTCCGGCGCCGCATCCCCGGATGGGGTTTCCCCTGCGGCGGCGCTGTCCGCCGGTCCGCTTTCCGGCGCGGGAACCCGGCTCCCGGAAAGGCTTTGCACTACGGCGGCGCCTGCCCCCGGTTTTTTTCCTCTTTGGGGAACAGGTCCCTTGAAAGGTTTTTCAACACGGCGGCGGCGGCATTGCCTGTCGCCGATTTGTTTTCTTCCAGCGTGTCGTACAGTTCCTTGCGGTATACACGCATCTCGGCGGGCGCGTCTATGCCAATCTTTACCTTCTCATCGGAAATGCTGGTAATCTTGATCTCAATGCGCCCGTCCACAATGATGGATTCACCGCTTTTTCTTGTCAGGATAAGCACTCAGGCGTCCTCCTTTGGCGGGATCAGTAGGTGACGGATGGGGTAATCGGCATCTAAAATCACCTGCATCGCCCGGCCCGTCTGCGGGTTCAGCGCAATCGGGCTTTTGAGGTTGACCGTCGACTGGTCGATGGGGTCGCGGATGGCGGCCAGCACCAGATAGAGCAGCCCGCCCCCGCCCAACTGTTCGGCCTCCTCCCGCTTGACAGAAAACTCGTAATTGTCCAGGATCTCCCGCGGGTCAGCCGTCAGGAAACACACCGACGCATCCTCGGTGGATTGCAGCCACGAAAAGTGGATATCTGGGTCGTCCTGCCGCAACAACACAAACGTTTTGAAGCCGTCGAAACCGAAAATCGGCTGCACAAACGTGATGATGTCCTGCTGCTTGACTTCCACGTCGCCGAAATCTCTTGTTTTCACAAGCATGCGTTTTCACCGCAGCCTTTCCTTAAAATTCCGCCTCGTAATCCGGCGCGGAGCTGGGCGGCACATAAATGGGCTTCCCAACGTACTTGATATCGACCTCCGGCCGCTGCAAAATATTGATGGCAAAGCTGCCCGGCACATAGTCCATCACATTTTTCTCGATCTGCCAGTCGTAATCAATAGAGCCGCCCTCATAATCCATATCCAGTTCGGCGGGGTCCCATGAGATGTCATAGGGGGCCGATGGCAGGAAAAATGTATATGTATCGGGCTGCTCCATCAGTTTCTGCTGAACAAGCTGGCCGATCGTGACGCCGTCCTCGATGCGCGCCATCTGGTCGCCAAACCAGACGGTATCCGCAGTGGCGGCCTGCACGCCGTCGCGGCCGCGCTGCCCCGCGTCGTAGATAAAATCATTGATGGGCTTTAAGTTGAGGCTTTTGCGAAGCTCGGTGGAGTCAAGGCGAACTTCGATATTTTTCGTGTGGTTCACGCTCAAAGTAGGCGGTACACGATCCATCGTCATTGACGGGTTGTCGGACTGCCTCATTTTCAGTTGAGCCGGCGTAATTTTAAACTCCCATTCAATGGGCCGGCTTGTAATTTCCAGTGCAAGCATATGTCCCTCCATGCTCCTCGTACACTTTTATCACATATTCGTACTAAACGCGCCGCAAGCGCTCCCGCTTACCGCAGGAAATCCAACAGTGACGACGGCAAAATCTGGTTGCCCACCGCCAGCACCGCTTTCCATGCGTACTCAATGTCCTTCAAATTGATGGCTTCCTTCGCGGGTGGGGCCGTCATAAGGCTGTCTTCCAACTTCTCCATGCTGTCAATATCGTCAGTGAGCTTGGAGATCATATCTTCCAGGGCAGTGGCGCTTGTGTCAACTTCTGTACGTGCCATGCGCATCTGGTCGTTCATATCGGTCAGGCGGAGCTGTAAGTCAGTCAGTTCCTGGTCGTTATAGTTAGGCAGCAGCATCTTTTCCACCTGGCTGATAAGGTCGTAGATGTTGTTGCTCTGGTTGATCCGCTTGTAATAGGCTTCCTTGTCAGCATCCAATGTATTGCCATCGGGCGCTTTATAGTTTGTATCTGTGGCTGGGATAAAGCCCTGGAAACCAACGGCGTCAAGACCGATCACGTTGATTTTGATAGCCGTGCGCCCATCAATAGCTGTGCTGGATGTGCCGCTGTTGTTCACTTTCAAGCCGTAACCGACATCCAGATAGATTGAACCGCTCTGGGGGACGGGGCTATCGTTCGGGTAATCTGGCACATAAATCCCTTTCTCGACAACCTTTACCAGCTTTGTTTCATCGGGTGCAGGCGTCATAAGCGTGTTGTCTTTATCGTAGAAATCTCCGTTTGTATCTTTATAAACCTTATCTCCGTTTGCATCCTCAAAAATGAGCTTTCCGGCTGCATCCGTGGATTGTTTCTCCTGCGAAATATAGAACCTTCCATCCTCACCCTTATAAATGCTCTTTACCTTCACACCATTAAAGGTAAGGTCGCCGTCCGCGTCCTCGTTAAACGGCGGCTCGGCGTTGTTCGTCCCGCCGAACAGGTACTTGCTGCCGTACTGGGAATTCAGCTGCTGGAGGTACTGCGCCTTTTTCTCGCTGATCGTCTTTTTAATGGCGTTCAGCTTATTTTCCGCGCGTACACCGGCGGCGGATTTCATCTCTTTCAGCACGTCCTGCACCAGTTCATCCGCTGTGCCAAGCGCCGTCCATGTGGATTCATTTTCTTTGAGCAGTGCCTCGGCGGTGTTCTTCTGCTGCAACGCCGCGTAGCGGTTTTCCTGCGTATCCATTGCGCGAGCGCCGGCGGCAACGTCATCCGAAAGCTTTTTGAACCGCAAGCCGTCCTCACTGCGGCGCAGCGCTTCGGCGCGGCGTTCCAAAACGCTGTTCATGCTCTCCAGATAATTGCGGCTGATTGTTCTCTGTGCCACTCTCATGTCAGATTACTCCTTTCCCCTCAAAGTCTTTACAGGCCCACGCGGCCTGTGCGGTTAATCAGGACATCCAGGGCGTCGTCCAGCGTCGTCATAAGGCGGGACGCCGCCTGCAAGGATTTATTGTAAAGCATCATATTTGCCGTTTCCTCGTCCACGTTGACGCCCGCGACGGCATCGCGGCGGTCGTTGAGGCTGTCAGCCAGGGACTTGGTGGCCTCGTAACGGCCCTCGTTGAAGTTGATATCCGTGCCCAGCGTGGTGCCGAGGCTCTTGAAATATTCCAGGAACGTGCTGCCCTCATCCAAACCCAGCGCACTGGCGGAGCCGCTGCCCTGGAAGGTCTTTTCGCTGTTCAGGCGGTCTTTCAGGTTCAGGATGTGCGTAGTATCCAAGTCGCCCTGCATCGTCATGATGTAGTTGGAATCCTTTCCCCATTCATAGCTGATGGAGATATTGGCGGCTGTCACCTTGTTATCCTGGCCGGGCGCATCGTCATATACTGTGCCGACGAGTTTGCGGTATACGGGCAGAGCATTGCCGTTTTCATCCTTTGGGTTCTGATCAATACCAAAGGCCGGATCCTGCTTGCCTGTTGCCGGATTTACATTATACGCAGTGGGGATCGTGGTGTTCATCACATCCGCGAAATGCTCCGCGATCTCATTCAGCTTATCCTTATAATATGGCACGCCGCGCACTGGTGTTTCGCCCGCGTTGATGATGTTGTTGTCCTCGCCCTCGCCGCGGCCATTCAGCACGTCGTAAGAAGCCTTGATGGTGCCAACCGACAGGTGGGCGGGTTTTGCGGTGGAGAGCCAGCGCAGCGAGACAACGCCTGTATCGTCGTCAACGTCCATATCCAACATATCATGCTTTGCGCCGTCCACCAGCACGATATCGGGGTCGCTGCCCGCTTCCTTGCCGGGCACTTTCAAGGTGACAGTGCCGTCAATGTTATTCGTCACCTCAAGGTCCGTCATATAGGAGAGTTTATCAATCAGCACGTTGCGCTCATCGAACAGCTCGTTGGGCTTATAGCGCGCGTCGTCGCCAATCACGCCCGCATCCTCCTGGATGGCCCGGTTAATCTCGGCTACGCGGGTGATCATATCGTTGTAGCTGTCGACCTCCACGGAAAGGTCATATGTATGCTGCTCCTGGATCTTGTTCAGCTTCTGATCCAGCGCCTGCAATGTGCGCGCAAAGCTCTTGACGTTGGTCGCCACAATGTTGGCGTGCGTGGGGGAGTCCGGCGAACCCGCCAAAGTGTCCAGCGAATCGCGCAGGGCCATCAGGCGGCCGCGCAGACCGGAGTCGCCCTCGGCGTCCAGCATATCCAGCGAATCCTGGATATCTTTCAGAATGTCGTTGGCCTTATCATAATAGCCCTGCTCGCCGTACTGCTCGCGGTAGCGCTTATCTAAGAACGCATCGCGCTGCTGAGAAATACCCGCGATATCCACGCCCTGCCCGGCCACGCCGAGGCGGTTGTTCGAGGTGCGGCTGCGGTAGGCATCCTGCGAGAGGGCCACCTGCTCGATGCGCTGGCGGGTGTAGCCCTCGGAGTCCCAGTTCACAAGGTTCTGGCCTGTGATATCCAAGCCCTTCTGGCTGACGGTGAAGCCTTTTTTCGCCACTTCAAAGCCCAAAAAAGTTGGTCGGATCATATTCTTTCCTGCCTCCCTGTAAAATCAGAATTTTGCCTCAAAAACGGCGGAGGACTCAGCGTTTTTCTGCGTTTTTGCGAACGCGGGCGGCACATACAGGTTTTGCGTCCCGCCTACCGTACCCGGCGCAAGCGTGCTGAGGTTCTGCCTGGCAAACTCGATTGCTTTTTCATTCATAAACTTTACATTTTCCGCCGCCAAGCTGATACGGCGGAACAGCGGCTCCATCGCCGCCTGCGAGTCAGCGGACACTTTTTGCAGCGTCTCGCGGAACGTAAGGCCCGCAAAGCCCGCTTCCTCGGCCATCTGCATGCGGCGGGCCTCCATCTGTTCCAACTGCATCACATTGGACTGAAGCGCGGCCATCGCGTGGTTGAGGCGCGCCGCGTCAAACGAGGCCATCGCGTGGTAGCGCTCCCCCGCCTGGTCGCACATGGCGTCCATGAAATCGGCATACTGCCGGAGGTATTCGATATACGCAGCCTGCGGCGTTTCCATCAGAGCATCCTCCAGCTCATCATGGCATCCACCAGGCGTTCCGTGGGCACATGATAGCTCTGCTCACGCACGGACTTGCGCAGGTTTTCCAACCGCTGCACGTCGGCGGGCTGCGTTACCTGCTGGGTGATGGAACGGGCCGATTTTTCGATCTCGGCGCGTATGGCGCTGCTGGATATGTCGATCCTGTCAACATTCTGTTTGATCTCATCCGCCGGGTTCCCGTTCACAATGCCAAAAGCGCCCTTTTCGAGCGCGCCGGGCCGTGCGGCTGACGCCGCCTGGTAGGTGCGGTAAGCTGTAATCTTCATAACTGACGACCTCCCGATCGTGGTTCTATGCACAGCGCCCTGCGCCGCGGGGTGCGGGCATAGCGCGGCTTATACTGTCCTTTACCTTTTTATTCGCCCGCAGGGGCAAAAACTAAATCAAAAACGTACGCTCCTGCCCCTCTTTTTTTGCGTTTTACGGACAAAAGATCGTGCGTTTTTCCGTGCCCGCCGCCCCGGCGCCCCGCTTCAAAATATTTTGCGGCCGCGGCGCCCCCACTGACCCGGGAGCGGTTTTGTCTGCCTCTCCACCTGCGGGAGGGGAGGACGCATGGAAATTATCTTTGCGGGCGGCGGCGCTCCCCATTGCCTTTCGCGGACAAAGCGTGTATAATAGGAAGAAACGAGCATACCGCCGCGCCGTGCGCGGCATTTTGGAGGAGGCTTGCTGCGATCCATGGCGAATGTGATCTGTGTTTCCAACCAAAAGGGCGGCGTTGGGAAAACCACGACCAGCAACGCCCTGACAATGGGGCTGTCCGCACGGGGCCTGCGCGTGCTTTGTGTGGATTTCGACCCGCAGGGCAACCTTTCGTTCAGCATGGGGGTCGTGTGCCACAACGATTCTACCGATACCATTTATCATGTCATAAAAAAGGAACGGCGCATCGCGGACGCTGTGCGCCACCAGGAATTCTGCGATGTACTTACCTGTAATGTGCTGCTCAAAACGCTTGACCTGGAATTTACCGGCGCAGGGCGCGAATACCTGCTCAAACAGGCGCTCGCGCCGGTGCAGAACCAATACGATATCATCCTGATCGACACGCCGCCCGACTTAGGGCTTTTGACGATCAACGCTTTCACGGCGTCCGATTATATCGTCATCCCGGTCCTGTGCGACACCTACAGTTTGCAGGGGCTTATCCAGATCAACGACACGCTCCGGCAGGTGCGCTTGCGCAGCAATCCGCGCATCCAGGTGGCGGGCGTGCTGCTGAACCGGTTCAACCCGCGCGAGACGGTGAGCGGCGTAGTGCGCCAGACGGCGCAGAGCATCGCGCAGAGCCTGGGCATGCCGCTGTTTGACACCATCATCCACAGCGGCGTGGGGCTTACGCGCGCGCAGATCCAACAGGAAAACATGATGCTGACGGAGACAGACAGCCGCGCGGTCTCGGATTACCGCGCATTGATTGACGAGCTGATCCGCCGAGGGGTGGTGCGGCTGCATGGCTAAAAACAATGCGCGGGATATCAACACCGAACGGCTTTATAATCTCCTGATGCCCAGTTCCGACGCGCCGGAGGCGATCCCCTATAACGCGCAGCCGGAGCCGGAGGAGGCCGTGGAGGAAGCGCCCGCCGCCACGCCGGGCGGGGGCCGCCTGGACGCACTGCGGGAACGCATGGCGGGCACCGCTGCGCTCCCCGCCTTAGACAGCGCGGGGGGGAGCTATGTCCTGATCAACCTCACCGAAGCCCTGGTGGCGGAGCGCTTAGACGCGGCGTTTGACAAATTCAACTGCTGCAAATGCGACAAATGCAAAAAGCGTGCCGCCGCCAACGCGCTGAACGCCCTGCCGCCGCGCTATACCGTCGTGCGGACGGACAAGGTGGAGGCGGCGCTGAACGGCGCGCCCGCCAAGGAAGCCGCCGCTGCTGTGGTGCGCGCTGTGCTGCAGATCAAGGCGACGCCGGAGCATTGAGCGATGAGCCGCCGTTTCTCCTTCGCCGTGCGCGCCGGGGCGCTGTTCTCGGCGCTGGCGCTGTGCCTGCACCTTGCGGGCCTCTCCCCCCCTGCTTACGCTGAGGAGGAATTATCGCAGGTATACGCCAACGCCTACATTGTCATGGACGCCGATTCCGGGCAGGTATTATTGAGCCATAACGCGGACGAACGCCATTTCCCGGCGAGCATCACCAAGATTATGACGCTGGCGCTGGCGCTGGAAGCGTGCCTCGACGATTACATGACGGAAGTCACCGTCAGCGACGCGGCCATTGCCGCCGTGGGGCCAGGTTCCTCCATGATTTCCCTGCGCCCCGGCGAGGTGTTGCGCGTCTCCGACCTGCTGTACGCCACGATGCTTGCCAGCGCCAACGACGCCGCCAATGTGCTGGGTGAATATGCGGCGGGCAGTTTAGAGGATTTTGTGCAGCGCATGAACAACCAGGCGCAGGCGCTGGGCATGACGGATACGCACTTTGTAAACCCAAGCGGCTACCACGACGACGCGCACTACACAACGGCGCGTGACTTCGCGCTGCTGATCCAATGGGCACTGACGGTACCGGGGTTCCAGGAGCTTTTGGGCGCGCTGGAATACACAATGCCCGCCACGAACCTCACCGCCTACCCGCGCCATTTCACCACCGACAATTCCCTGCTGCTGCCCGGCGGCATGCACTATGAGGGCACGATCGGCGGCAAAAGCGGCTGGACGCCGGAGGCGAACTACACCATGACGGAAGTAGTACAGCAGGACGGCCACACGCTGATTGTCGTTGTGCTGGACTGCCCGCGCCGGGGCGAGCGGTGCGCCGACTGCGCCCGCCTGCTGCGCTACTGTGCCGAACATTTCCAGCCGGTGGCGGTCGAGGCCGTCACACTGGACCTGCCGGAAGTCAAAGTCTGGCACAACAACCGGGACCTGGGCCCTGTGCCGCTTGTCACAGTAGACAGCGTTTTCCTGCCCGCCGGATACACGATGGAACATGTACGTTTGGAGACGACCGTCCCGCACTGGTATGTCCCCTTTGATACCTTTGACGCTTCCGTTTTGCTGATAGACCGCGCGACCGGGGAAACGCTCTGCACCTTCCCGCTCACGCCCGACCCTGTGCGGCTGGAAGAAATGCTGGCTTATGCCCCCGAACCGGAAGTTTCCACCTGGACAAAACAGGACGGCATGACGGCAGCGGCTGGCTGCGCCATCATAGCAGTCCTGGCGATGCTGCTCAACTGGAACGCGGCATTCGGCGACGCTGTGCGCCGCCAGGCGGGGCAGCGTGCCATCCTCCGGCTGCGTGCGCGCCTGCCCGCCGAAGAAAAAGAACCCTCCGAAGAAGCGCCCGACGCTGAACCGCTCGAAACCGCCCTGCTCACGGCGGACGCCGACGGGCAGCCCCCCCTGACCGGAATACCGCCGCGCTCGCGGGATACCTGAAAAATCCCGCGCCCATACGCCAGTATGGGCGCATTGAAAGTTTCCGTCCACCCTTTTCACTGCGCCCGCAGGCGCGTCCACGCGAGCAACCGCCGCGCAGCGGCGGCTCTTAGCGAGTCGGAAAGGGTGGCGGAGTCCAGAGGCAGAGCCTCTGGCAGGATTCCAAAGGGCAGCGCCCTTTGGGCAGGTCCGGGCGGTAGCCCGGCACGGGCATATTTTTTCATTAGATTTGATTGATTTTGTGAAAAGCGCGTCGAATGATAAGTAAAGAGGTTTGTTTAATTCTGCCTTAGTAAGGAGAGGACGACATGGAAGCACCGAAGCATTCTGAGATTCTGCTGGAATCCGGCACCAATGAGCTGCAGGTTCTGGAATTCAAAATTGACGACCATCTGTTTGGCATCAATGTAGCCAAAGTAGAGGAGATCCTTGTGGTCAGAGAAACAACACCCATGCAAAAATCTCACCCGGATGTTGAGGGGATCTTCCGTCCGCGCGATGATGTTGTCACCGTAATTGATATGGCGCACTATTTGAACCTGCCTGCGTCAAGCGACCCGGAACACGACATTTTTATTCTTACTCGCTTTAACCAGCGGCAGTTTGCTTTCCACGTCCACTCTGTCGTTGGTATCATCCGCATTTCGTGGACCCATATGCAAAAGCCCGATCAGCTTATCTATGGCGGCGAAGAAGGTGTGGCTACGGCCATCGCTGAGTTTGATGGGCAGCTTATCACTATCCTCGATTTTGAGAAGATCGTCGTGGAAATCTGCCCGCAGACAGGTATCCAGTATGAGGATGTGGAAAAACTGGGCATGCGGTCCCGCCGTGAATGCCCCATCCTGATCGCGGAAGACTCCATGCTGCTTTCCAAGATTATCGTGGAATCGCTGCACCGCGCTGGGTATGTCAACACCGTCAAAACCGACAATGGCCAGGAGGCGTGGGATTATTTGAGCGAGGCCCTGGAAAGCGGCGACGATATCCGCTCCCTTGTGGCATGCGTCGTCTCCGACATCGAAATGCCGCAAATGGACGGTCACCGCTTAACAAAGCTCATCAAGGAATCGCCCGTTCTGCGCAAGATTCCTGTGATCCTGTTCTCCTCGCTGATCGACGAGGAAATGCGCCGCAAAGGCGAACAATTGGGCGCGGATGCACAGATTTCCAAGCCGGAAATCGCGCAGTTGGTAACGCTGATTGATAAGTTTACCACAGACGCGCCTGAACCGGAAGCAGACGAATAGTTTTTTTATGAAAAACGGGCAGCGGTATTTTGCCGCCGCCCGTTTTTTTTATTATGCGCCTGCGGTCGATCAGAAAAGGCGGGCCATTGGCCCGCCTTTTGAAAGCAATGATTGTTGGGCTGCGCCCAAACGGCCCAAAGGCTCCGCCTTTGGAATCCGCCAGCGTCCCGCTGGACCGGCCAGAGGCTCCGCCTCTGGACTCCGCCAAAGGGGCGCGCCCCTTTGGAATCCCATCACCCGCCTAGCTGCGCGTGAGCGCGCCGCCACTGTGGCTGGCAGGGAAAAGCACAACGCCCTTCTGCGTTTATTTTGTCGTGGTGCCTGCGATTGCCGCTTCAATCGTCTGCGCTGCCGCGTCAACCGGCGTATCGGCTGGCGCGGCCTCCGCCTCTACGGGGAGCGTTACGGGCGCTTCCTCCACCACTTCCGTCAACACCTTCACTTGGCCGTTCAAAAGCGCGCCGTCCTCGATTTTCAGGCGCGTCGTGGCAACATTGCCGTTCAGGTGGGCCGAACCCAACAGGGATGTAAGGCCATGCACAAACAAGTCGCCCTCGATCGTGCCGCTGAGTTCCACGTTCTCGGCCTGCTTGATGTCCCCGTGCATATACCCGTCCGCATAAATCGCGGCATTGCCCTCACAGCTTAGATCGCCTTGCAGTTCACCGCAGACAAGCGTGAAATTCCTGCAAATCACATTCCCTGTAATCGTGCCGGAAAGCGTAATGTCGCCTTTCCCGGTAACATTGCCCTCTACATTCCCCAATACCACCAGGTCTTCCTGTTCGATCTGAATATTGCCATGAACCACACATGTTTTGCTGATCACGGAATTCTCCACTTCCCTTCGTACCGGCGTATTGACTATGGAAACAGGAGGTTTCTCCTCCTCCTTTTGTACCGAAGGCACTGGCTGCGGCACACTTGTCTGGACCGGCTCGTCTTCATACTTGTACGCAGATTCGTCATCCACAACATCTTTCAGCTTCTTAGAAAATCCCCATGCCACAATTTGTCCCTCCTTGCTTTATTTCATGCGAAGCCGGGACAGCTCCGCCCGGCTTCGCATAAAATCCCTTCGTTTAATATTTGTCCACCCCGGAAGAAACCGAAGTGCTGGTGTGCGCCGGGGCTTCTGTATGGCTGCTCACCGGCAGCGCGCCGCCGCTCTGGCGTACACGGAACCCGGACATCACCTGGCGCATCAGCGCGGCCTGCGAAGAAAGCTCCTCGCTGGCGGCGGCCGACTGCTCGCTGGTGGCGGAGTTTGTCTGCACAACCGCCGAGATCTGATCCACCTGGTCGGTGATCTGCGCGATTGCTACGGATTCCTTGTCTACCGCGTCCGCGATCATATCCATGCCGCTCACGGCCTTGCCCGCCAGTTCCAGCGCCTTTTCCAGCGCGTCGGACACCTGGCCGACGATCGACGTGCCGCGGTTCACCGTAGCAAGCGAGCTTTCGATGAGGTCCTTCGTCGCCTTGGCCGCCTCGTCAGACTTGGAAGCCAAGTTGCGCACTTCGTCTGCCACGACGGCAAAGCCCTTGCCTGCGCTGCCCGCGCGCGCCGCCTCGACCGCGGCGTTCAGCGCGAGGATGTTCGTATTGAACGCGATGTTTTCGATTGTGGAAATAATCTTCGAGATTTCTTCGGAGGACTTGGAAATATCGCTCATCGCGGCCACCATATCTTTCATATGGCCGGAGCAGACGTTCAGCTCCTCGCCTGCCGCGTTGGTATCCTTGCGGGAATTATCCGCCGCCACAGCGTTCGCTTTGGCGCTCTCGGAAACCTCGGAAACAGAGGTGGTAAGTTCTTCCGCGCTGCTGGCCTGCTCGGTGGAGCTTTGCGCCAGAGACTGCGCGCCAATGGAGACCTGCTCCGCACCGGCAGCGACCTGCTCGGCGGATTCGACGATCTGGCGGATGGTGTCTTCCATACGGCTGATCATCTGTTCTACGCTTGTTGCGATCGGGGCAAGGTCACCGGGGAAGCTGGCGGTCAGCTTCACGTCGTAATTGCCGTTCGCCATCTCCGCCATGACGTTGGAAATATCGCTGACGGCATCTTTCAGCACCTTCTGGCTGGTGCGCACAGCGTCGACCATTTTGCCCAGCTCATTCTCGGAATGATATTCGGTCTGATGCTCCAGGTCGCCCTTGCTCATCGCGATCATGGCTTTCTCGGCCTCGGCCATCGGGTGGGTGATATCCTGGATCATCCTGATCGCCAAGATAATGGCAAGCACGAGGGAGAACACTGTCAGCCCGATGCAGATCGCCATCGCGACCTTGGAAACGCTCCGCGCGCTGTTGACGCTGTCCGTCACCATCGAGTTGACAGCCGTCGTGAGCGACTCGGACTCGTCGTTCATCGTCGCCATGGCCGGTGTACAGGTCTCGCGCAGCCGCCTGCCGGCCTCATCCGTTTCGCCACTCTTGAGCAGCGCCAAGATCTCCTTCGCCTCGGTCTCCCAGGCCACCACATGCTCGCGGTACGTCTGCGCCCGGTTGTCGCCCAGCGCATACGAATCCACGAAGTGCTCGATGGCGGCGTCCGCGTTCGCGAGGTTATTGGTCAGCCTCTGGTCCTGCGTGGCGTCGTATCCGTTGATGATCATATCACGGATCAGGCGGCCCGCGTTATTGGTATTGGCGCGCACATTCAAAAGCTGGATACAGGCGTTCATGTCCCTGGAGATCACCTGGAGATAATTTCCATCCGTAATGGTGGACGCTACCTCCGCCACAACGATCGTGATCACCGACAGCAGCAGGATGAGACCGATCGTCACAAACATGCGCACGTTTACTTTCATGTTCTTCATTGTTTCCCGTTCCTTTCGATTTAAGAATAGTGCCTTGATATATGGAAAAGATTGCCGTTTTTGGGCACTCCGCCAGAAAAGATAGTTTACCGCCAGAAGGCGGGCGCCTACAGCGCGTCACTGGGTGTTTGCAGGCTGTTCCAGATCTCGTTGACATACTCGATGCACTCGAAGTAAATCCGGGAGATCACTTCGGTGGGTATCCCGATGCGCTGCGCGCTCTGGGACATGCCCGCCCAATCGGCATTTTCATAGCTGACTACTACATGGAACAAATCGCCTGCCGGGCCTTCGCCTTTGGCCAGCGCTGTCTTAATCTCATCGGCAATAGGCAGGTCCTCCAAAAGCTGTTCCAGCGGGGCTTCCATCAGCATGCCCAGCGTGGAGAACATACCCATCATATACGCCTCATTGGGCGCGAGCGACACGCCCTTGGCATAGGGAACCAGCATTTCGCAGAACCGGCCGCGCTGGAACGAGGTCTTGATCAGTTCGCCCTGTACGCCGCCGCCCTCCTGCTGGAAACTGAGCAGGTATACCCACTGCTTGAGCTGCTTGATGCCTAAAATCACCAGCGCCTGCTGCACAGACTTCACACGGTTGCGCCGGGCAAAATAGGCGGAATTGACTAACTTGATGAGCGAAAAAGCCAGCGTGACATCGCGCGAGATGATCGCGGCGATCTCGTCCATATCCGGCTCCTCCTTGGTGATGGCGATCATCAGCTGGAAGAAGTTGCTCTGTAAGTAATCGGTGCGGCGCATCTTCACCTTTTTCGGCTCCGCTACGCTGCTACCCTGGAAGTAATCGCATTTCAGGCTTTCGGCACGCTCCACGGCCTCGGGCGTGTTCAGGTTATAGGCCGCGATCTCCCGCCCAAAGCTCTTTGCCACGCGCACCACATGGTCTAAAAGCTCCTGGTCGCCCTCAAAATCCACCTTGATGATGTCGATGGCGTCCAGCAGCCCAAAGTGGCGCGGGGAAAACTCAAACCCCTTCACCGCGACGCGGTAGCCCTGCTTTTTGAAGCGGTAAATCATTTTCTGCGCCACCGGGTGGATAATCGCCGTGTCGTCCACCTGGATAATCATCTTTTCCGGCTGGAACATCTTCGGGATATTTTTCATCAAAAGGTTGGGCGTGAACGTCAGGCACGCCATTTTGCCCTCTAAGAACCTTTCCCCGTCCATGCCTGTGAGGAAAAGCTCGATGGCCGAAGCGACACTGGCCGTCTCATCCTCGCGCATGCGCAGGGCGTCCATGTCCGCCTTGTACAGGATCTCGTAGGCAATAACCTTCTTGTTTTTGTTCAGGATTGGCTGGCGGACAATGTAGGTGTCCACCGTTTTCGGCTTCTCCGCCTTCGCGGGCGGCGGCGCGCTCTCCTTCGCGGGGGGCGCAGCCGCCTGCGCCTGCTTGGCCGCGTCCGATCCCTTATTTCTCCCAATAGATTTGAACATGGTCTCCCTCCCTGATGGTCTCCAGGAATGAAACGCCGCTGCCGTTCTTCTTCAGCACGGCTTTCCCTTCCGGCTTACCGAGGTCGATATCCGTGACGAAATTGAGCAGGTCGAAAAACTGATAGGGCTGTCCATCGGCCTTGGGCGGCAGAGCGATATGCCTGCCGTTCAGCTCGATCCGCACAACGCCGCCCACCTGCGGTGCCTGTACCGGCGCGGGCTCCGGTTCGGCGCTCCCCGCATCCCCTGTTTCCTCCGCCGAGGCCTCCTTCGGCGCGGGCGGAGCCGGCGGGGACAGCGCGCGCGCCAGCGTGATGCTGTCGCCCTCGCACAGCATATCCTCCACGCGGCAGGGGCTGCTATTGCGCGCCAGGTCCTCCGGCGCGATCATCAACTGCTCCGCCTCCAACAAGGCCCCGACTGTATCTACCATCTTTACTTCGATCTTATCCTGCGGGCGGACCTCATATTCCAAGCTCTGCTCCTCGCCGTTGACTCGGACGATGGTACCGACGCGGCGCGCCTCGCCAAACAGACGTATCTCAAAGCCGGGCGTATCGCCCACCACCTCGCGCAGGGTCGCGTGCGCGTCCTCGCCGTCCTGCGCGGGCACGAACAGCACCTTATCCCCCTCCTGCACCGGGGAGGAAATGCCCGCTGGTGCGCCGTTGACCTCGATGCGCGCCAGCGTCTGAATGCCGCCGCGCAGTTTCTTTGTCTCGCCGTTCAGCTCGAACACAAGGCTCTGTCCCGAATGGCCCATGATGCACCGGTATTCATAGCCGCCGCGCAAAAGCACGTCCAATACGCGCATGGTGCTGCTGCCTAACATGCGCACCCGCTTGTCGTTGAGCAGTACCGTCGCTTCCTCCTGGTCGCTGTTGCGGATGGCCGTGATCGCGATGCCCACAGGCGTGGCATATTCTACACTGAGGTATTTTTCATCGGCGGTCACCGAGCGCTTAATATAGTTGATGCCGCCGATCGCGACTTTATTCTCCTCCACGCCCAGGGTGCGCGCCACTGCCGGCTTCAGCCCCGGCGTGCGGCTGCCGCCCCCCACAAGGAACGTTGCGGTGGGCGGCCCGCCGTTGGCCTCTAAGACCTTCTGCGCGATCGAATCGGCAAGCTGGTCCACCGCTGGCTGTATCTTTTCCAGGAAAGCCTCTTTCCCGATGGTATAGGTATTGCCTAAGATATCCTGATATGTGAGCTGCTGCGTCTCCTCCAAACCAGCCTCGCGCTTGAGCTGTTCGGCTGTCTGGAAATCGACCAGCAGTTCCCGCATGGTCTGTTCCGTAATCTCGTCGCCCGCCACCGTGGACATGGTATATGCCACGACGCTGCCGCCGTTGGAAATGGCGATATCCGAGGTCCCCGCGCCGATATCCACCAGCGCGATATTCAAAAGCCGCAGTTCCTGCGGGATCACGGCGTTCATGGCGGCAATCGGCTCCAACGTGACGCTCGCGACGGAAAGCCCGGTGTGCGCCATCGTGGTATACAGGCTCTCAATGACCTCATCCGGCAAAAACGTCGCGATAATCTCCACGCGCGCCTTTTTGCCCCGGTGGCCCAGCAGCGTTGAAAAGCTGTAGCCGTCCAGCGTGTACTGCGTCACCGAATAGCCCGCGCAGCAAAAGGAGATGCCGCCTTCCTCCTGCCCCTGCATCAGCTCCTCAAAAGCCTTCTGCACCGCGCGGGATTCCAGCGTGAACATCTGCCGCCGATTCACGGGCAGGTCGCCCACGTCCATTTCACACGAGGCCCTCTGCGTGCGCAGGATGCGCCCCGCGGCGGCCACATGCACATCTTTGAGTTCCGTGCCAATCGTATCCTCGATGGCCTTTTTCACCGTGCGGGCCACGCGCGCTGTCTGCTCGATATTCTCGATCTGGCCGTCGATCATCGCGCGCTCCGTGTGCTCGGCGCTCTCCACGCAAAGCACCTCGAAAACGTCGCCCCTCTGGGCGCACACAACGCCGATCACACTGCGCGTGCCGATATCCAGCGCAAAAATCAGCTGCTTTGTATCCATATCATCCGTTTTCCCATCTGTCCGCGTTCTTTATTGTATATTTTCCCGCCCTCCGGGCGGGAAAATATACGGCGCTACCTGGATACGCCCTTTCCTTTCACCGCCTGCTCTTGCGGATCTGCTCCTGCTGCACCTTGAAAATGTATGCGTCGATCGCCTTTTCCACGCGCTGGTTGGTGTTGAGGAACATGAAGCCGTACAGCATGGTGTCCGCGTTTTTTTCCCGGCTGTTGCGTATCTCCACCTGGATCTCCTCCACGGAGTCCAACGTGGTGAGCCGTATCTTCAGCGCACGGCCCCGCAGGTTCACGCGCTTTGTCATCTCGATGCCGCAGCCACCGGAGCTGATGTCGCGCACGACCACCGGCACCTCCATGAGCTTCAGCCCGTATTCCGACTCGCCCGTCTTATCCTCCTCGTCCGGCTCCGGGTTGCGCTTGAACACAAGCAGCTTTGCCGGGTTGCGGATATCGACGCGGTGCAGCTTGCGCTTTTCAGAATCGGAACAAAGCACGATATCCTCCAGGCGCAGCCGTTCATATGTAGAATAATATACCGTGCCCTTCCACACGCTCACCTGGCTGATGTCATATACCACGATCTTCGCCATAGTGCCCTTCATCAGCACCGGCAGGGGATTGTTGCTGATCATCTCCAGGAACGTGTCCTCCCTGCGCGCGATGCGCCCGGAACCCATGAGCGCGTTGTCCATAGATTGCAGCACGCACCGCGGCATTGGTTTCCTCTGACGCCCGATCATGTGCCGTCACCTCCCACGTCTCCGATCAAACCCTGGGAGCGTAAGCCCGTTCTGGATCGATTCGGAAGTTTTCAGAAGCTGTACATAAATGGCCGCAACGATCTGGTATAGCTCCGGAGGGATCGTCTTGCCCACCTCCAGCATACACAACATGCTGGCCGCGCTGTCGTCCCGAAAGACCGGGATGCCCTGGTTCTCCGCGATGTCGATGATCTTATCGGCAATGTGGCCGTACCCGGAGGCGATGACGATCGGCGCGGCGTCCTCCTCCATGCTGTAGTGCAGCGCCACCGCTTTATTCCTTTTAGACTCTGACATCGACACCCGTCCTTTTGTATGGAAGCGAGCGGAACACGTCCATTAAAGAGCGCGGCCGCTCAAGTTTATCAAAACGTATATCGCCGAACTGGTACTGCGTACTGCGGATGCTGCGGCGCAGATCGTCCTCCATATTGCTGTACGCGCTCACATACGCGGGCGGGCACAGCAGCGAAAAATCTACCGTATTGTCGCGCACATAGAGTTCCAGCTCAAAATGGCCTATCCCACCCACGTCGAACACCAGCAGCATATGTACGGCGTCCTCCCCGCCCCTGCGCCGCTCGCGGTCGTCCTCGCCGCCGTGGGGATTCACCCATATCTCGGCAAAAGCCTGCGTGTTCTCATACTGTACGGGCAGCACATAGTGCAGAAGCGGCGTGAAGTTGCACGGGGAGGAGAGCAGGCTGTGGATGATCTTCTCCATCTTATCGGAGTTGACCAGCACAATATCCTCGTTCCTGATCTGCTCCTCCAAAATCTTCGCCAGCACATCCATCACGGAATTCGGCTTTTCCCGCGTGAACTGCTGTATCTCCTCCTCGGAAAACCCCCGCGCGGCCAGCTTCGAGGCTTCGCCGCGCTCCGCCATGATGCGGGCGGCAAGCTGGCGCGCCTCGTTCTGCTTTAAGTAATCGTTCAGCAGGTTTATCAGCGTCTCGCGTTTGTTTTCGCCGTAGAGCTGGCTGGAAAGATATGCCGTCGTCTCGCGCAGGTAGCGGGGGTTATCGGAGAAGCGCGAGAGGTTGTACATCGCGATAGAGACGACCTTCTCTAACTTCGGCGAATACAGCAGGCTGTCCTCCAGTTCACCGAACAGGGTAAGCGCTATCCCTTTGAGCGCGGAAAAGCGCTCCGGTGCCCCCTCGCTGCGGAAATCCCCGGCCAACTGCGCGAGCTGGTCGCTCAGCGATCTGCTGGGCGCGACGCTGCGCGAGAGGAAATCGAGGTCATTTGCAACGCTGTCGAGTGCCTCGCGCTTTGTGACGGTGAGCGTGAGCGATTTCAAGAAGGACAGGACCGCCGTCTGCAGGTCCCTCTGTCCGGGCCTTTCCGTCAGTTCCGTGCGCAGGAAATCGAACAGCGGGCCTTTGAACGAACAACTGTCGTTCTCCTGGCGCACCAGTTCCTGCACAATGTTCTCCGGCTGGACCATCAACTGCTCAAACAACTGCTCGATCTCCTCTGTGAACGGGCTGTTGTTGACGGGCAGGAGTTTAATCATCTCCTGCATCTCGAAGATGTTTTTCAGCGTGGCCGCCGCGACGGTGGGGTCCTTGAGCATGTTCATGAGCAGGGCGCTGGTCTCCTCGCGTTCCACCAGGCCGTTGTTCTGCTTGAGGATCTCTGTCTGCGGGTTGGTCTTTACAACTTTTGTGATGTCCTGCAGGTTGAACTGCGAATTGAGGGCCATGTCGCCCTTTGGCTCCATGCCCTGTGTCCTGTTCACCAGAGGGGTTGTGATTTTCAGAATATCCGCCATCGCATCTCCCCCCTCGTATCCTTTCTTTTAAGGATATTCGATTGATGGCCCAAAAACTTAACCGCCAATGTTGATTTTTTCTGTTTCCAGTCGAATGAAAGAGGTAAATAAGGTTCAGGGGGGATTCCTATGCCAAGCGATTTTGACCCTAACATGGAACCGATGGAGCTGCTCATTTACGAGGACACAACGCTTCTCAACCAGTTGGATCAAATCCTTTTGGATTCTGAAAAATCGAAGACGTTCAGCCACGAAAGCATCAACGAGATCTTCCGCATCATGCACACCATCAAAGGCTCCGCCGCCATGATGGGCCTCACAGGCATCTCCACCCTGGCGCACGCCGTGGAGGATGTATTTGCCATCATCCGCGAGCATCCAGAAGTTCTGGACGGTGTGGGCGAAGAAATATTCGACCTTGTGTTCCAGGCCTCGGACTTCCTCAAATCCGAGTTAGAGGTATTGCAGAGTACGGGCGAGGCCACGGCGGACCCTGCCGAGATTATCACCGAACTGCACAAGTTAGCGGCGCAGCTCCGGCCCGGCGCGGAGCCTGCCGAAGCGCCCGCCGCCGCACAGGCCGAGGCCCCGCAGACCCCCGCGCCCGCCGCGGGCATGGCGGCCCCGAACAGCAGCGGCCTCGGCTCGCCCGATACGAACGGGGATTACCATATCCGCGTCCACTTTGAGGACGGGTGCGAGCTGGAGAATGTGCGCGCCTTTGTGCTGATGACCCAGCTCAAGGGGCTGTGTGACGATTTGGAATCCGACCCGCCAAAACCGGAGACGAACGCGGCGCTGTGCGGGACCATCCGGACGCACGGCTTTGAAGTGATCTGCAAACCCTCAGGCGATTTGCGCGACGTGCTGAACACCATCGAAGCCTCGGTGAACGTCGCGAGCTATGAGGTGCTGGACATGGCCCCGCCGCCAGAACCGGCTCCCGCGCCCGCCGCGAAGCCCGCTTCGCCCGCGCCCGCCGCGGAAAAGCCGGCTGAAGCGCCGAAGCCCGCCTCCGCGCCCGCGCGCCCGGTGCAGAGCCTCATCAGCGTGAACCAGGGCAAGCTGGACCATCTGATGGACCTGGTAGGCGAGATCGTCACGACGGAATCCATGGTGGTGAACAACCCCGACCTGCGCGGGCTGAGGCTGGATAATTTCACCAAATCGGCGCGCGAACTGCGCAAACTGACGGACGAATTGCAGGACGTTGTGATGTCTATGCGCATGGTCCCGCTCTCCGGCATCTTCCAGAAGATGAACCGCATCGTGCGCGACATGTGCAAAAAGTTAGGCAAGAAGGCCGAGCTTGCCACCGAGGGCGGGGACACCGAGGTGGACAAGACCATCAACGAGGTACTGGGCGACCCGTTCATGCACATGGTCCGCAACGCGATGGACCACGCCATCGAGCTGCCGGCGGAGCGTATCGCAGCGGGCAAGCCTGAGACGGGCACCATCACCTTAGGCGCGCACAATGTGGGCGGCGAGATCATCATCACCATCGCGGACGACGGCGCAGGGCTGAACCGCGAGGCCATCCTGCGCAAGGCGGGCAACAACGGCCTGCTGACGCGCCCTGAGAGCGAATACACCGAGCGCGAGGTCTACGCCATGATCATGCAGCCGGGCTTTTCGACCAACCAGGAGGTCACGGAATTTTCCGGGCGCGGCGTCGGTATGGACGTGGTGCAGAAGAACCTGGAAAAGGTTGGCGGCTCCATTTCCATCGACAGCACCCCCGGCCGCGGCACCACGTTCACAATCAAGATCCCGCTGACGCTGGCCATTGTGGACGGCATGGAGCTGGCCGTCGGCAGCACGCTGTTTACGCTGCCCATCACCAGCATCCAGCAGAACCTGAAACTTTCCGATGTGACGCTCGTGCGGGACACGAACGGCAGCGAGATGGTGCTGGTGCGCGGCGACTGCATCCCCGTGGTGCGGCTGCATCAACTGTATAACATCCCCACGGAAGTGACGGACCTGAACGACGGCATCCTCATCCTCATCAGCAACGGCAACAAGTCCATGTGCCTGTTTGTGGATGAGCTGCTGGGCGAGCAGCAGGTCGTCGTAAAGCCGTTCCCCCCCTTCTTCAACAAATATCCGATTAAGCAGGCGGGGCTTTCCGGGTGCAGCATCTTAGGAGACGGCAGCATCAGCCTGATCCTGGACGGCAACAACCTGCTGGCGCAATATCAGTGACGGGAGGGAAAAGAGAGTATGGCTTCCAATACACAGCACACCTCAGCGAACGACGATCTTGTCGGGCGCTTTATGACGTTCTATATCGGCGACGCGCTGTATGGCATCGAGCTTCTGTATGTAAAGGAGATCGTCAGTTTGCAGCAGACCACGGTAGTACCTTCGCTGCCGCACTATATCCTGGGCATCATGAACCTGCGCGGCAAGGTGGTGCCGCTGATTGACGTGCGCCTGAAACTGAACCAGCCCGAGCGCCCGTATGACGATAAGACCTGCGTGATCATTACGCTGATTGAGGATATGCAGGTCGGGCTGATTGTGGACAGCGTGGCGGAGGTATTCTCCTCCAGCGACACCAAAAAGATCCAGCCGCCCGATCCGGCTTCCCTGGGTGAAAACTATATCAACGCGATTATGCACATGGAAGACAAGGTCATTCTGTGCCTTGACTGCGACAAGTTTTTCGCGGACGACCTGCATTTTTAATTAAAACGTGGATCTTTCCCCGCCCTCGCAGGCGGAGAAAGATCTGGAAAATACATCCCTGAAAACGAACGCACGCATGTTTGATGAATGAACGAAAAGGAAGCGATCGACCATGAACACAGTACCAGCGCAGGACAACAAGGCCCACCTGCTGGAAATGACCGACAATGAATTCACCCAGCTCAGCACCTTTGTAAAATCCCGCTACGGCATCGACCTGACGCAGAAGCGCACGCTGATCCAGGGGCGGCTAACGCACGATCTGCGCAGCCGGGGCATCAATTCATTTCAGGAGTATTTCAAGCTGCTGAACAACGACCCGTCGGGCACCGAAATCACGAACCTGCTGAACCGCCTGACGACGAACCTCTCCTATTTCCTGCGCGAGAACGAACACTTCGATTTCATGACAAAAGTGATGCTGCCGCATTGGGAGCAGACGGTGCGGGACCATGACCTGCGCATCTGGAGCGCAGGCTGTTCCGCCGGGCAGGAAGCGTATACCGCGCAGATGGTGATGCACGATTATTTTGGTGCGCGCAAAAACGTGTGGGACACGACCATCCTCGCCACCGACATTTCCGCCAAGGCGATGAACAAGGCCAAATCGGGCATTTATACGTTTGACGAACTGAAGGATATCCCCGCGGAATGGAAATCGAAATATTTCCAGAAGGCGGGCGCTGATTCCTTGCAGGTATGCGACAAGATACGCAAAGAGGTGGTGTTCCGCACGCTGAACCTGATGGATGACTTCCATTTCAAGCGCCAGTTCCACCTGATCTTCTGCCGCAATGTCATGATTTATTTTGACACGCAGACAAAGAAAGAGCTTGTAAAAAAGTTCTATGAGTGGACAGCGCCCGGCGGCTACTTCTTTATCAGCCATTCCGAGAGCCTGAACAGCCTTGGCTCCCAGTTCAAGTATATCCATCCGGCAATCTATCAAAAGCAGGTGTAAACATGGCAGTGACCCGTAAGATCCGTGTTTTGATTGTGGATGATTCCCTATTTTTCCGCACATCGCTGGAGCGCATGCTGAAAAAAGACCCCTCCATCGAGATCATCGGCATGGCATATGACGCGAACGACGCCATGACGAAGATCCAGAAACTGCGCCCGGACGTGGTGACGCTTGACGTGGAGATGCCCAAAATGAACGGCATTGAATTTCTGCGCAAGCTGCTGCCCGTCTACCGTGTGCCTGTCGTTGTGGTGAGCAGCGCGCCAATCCAGGTGTTTGACGCGCTGAGTGCGGGCGCCGTGGATTTTGTGCGCAAACCGGAGCTGAAATCCCCCAGTGATTTTTCCGTTTTTGCGGCGGATTTGGCAGAGAAAATTAAGGCGGCGAATGGGGCGCATGTACGACTGAACCGCATCCCCACGCCTGCACCGGCGCGCAGCGCCATACAGGCCGCACCGGCCCCCGCGCCCGCCGCACCCGCCCTAACGGCGATACGGGGGGCTGTCTCGCCATTCGCGCAGGGGCCGCTGGGCCGCAAGGATACGGTGATTGCCATCGGCGCTTCGACCGGCGGGACAGAGGCGACGATCGCCGTCGTCAAGAATCTGCCCGCGACTACGCCGGGCATTGTGATCGTACAGCACATGCCGCCAGTATTTACCAATATGTACGCGCAGCGGCTGAACCGCATCTGTCATATGCGGGCGGTAGAAGCCACCGATATGGAGCGCGTGGAGACAGGCAAAATCATTGTCGGCGCGGGCGATTACCAGATGCACCTGATGCGCGACGGGCAGGGGTATTATGTCACGAGCCGTCCGGGCGAGAAAGTGAGCGGCCACTGCCCGTCGGTCGACGTGCTGTTTGATTCCGTCGCCTCGGCGGCGGGGCCGAACGCGCTGGGCGTGATTCTGACCGGCATGGGGCAGGACGGCGCGAACGGGCTTTTGAAAATGCGCAGGCGCGGCGCGTATACGATCGGGCAGGACGAAAGCACCTGCGTTGTGTACGGCATGCCCGCTGTCGCGTTTGAGCTGGGCGCGGTCCAAAAGCAGCTCCCGGTAGACCAGATCACCGACGACATCATCAACTACCTGCGCGGCCTATGACCCGCGCCCTGTGCGACGATGAAAAGTTTCGTCCACCTTTTCAAAGGTGGCGGATTCCAAAGGCAGAGCCTTTGGCCGGTCCAGCGGGACGCTGGCGGATTCCAAAGGCGGAGCCTTTGGTCCGTTTGGGCGAAGCCCAACATTCCACAACAAAACTTTACGGGCGGCGTCCTTTGGACGCCGCCCGCTGCTATCTGTCCGCTCCCCGGTTTATACAACACGCACGCGGATCACATTTGGCACTTCCATCATGCGCGCGGCGATTGCCTCGTCGGCGCGCCCGCCGATGTCCAGCATCGTGTAGGCGTAGTCGCCGCGCGATTTGTTCACAAGGTTTTCGATATTCAGCCCCGCCTTGCCCGCCACGTCCGTGATGGCGGCGATCGTGCCGGGCATGTTGCGGTGGATGGCGCACACCCGGCTCATCCCGGCGCGCGGCATGGAGACATTGGGCAGGTTCACGCTGTGGACAATATTCCCGTTCAGCAGATATTCGCGCAGGGCGTCCGCCGCCATAGCCGCACAGTTCTCCTCGCTTTCGGGCGTCGACGCGCCGAGGTGCGGCAGGCAGACGGCACCCTCCGCTTTCAGGAAAGGCTCTGTCGGGAAATCCGTGACATAGCAGGCCACGCGCCCCGTCGCGAGCGCCGCGAGCATCGCCTCTGTCTGTACCAGTTCGCCGCGCGCAAAGTTCAGGATGCGCACACCGTGCTTCATGCGGCCGATCAGCGTCTCATTCACAAAGCCCTTTGTATCGCCAGTTACGGGCAGGTGCAGCGTGATGAAATCGCATTGTGCGGCCAAATCGCCCAAATCAACACAGTGGCGCACACTGCGCGACAGGCTCCACGCGTTCTCAATAGAGAGATAAGGGTCATACCCCAGCACCTCCATACCGAGGTGTGTCGCCATGTTCGCCACGCGCACGCCAATGGCTCCCAGGCCCACGACGCCTAACTTCTTGCCCGCCAGCTCCGGGCCGACAAACTGGCCCTTTCCTTTTTCGACCAGCTTTGCCACCGCGTCGCCCTGACCAATCAGCGTCTTTGCCCAGGCGGCCCCTTCGCTGACACGGCGGCCCGCAAGGATCAGGCCCGCGAGTACCAATTCTTTTACCGCGTTCGCGTTCGCGCCAGGCGTATTGAATACCACAATGCCTGCTTCGCTGCACGCGTCTACGGGGATGTTGTTGGTGCCCGCCCCCGCGCGCGCGATCGCCAGCAGGCTTTCCGGCAGCGGGGTATCGTGCATGGAAGCGCTGCGCACTAAGATGCCCTGAGGGGCGGCGCCTTCCTCATCTATGGAAAACAGGTTCTGCGAAAGACGTTCCAGCCCTTTGGACGAGATAGAATTGAGTGTTTTGATCTGATACATTGTCACGCATTCTCCTTTTCAAATTCCCGCATGAACGCGACGAGCTTTTCAACGCCCGCGCGCGGCATCGCGTTGTAGATAGACGCGCGCATGCCGCCGACGCTGCGGTGCCCTTTCAGGTTCACAAGGCCGTTTTCCGCCGCCTCGGCACAGAATTTTTTATCCAGCTCCGGCGAGGGGCTTGTGAACGTCACGTTCATGATGCTGCGGTCGGACTTGCGCACGGGATTGTGAAAGAATTGGGAACCATCCAGATAACTGTAGAGCAGCGCCGCCTTTTCGTTGTTGCGCTTCTCCATCTCGGCCAGACCGCCCACGTCGTTTTCCAGCCACTTCAGCACAAGGCCCATCATGTAAATTGTATAGCACGGCGGGGTATTGTACATGCTGCGCGCGTCGATCAGCGTTTTATAGTCGAGCATCGCGGGGCGGGCGATATCGGCGCGGGCGTTTTCCAGCAGGTCGTCACGGATGATTGCGACGGCCATCCCGGCGGGCGCGACGTTCTTCTGTACGCCGAAATAAATCAGGCCGTATTGGGAAACGTCCGTGGGGCGGCTGAGGATACAGCTCGACATATCCGCGACGAGCGGTATCCCTTCGGCGTGCGGCAGCTTCGTGTAGCGCGTACCGTAGATTGTGTTGTTTTCACAGATATGGATATAGCTGGCGTTTTCGGAATATGTCAGCGCGTCCACATCGGGAATGCAGGTGAAATTGTCCGCTTTTGTGCTGGCGATCACATGGACCGTCCCGAACTTTTCGGCCTCCTTCGCGGCCTTGCCGGAAAACTGACCCGTGACGATATAATCGGCGGAGCCTGTCGTCATCAGGTTCATAGGTACCATCGCAAACTGCGTGGACGCGCCGCCCTGGATAAACCCGATCCGGTAGTTGTCCGGCACGTTCAGCACGCGGCGCAGCGCGGCCTCGGTCTCGGTGATGATGCCGTCATACACGGCGCTGCGGTGACTCATCTCCATAACGCTCTGGCCGCTCTGCCCATATTCAAGCATTTCGGCCTGTGCGGTGCGCAGCACTTCCTCCGGCAGCATGGAGGGCCCCGCGCTGAAATTGTACACTCTTGCCATACTCTATACTTCCCTTCCCTTTCACCGCCTTGCGCGGCGTTGCCTCTATTTTACCCCTTTTGCGCGGTGCTGTCAAGAACGGCGCAAGTGGGGGCATGGAAATCCATTTTCGCGGTTTTGCACGGCGGGAAATCATAAATCCTAGTGTTTTTCCCCGCCTCCAGCGGGGAAAAACAAGTAAAATTGATTTCCGTGAAACGGGAATGGAGGACACCATACAGGCGCAGCGGCATAAAGTTGGAAATCTAACCATTTTCTGCGAAAATTTGTATGGACACGCCACTGGGAATATCTTTACCATTATAGATATGGAAAGGGGCATACGATGCAAAAGTTGACTGCATTCTGGCACGATCTGCGCGTGCGGGCAAAATTCCTGTTGATCCTGCTGCTATCCATCACGCTTGTCAGCACAGCGGCGCTGGGCGCGATGTTTATCCCCTTGCGGGCTTATGATGAGCAGCTCTACCAGAGCAGCGCCCACACAATCGCCCTGTTTGCGGAGCAGATACAAAGCGAGCTGCAAAATTACGAGGCCATCAGTTACCGTATTTTGGCGGATAACGCTTTGCAGAAGAACCTCTCCATCATGCACCGCGCCGCGCCGGGCACCGTGCGCTGGCTCGACGCCAATACCGAGATCGACAAAAGCATGGCGTATTTCAGCCTGTGGTTCTCGAACACCATTAGCTTTCAGCTTAAAACGGTACGCGGGCGTACTTACAGCCAGTTCTTTGGCGCGTCTGTAACAGCGGACCGGCTGACACCGGAACGCACCGCCCTTGCTTCGGGGAACAGCGGGCGCGCCGTTTGGCTGACGGAAGAAAGCCCCGCGCCCCGTCTCCTGCTTTTGCGCGAAGTGCGGGAGATCGAGGGCCTGACTTTCCAGCCGCTGGCTACTGTGGCGATCGAGGTGGATTTCCCGGCGCTTGTGGAGCAGTACCGCCGGGGCATGGCGCAAACAGGCACACCGCTGCGCTGCGGCGTTTACCGCGCCGGCATTTGCCTGTACGCCAGCGACGAAACGGTCCGTACACTCCCGGAAGGGGCGGACGGCTATACCCGCATGAAGCTGGACGGCCAAGACGTCCTTTGTGTACGCTATACGGCTGCGGACGGCATGCGCTATGCGGCACTGACAGATTACAGCGGCATCCACACGACCCTTTTCTTTTCCTTTACACTCACTATTGTCGTGATCCTGGCGTCTATGCTCCTGGCTATCTTCATCAGCGTGACTAACTATAAAAAGTCAAGAGGAAATTGATAAAAATTTTTGTGAGTAAAAAAGGGCATAGCAAAGCAAGCCCCCAGGGGAGCCAAAAATTTTGATATGAGAATTGGTCAGCGAATCAGCGTCGGGTCGTAAGGGATGTTTTTTGTTTGGAGGGTGTAGATCACACGCAGCAGCTTTTTGGCAACATGGGTCATAGCAACGAGGTGGGTCTTTCCCTCAGCCCGCTTTTTGGCGTAGTATTCGGCAAAAACAGGCTCGTTTGAGATCAGCGGCAGACAACAGTTCATGAGAGCGCATCTAAGCTTTGAGGAACCATGTTTCACCATGTGGCCGGTGGATTCGGACTGGCCGGACTGGAAATATCCTGGCTCCAGGCCCGCAAAGGAGAGCATTTTAGAGGGGTTCTTGAACTTACTGAAATCACCGTATTCCGAAAGGATCACGGCGGCGGACAGTGCCCCAACACCGGGGATGGAGAGGATGGGCGGGTCGATGCCTTGAATGCAGTCCTCAATTTGCCGCTCCAACTCGTCAACCTTGGAATCCAGCTGAGAATACAGTTCCAGCAGGACGGACATCTGATGAAGGAGAAAGTCGCTGGTGTTGCCAACGGTGTTCTTGGCCAGGGCTTTCAGCTTCACAAAGTCACTCAATGTAAACCTGCCTCGGGAGAGCTTGCGCAACGGTTCGTAAGACCGGGAGTTCATGTTGGCGATGCGTTCCGGGGACTGATAGTTGGCAAGGATATGCAGAGCCGTGACGGAAAACCGGCCCTTGAAGAAGGGCTTGAACTCAGGGAAAACCTTGTCCAGCACGTTGGTCAGCTCCACCAGCTGGCGGCTTCTCTGGCGAACCAGGCTGTCCCGGAACCGTGTAAGGGATTTGAGCTTGTCCAGATGATAGAACGAGGGCGGATAAGGCTGGTACTCCACCGTCAAGAGGTAGCGGGCGATGTTGTGCGCGTCGATGGGGTCGGTCTTCGTGTTCCTCAACGTCTTGCTGCCGGCAAACCGGGAAACGAGGAGCGGGTTGAACTCCATGAAGGAGAAACCGTTGGCCTCCAGGAACAACTTCAGATTCTGCCCGTAATGGCCGGTGGCCTCAAGCCCGATCTTCACCTCATCCCCCAGGCCGCGCAGCCTCTCCCGAAGCAGGGAAAAGCCCTCGCGGTCGTTGTTGAATGACCATGAGGGCAGGATGGTGTTGCCAATCTCATCAATGACAACGCAGTCGTGCTTGAATTTGGAAATGTCGATGCCTGCAAAATACATGGTGTCCTCCTTTCAATTTTCGCACTGCTGTTTCCACAGCTGGCTTGTCCCTGTACTCACGCAAATGAAACGTCAAAGCGTTAACTAACTAATCACCATTTCAGACAAACCACTGTGGTTTGAGTCACCTCCGAACAGTCTGGCTGTAACGCATGAGATACAAATCCACAGTGCTTGTTCTGATTATATTGCAGGTAGCTACTCCTGCCATATAACATCTTTAAAGAAAGGAGAAATAATGAAACCCACCCCTTTCAGGATGGTTTTCATTATACATGCGCATGGAGCATGCGAAGCGTCTCATGCGTGCGGACGGTTCCCTGCACAGCTATGAGGTTGCCGAGCGCGTAGGCCTCGGCGGCAGCCCGCATTATTTCAGCCAGCTTTTCCGCAAATATACCGGGCAGACGCCCACAGACTTTCGCCGTCAATTTCATGGCGGGCCTGATACCTTATGATATTTCCTATGCCAGGGCAGGCCGGGGCATTGCTCCCCTGCCCCGGCTTTTTTTATGTATGTACACGCGGCGAAGGCACGGAAACCCATTTTTGCAAATCTGTGCGGCGGAAAGCAATACATCCTGCGCTTTCTCCCTGTTTTCGGCGGAGGAAAATCGGCAAAATTGCCTCCCGTGCGGAAAAGACGGAGCGATTTCCCGAAAAAGCAACCATAAAAGTCTGAAAATTGAATTCACGCCGCCGGAATCCATTTGTATAATAGACAATAACAAATCACTTTGGAGGTGTTTTTTGTGAAAAAACGAATATTGGCGATGTTCTGCGCCGCAATAATCCTGATGTGCGCGCTGGCCGGGTGCGGAGGCGGCACATCCAGTTCCGGCGGTTCGATGTCCGGCTCCGGATCATCCAGTTCTGGATCATCCAGTTCCACCACTCTCGACAGCAAAACGGAACCGAGCGCCGGCGCCGACGGCAAAACAACGCTCAATATCCTCTGGTGGGGTTCCCAGACCCGGCATGACCTGACCACCGCGATGATCGAGAAATTCGAGGAGCTTAATCAGGATATCGACGTTGTGATGGATTACTCTGACTGGGGTGGATACTGGACCAAACTGCCTGCGCAGATCGCCGGCGGCCAGACGCCCGATGTGTTCCAGATGGATTATGCCTACCTCTCCCAGTATGCCAACAACGGCGTACTTGCCGAGCTGGATAGCTACGTTTCCGACGGCAGCCTGAATATGAGCGATGTGCAGCAGAATATTCTGGATTCCGGCAGCGTGAACGGCAAACTCTATGCCATTTCCACTGGCACGAACTCGCCCGCGCTTCTCTATCGCAAGGATATTCTGGATGAACTCGGCCTGAGCCTGCCGCTGAACCCCACGATGGAGGAATACACCAAGGTCTCGAAAGCTGTATACGAGGCCACAGGGCTGCGCGATACGTTCGTGACCGACTGCCCCATCGACGTACTCCGCTTCCGCCTGCGCAGCTACGGCATGAACCTGTATAACGACGACGCCAGCGCGCTGGCCTTTGACGACCCGAAATATATCGTGGATATGTGGCAGCTCGCGCTCCAGGCACAGGATGAGGGCTGGGGGATGCTGCCCGGCGAGGCCACGGCTGTCAGCGCGTTTGATTCCATGGTTATGGACGCCTGGTCGCGCCTGCAAAATTCCAATGAGCTTGCGGCCTACCGCGACGCCACCGGCAAGGACATCAGCATGTGCATGGTCCCCAGCCTGAGCGATGCTACCGCCCCCTGCCAGTTCCTCAAGCCCTCGATGTTCTGGTGCGTCAGCGCCGACAGCGCTGTCAAGGATGCGGCTGTCCGCTTCATCAATTTCTTTGCCAATGATACCGCATGTTATGATATCGTGGGTATTGAGCGCGCAATCCCCATTTCTTCGAAGATCCGTGAATATGTCTCCCCCTCGCTGGATGAGGTGAGCCAGGAGGTTGTTGCTTACATCGACTTTGTCAGCCAGCCGGGCAACGCGTCCCCGCTGATGAACGCCGACCCCGAAGTACATTCCGCTGTCTCCGATCTGCTGGGCCAGTATACGGAGCAGATACGCTATGGCGAGCTGACCGACTTACAGGCAGCCGCGCAGGAGTTTATTGAGGGGGCCAACAAGATCCTTACAGAGGGTGTTCCGTCCGAGGAATAATGCGTTTCCTATACAGCCGGGCCGCGCCGCTTCTCTCCTCCGCGGCTGCATTGCCGGTGAAAGTCTCCTATGCACTGCGCCGGAGAGAGCGGTTCTCTCCGGCGCAGTCTGTTCCAAGCTGTTGATGAAAGGAGTCCTTGTTATGCAAAAGACTTCCAGCCTCTCTAAAAAAATCGGCTCCGTACTCGACCGTGACAATGTGGCAGGCTATATATTTACCATGCCCTTTATCATTGGTGTCGTTGTGTTCACGGCCATTCCATTCTTTACTTCCCTGTACCTGTTTTTCACGGAATACAATGTGCTTTCCCCCGCCAAATGGGTGGGGCTTGACAATTTCAAAGAGATGTTTTTTGAGGACGAGTTGTTCTGGACATCTTTCAAGGTGACATTCAAATTCGCGTTTATCCAGGTGCCCATCAAGCTGGCGGTTTCGCTCTTAGTCGCGCTGGTGCTGGCCCGCGCCACGAGGCTGACAAGTTTTTACCGCGCGGCGTTTTATGTCCCGTCGCTGATGGGCGGCAGCGTTGCTATCGCGCTCTTGTGGAAACAGCTCTTTTCCCGCAAAGGCGCCATCAACCAGATCCTGGCCGCAGTGGGGCTGCCCGGCAATACGAGCTGGCTTGGAAATCCCAAAACCGCGCTGGGCACGCTCATCGCGCTCGGTATCTGGCAGTTCGGCAGTTCCATGCTAATTTTCCTGGCCGCAATCAAAAACATCCCGGCCAGGTGATGATGATCCCGCGCTTCGTCCTGTTCAACAAAATGGGGTGGGTTGGCACCTATCTGCCGATGATCGTCCCCTCTTTTTTCGCGGGAGGTTTCAACATTTTCCTCATCATGCAGTTCATCCGCGGCATTCCGCGCGATATGGATGAGGCGGCCAAGATCGACGGATGCAGCTGGTACAGCATCTTCTGGCGCATCATCCTGCCGCTGATCGTCCCCTCGCTCGTCACGGTGGGCGTCCTCACGTTCATGGGGAGCTGGGAGGACTTTATGGGCGCGCTGCTCTATCTGAACAAGCCTTCGATGTACACCGTCGCCTATGCGCTGAAAATGTTCAACGACAGCTCCCAGGCTGATTACGGCGCGACGTTCGCCATGTCCGCGCTCTCGCTCATTCCGGTGCTGACGCTGTTCTTCTTCTTCCAGAAAAACCTGGTGGAGGGGATCAGCATGCAGGGCTTGAAGGGCTGAGGCAGTTCCTGTATAATACTTATAGCCTATTATCCGCTCTAAAAGGAGGCCGGTTCCCATGCAGTACATCGACAGACTTCCCGCCATTCCCCTGATCGCGTCCGACCCGTATCTCTCGATCTGGATGCCCGCGGACACCATGACACAAACCGACACATGCCATTGGAGCGGCCCGGCAAAGCCTGTCCGCAGCACTGTTACGGTCGACGGCCAGCCCTACCGCTTTCTGGGCGCGGGGCCGGATCCGGAGGCGGTGCTGAAAGAGCTGCGTGTGAGCGCTACACAGACGGTGTTTGTCAGCGATTGCGGCCCCGTGCGCCTCACCGCGCGCTTTGCCTCTCCCGCTTTGCCGGATGACCTTGATCTGCTGAGCATGCCAGTCACGCTCGCTGCCTTTTCCGCTGACGCACCCGACGGCCAGCCGCACGAGGTACGCGTGAAGCTGCATATTTCCGACCGCCTGTGTTATGACGGCGACATCCGCCCCGCGATGCTCGGCGGCGAGGTGATGCTGGGCGGCCACGCCGCTGCCTGGTGCGGGCAAACGGTACAAAAACCTTTGAGCCATTCCGGCGATCATGTCACTATCGACTGGGGATATTTGTACCTGTGCGCGGACGGTGAGACAGTGTGTGCCGGCGACGGGGTACAGACGGCGTTTCCTCTCGCCACAGACGGCACATCCGCGCGCGTGCTTATCGCCTATGATGATATTGCCTCCATCAACTATTTCGGCAGCCTGTGCAAGACGTGGTACCGCCGGGACGGGCGGCAGATCACCGACGCCATCCGCTTTGTATACGAACACTTTGACAACATTCTCGCCCGCTGCGGCGCGCTGGACGAAACCGTGGCGCGCGATGCCCGCGAGGCGGCGGGGGAGGATTATGTCTCCATTGTCAACGCAGCCTGGCGGCAGACGTTTGCGGCGCATAAGCTCATCGCCACGCCCGCGGGGGAAATGGCGCTGCTCTCCAAAGAAAATGACTCCAACGGCTGCATCGGCACAGCGGACGTGAGTTATCCGTCCATCCCGATTTTCCTGCGCTATTGCCCGGAACTCGTCAACGCCCTGTGCCGCCCCATACTGGAATTCGCCTCCATGCCTGTATGGACGGATGAATTCGCCCCGCACGACGTAGGCCGCTACCCTCTGGCGACAGGACAGGTATATGCAGCCGCGAAGCATGTCGGGCCTGGGGAGACGTACCCACCCTATTATCTCTATGACGCGGGTACGCCGGTCTGGGACGGGCACTACCAGATGCCCGTGGAGGAATGCGGCAACATGCTCATTATGCTGGAGACCGCCCGCTCGTTCGGCGCGGACAGTGCGCTTGGCAAAAAATATCTTCCCCTGCTCGGACAGTGGGCGCAATATCTGCTCACCCACGGGGAAGACCCCGACGAACAGCTTTGCACCGACGATTTTGCCGGGCACCTGGCACACAACGCCAACCTGTCGGCCAAAGCTATTGTGGGTATCGCCTGCTATGGCCGCCTGTCCGGCGACGCGGCCTATACCCGGCAGGCGCGCACGATGGCTGCCCGTCTGCGGGAAAAGATCGGCGCGGGCAGCACGCTGCTGACGCTGGACGGAAAGGGCTGGAGCATAAAATACAACCTTCTCTGGGACAGGGTACTCGGCCTGGGGTTGATGCCGGAAGATTTCTACGCCGCCGAAATCGCAAGCTATCTGCCGCGTATGAATCTTTACGGCCTGCCGCTCGATTCCCGCGCGGACTACACCAAGTCCGACTGGATCTGCTGGACGGCGGCCATGGCGGACGACCTGGCGACGCGGG
>CANCXY010000003.1 GCA_947381875.1 uncultured Clostridia bacterium | reverse complement strand
CTTGCGGAAGCGTAGGTTGCGTGTGCGTAATAGTTCAGCGTCATGGTGATATTGGCGTGTCCCATGATGTACTGCAACGCTTTCGGGTTCATGCCCGCATTGGCTAAATTGGTGCAGAACGTGTGCGGTGTCATTACCTTTGGCAAGGCTTCTTCGTGGCACTTGTTGTACTTCTTCACAAGCAGCCGAAACATGGTGTCGTAGTTCGGTGCCGTTTTCGGGTTGCTGTCCCTATTAAGGAACAGGAAGCTGCTGTAACCATCCACGATAATGTCCTTTGCGCCCTTGCGGTTGGCAAGCACACGCTTCGATGCTTCACAGACTTTCTCGCTCATGGCCAAATTGTTTGTGCGCATTATGCTGACAGACCCCGCGATACAGACAAACAATGTCCGGCAGGGTTTTTCCGTGCAGAAAGGAAGCGAGCAGACGCACATCGTAAAGCGGGTCTCCGAAAACGATACAGAGTACGCCGCCGACCCTCTGCAATTTGACTGGGATACACTGATCGCGCAGTTGACCGCCCCATCCGTCGGCTCAAGCACTATTTACAATGCTGCACGGGAGGCAGCCTTTGCCTACTATCATGGTACCTATGATTTAGATGCTGCCATAGACCGCGTACAGCAGGCGCTGCGGCTCTATTTCGCGGAACAGAGGTAAACGATATTCGGTGATATAGAGGAATCGCTTGAAAACAACAAATAAAATGTTGATATTTCCCCGCCCGGAGGGCGGGGAAAACAAAAGCAGCCCTTTTCCATGTGCTTATACAGCAGGCAGAACCATGTCCCATCCCAGTACAGCATTTTCACCTTATCACAAGGGTGGTTGTGAAATACGAACATGGTGTCTGTAAACACGCCCAGATGAAATTTCTGCTTCACGATACTCGCCAGCCCGTCTATTGACTTGCGCATATTTTGGAGAACCCGGATAGTGAGGGCGGGTTTGTCGGGTACAATTTTTCGCACGGGAATCTGAGAAAATCGCAGAGCGTGTCTCGACTTGTATCCAGCAGTTTCATTCCAGCGGGTACTTCACAAAGGGACAAATGAAAACAGTGAGAAACAAGCAGGCTTTATTGCTTTTAGCTGCGCAAAATTGCAAAAATTGATCTCCACGGGTATACGCCTTACCCGTTTGCCCCTTTTGTGAACCCGTCCAGTGCAACCGCCTCACCACTATGTGTGCGGGAATATTCCGCGGCCAGCGCCATCACATGGCTTTCTACTGAGGCGTCAACACTTGTCAGCCCCTGGGTACCTCCGGCGGCGATCAGCTCGCAGACATAGTCCATCATGCGCGCGTCGCCCCCGCCGTGGCCTGCGAAGCGGTCCGGGATCCTGCCCAGGTCAAGGGTTTCCTCCGGCTGTCCAAAGCGGCGCACATGCAGCACATTGGCATCCATATCCCCTTCTATCTCACCCATTGTACCCATGACCTTGATACTGCGGTAGCATTTGGCGGTAAAGGCGCAGACTGTGAACGTCGCGGTCGCACCGCCCTCAAAGCGCATTGACACCACCTGGTGGTCGGCTACATCGTTATCGCAACGGTAGACGCAGCGCCCATAGGGGCCGGTGCGTATTGCATCGTACAGCTTTTCTTCAGTTGGGTCGTTGACAAGCACTGAGCAGGGCCATTCATGGTTGCCGGAGCGGATGCCGCTCTTTTCATTCATAATATAAATCTTTTCCGCGTCATAGGGGCAGCCTTCCTTGCATGCACACCCGGAAAGGCATCGGCTGGCGCTGCCAGCGGGCGCATTTTCAGCGCGGAACCAATCCAGCGAACCGTAAGAGGAAACGCTCTCGCAGGGGACGCCGACCAGCCAGCGGATAATATCCATATCGTGGCAGCTTTTCGCAAGAATCATAGGACTCGCCTCGTCCGCGCGCCGCCAGTTGCCGCGCACATAGCTGTGGGCAAAGTGCCAATAGGCGATGTTCTCAATGGCGTCCAGGGATTCGATCCGCCCGACAGCGCCCTCCCGCAACAGGCGGAACAGCGTGCTGTAAAACTCGGTATACCGCAGTACATGGCACACCACTACAACGCGGCCTGTCTCATGCGCTTTCTTTTTCAGCGCAAGGCATTCGTCCAGAAGAGGAGAAATGGGCTTTTCCAATACAAGGTGATAGCCCTTGTCCAGCGCGGCCAGTGCCTGCGCGACATGCTGGCGGTCCTGTGTGGCAATGATCATTACATCCGCGAGCTTCGGCTGCAACAGCAGTTCCTCCCCAGTGACAAAACAGTGTTCGGCGGGCACGCCAAACTCCGCTTGCAGCGCGGTACGGCGTTGGGCGTCCGGGTCAGCCCCCGCGGTGATCTTCATTTTTTCGGGGTGCAGCTTCTGAAAAGAGGCATATGCTTCCATGCCGCGGATACCCAGTCCGCAGATGGCAAAAGTCACGGGTCTATCCATAGAATATCATCCTTTCCGGCAGGGTATCGTGAAACTGCTTTTTATATTTCCCCTCCCAAAGGAATGGGAAAAATCAAAATTGTAGGGAGTGTCCAATGCGGGGCGTTTTCGTGTAATTCCCCACCCCACGGGCGGGGAATTACACGGCAATGGATCCGCGATGCGGACACTCCCCAATTTTATTTGTTTTCAAGCAGTTTCATTATATTGTGTGCGTCAAATATCGATTTTGCAGGCCGAAACGATCTCGCCTACAGCATAGCTGCCAAACAGCGTGCCGTCGTCCCTGCGGGTATAGGGCAGCGCGGGAGCAGAAAGCTCCGGGATGTCCTCAAGCGCGCCCGCCGCAAACGCTTCCATACGCACCCGCGCTGTGGAAAGGCGCGCAGCCACGCCACCCAGCCGCAGATCAATGATCTCAAATCCGTGGGGCCGGTTGGTCGATTCCCACAATACGCGCCATGCAGTGCGCAGTTCTTCCACAGCACGAATCGTTTCCGGCAAAGCCTCGGCAAGGCGGGCCGACTGCGCAAAATCGCGTTCACGCACAGCGCGCCCCGCCTGCTCATGCCACGCGCATTTGTGGGAGAGCGCCTTCGCCAGGAGCGCATAGAACGAAAACAGCCTCGCAAAACCGGGGTTTTCCTGTGCGTATTGCCAGTACCGCGTTTCCAGCGACGCATAATGCGCGGACATGGGCAGCCCCGCGGTATCCGCCTCGTACAGCTGGATCAGGGGGTCTTGATACAGCAGGAACTTCGCCGCATTCACGGGGCGGAGCGCGCCGGAACGCATGCCAGGCACGGCATTGAACAGGGAAAGGTCCAGGAAGGGCCGCGCCTGCGCGCCGCAGCAGCACGCAAAGCGGCGGGCCAGGGCGTCCGCGTCATAACCGCCCGTATAGGTGAATTCCGCATATAGCTGAAAGGCCAGCAGCGCGCTGAGGAAATTGGATTCCGCGCCATTGTCGCCCCACGCCGCGGCCAGCACCAGCGGAACACCCGCCTTTTTGCAGGCAGCCAGCGCGGGCACAGCGGCGGCAATCGTTTTGGCGTAGTCGAGCGCGGGGCCGCACCATGTCCATACGCCACCTGTAAAGGCGGCAGGCGCGCCCAATGCCGCATGCTTGGCCAGCATACCGGCATAGTCCTGCTCCGATTCATGGTAGTAATCCCAATAGACGAGCGTAATGCCCGGCGGCACAGCATCGATCGCCTCCCTCGACGGCATCCCGGTGTCATAGTAGCCATTTGTAGGGGAATCGGGACGGAAGAACATGTCGCTCCACATCATGGCCGACAGGCCGTGGCGGCGCGTGATCTCCAGCACACGCGCCAGATGGCGGCGGATGATCGCGTGCGGGTTCTCATACCCGTGGCGGCGCAGGTGCGTACCCAGGCCGATCCCGCCAGCCTCGTCCATGCCGATATGGATCCGGCGGGAGCGGTAGGGGGCGCATGCCGCCGCAATCAGCTGCTCCAAAAAAGCATACGTCGCCTCGTCATCAGCCAGCAGAAGCTCCTCATTTTCCTTGAGGTGCGCCAGCGCGGGCCAGTGCAGCGCGCGGTTCATATGCCCCAGCGTCTGTATGCACGGGCACAACTCGATGCCCAGCATACCGGCGTAATCGTCCAGCGCGCGCAGCTCGTCCATCGTATAGCGCCCGCGCTGATAGCCGAAGTAGGGCTGCCCCGGCACCTCATAGGTATCCTCTGTATACATCATGCCAAGGTTCAGGCCCATCAGCGCCATTTTTCGCAGGAAATAGCGGATCGTCTCCGGCAGCAGCACCGCGTTGCGCGAGACATCGAACATGATGCCCGCCGTTTCAAAGCACGGGCGCTCCTCGATCAGGAACGCATCTTCCTCCCAATGCTGGCGCAGCAAGGACAGCGCGCGGTACACCTGTACAGGTGCCGCCCAGGTGATGGCCGCACCCTGCGCGTTTTTCTCCACGCACAGGCAATCCCCGCGCCGCAGCGCCACTTGCAGCCCGCCGGTGCTGGCGGCTGTGAAATCAAGATCGGGTGCTAACAGCTCAAACGCTTTGGCAAAATGTTCCGGCAGCGCGCCGAAGAAACAGAGGCAATCCTTCATAGCAAATCCACCCTTCTTTCGGGAGTATCCGCATCGCGGATCGATTGCTGTGTATTTCCCCACCCTACGGGCGGGGAAATACACAAAACATCTCGCTTTGGACACTCCCCTTTTTTCTTAGAGCAGGCTGGCGCTGTCCTGGTCCAGATACAGTGTCGCGGCTTTGTGGCGCCGCAAGACACTGGCGGGGCAGGCAGTGGAAATTTCCCCCAGCATTGTATCCCGCACGGCACGCGCTTTGGTGGTGGCGGGCACTACACAGAAAACCTGCGCGGCCTGCATCAGCGCGGGGACGGTGAGTGTCAGCGCATGGGTAGGCACGTCGTCGAGCGAGGCGAAGCAGCCGTCGTGTACCTGCTGGTTGCGGCACACTTCATCCAGCGCCACGGGCTTCACCAGCTCAGGATCATCGAAATCCGCCACAGGGGGGTCGTTGAAGGCGATGTGCCCGTTTTCGCCAATGCCCATACATGTGATGTCCACCGGGTCGCGGCACAGCAGCGCGGAGTAACGCGCACATTCCGCGGCGCTGTCCTCCGTGGCCGCGCCGCCATCCAGACAGTTCACCGAACGGAACGGGACCTTGTCAAAAATGGCGTCGCGCAGGAAATTGGCGAAGCCCTGCGGCGCATCGGGCGCGAGGCCAATGTACTCATCCATATGGAACGCGTTGACCCGGTTCCATTCAATGCCCGGCTGGGCGGTAAGGGCGGCCAGCATTTCGTTCTGGGAGGGCGCAGCCGCGAAAATCATATTACAGACGTCCTTGCGCGCCAGTACATCGCGGATCGCCTCGGCAATGTCATCGGCCGCATCGCACCCCATCTCCGCGCGCGTATCGTAAATTTTTATACGGAACTGCTGCATCGTAAGTGTTCGTGTCATTGTGTCGGCTCCTTTCGGTCATCCAGGCACACAGCGCCGTCCTTCAGCACCATGGCAATACGGATGGTGTGGTCAAATACGGTCAGGTCGGCGGCGCGGCCCGGGGCAGCGCGGCCAAAGAGACTATCAAGGCCCAGCACGCGGGCGGGCGTTTCGGTGATCATGCGCACAGCGTCGGGCAGGCTTGCGCCCGCCATTGTCACCATCGTGCGCACCAGGCGGTCGGCGGTGCAGATGCTGCCCGCGAAGGCCGTGCGGTCCGGCATTTTTGCCACACCGTCCTCCAGAATCACGCGCTGGCCATTCTTCAGGCTGCCGAGGATGCTCTCGCCTTCGGTCTGCCCCGCACCGCGCATCGCATCCGTCACCAGTACCAGACGGCGCGGCCCGATCATACGATAGGCCAGCCGCAGCAGCGGGGCGGGCAGATGGCAGCCGTCGGCGATCAGCTCGCTGGACAGCTCATCATACAGGTACGCGCTCTCCACAATGCCCGCATGACGGAACCCCGCTTTGCGCACGATGGTAGACATCGCGGAATAGAGATGCGTGACATGGTGATAGCCGCTGGAAATGGCGTCACGCACCTGCTCGCTGTCGGCCTCGCTGTGGCCGATGCTGGGCAGCACACCCCGCCGCACCAGCGCGCGGCCCATTTCAAGCGCACCGGGCAGCTCAGGCGCGATGGTCCAGCGCAGGATATGCGGACAGGCGTCCAGCAGCGCATTGTATTCAAGAGGATCCGGGTCGCGGATGAACCGCGGATCCTGCGCGCCGCACTGGCTTTTGGCGATATACGGCCCCTCGATATGCAGCCCAAGCAACTTCGCGCCGTCTGGAAAACCGCCGCCGCACGATTCAAATACGGCAAATGCGCGCAGCAGCTCCTCCCTGGTGGCGGCCAGCGTCGTGGGCAGCAGCGCCGTGGTGCCGTGGCGCAGATGCAGGGCGCTCGCGCCGTGATACGCCTCGCGCGTACCATCCATAAAATCATGGCCGCCGCCTCCATGTACATGGATGTCAAGAAACCCGGCAGAGACATACAGCCCGCGCAGATCATACACGGTGTCCGCCGCCATGCCGCTGCCGGGCGGCATCATCCTTTCAATGAACGCCCCGTTCACCAGGATATCGCAGGGGGTAATGCGGTCGTCCTGTACCAGCAGCCCGCCGCGCAAAAGCGTCGTGCTCAAAGCAAGCCCTCCTCCTTTAATATTTCTTTCAGGGCCGCGACGCTCTCCGCTGTCGCAGCCGCGCCGCCCGCGGAAAAACCAGCCCCTCCGGGTCTCCGAAGCTGTTCCTCGGTCAGCTGTGTGTCCAGACGGTAATGCGTTTCCATACTCAGCCAGCCGTCATACCCATCGGCAGCCAAACAGCGCAGCAGGGCGGGGTAATTTACCTGCCCTGTGCCCACTTTGACACACTGCGTATCGGTTTTGCCACGTACCGCATCTTTGATGTGTACATGGGTGAGCCATGGACGGATGGACATATACCCGTCAGGGAACGGAACTTCCCCCAGCGGATCGTACAGGCAGTTGCCTGGGTCGAAAATTGCGCGTACCCAAGGGGAGCCAATGGCTCTCAACAGAAGCGCCAACGCCGCATGGTTTGAAGTGTTGACGCTGGGGTCCGCCTCCAACAGCAATACCTTTCCACGCTGTTCCAGCATCCGCACGGGGCGCTCAAAATAGAGGGTCAGAGCATCGGCGGGCAGCGGGCCATCGGGCGGCGCGAAGAACGCGAAGCCGCGTATATACGCACAGCCGAGAATATCGGCCGCATCGCACAGGCGCGCCAGCTTTTTCAGCTCCGCCTCCACGCTCTCCGCCTCCGGCGCACATTTATAAAACGAACCCGCCAGCCCGCATACAGCCAGCCCTTCCGCGTCCAGCCGTTTGCGCCAGAGGCGCAGCACATCCTGGGGAACAGCATCGATCGGCGTATCCTCCACGCTGCGCAGCTCCAACCCCGTAAGGCCATTTTCTTTGGCAAAGCGCACGGCTTCGTCAAAGCTCTGCGTTACCTCATCTGTGATAAAAGAAAGTTTCATAACGCTCCCTCTCACAAGGCCACCGGCCTGCCGGTGCGGGACGATTCATAAATGGCGCAGATCACGCGCACAGCCAGCGCCGCCTCCTGCGGAGGGATGGCCGGGGCGCGGTCGTCGCGCACCGCCTCGGCGATGTCACGCAGCAGGCAGATATGGCCGTAGTCGCCGATTTTCGTTGGATCGCCCGCGCCGCCGACGCGCTCGCCGGCATCAGGGCGCACAGGGGCGGTGGACTCGTCCAGAAAGCGCCATTCGAGGATACCCTCGTCATTGAATACGACGGTCCCCTTTTCCCCATGGATATAAAAGGTGGAGGAAAAGCCCGGATAGGCCGTGGTACAGCCCTGGATCACGCAGATGCCGCCCTGCTTCATGTTCAGCACAGCCGCCGCGGTGTCCTCGACGGGGATATGGCGGGACACCGTCTTGGCGCTTCCGCTCAGCGTTTCCACCTCGCCGCCCAGCATCCACAAAATCAGGTCGATGCCATGCACCCCCTGGTTCATCAGCGCGCCGCCGCCATCCAGCTCCCATGTACCGCGCCAGCCAGCGCTGTTGTAATACGCCTGATCACGGTAATATTTCAAATCGGCCCCCGCAAGGCAGATCTTCCCAAAATGCCCCTCACGAACAGCCTGCCTGACCGCGATGGCAACGGGCATCATCCGCCGCTGGAAGATACACTGCATTTTCGCATGGGTCTGTTCGATCACGCCGATCACATCGGCGATCTTTTCAGGTGTAATCTCCATAGGCTTTTCGCACACGATGGCTTTGCCCGCCTTTGCCGCCGCCTTGCAGATTTCCCCGTGTGTGCCGCTGGGCACGCACACGCATACGATATCGACGGCGGGGTCTGCCAACACATCATGATAATCGTAGTAGACGCGCTGCGCGCCATGCTCGGCGGCGTAAGCGTCCGCTTTTTCCGGGATGATGTCGCATGCGCCGTACAGCGTGCATCCCTCGTCCTTCAGCGCTTTCAGTGCTTTGGCGTGGGTAAACGCGATCACGCCGCAGCCGATGATGGCAAAATTCATATATCTCCGCTCCTTTTCCATACAGGGTTTGATAACTCTTGATTGTATCATATCGTTTTTCGGCCAAAAAGAATTGGCATATTCTCCTATAAACTTGTCAAATCGTCAAAATCCTGTGACAGGGAAATCAACTGCTCCTGTATCTCCCCGCCGAAGATGGGAAGATACAGCAGGATTTATTGCTGTGTATTTCCCCGCCCTACGGGCGGGGAAATACACGAAAACACCTCGCACTGGACACTCCCCAATTTTATTTGTCTGCAAGCAGTTTTACGATATGCACAGGACGCCGCAGTCTTTTTGAGGGGCTGCAGCGTCCTGTGAGGAGGAGAAAAAATGAAAGAGGCAATCAATATAAGGGCCCAGCCGCCGCGCTGTAGCTTTCCCAAAAGGCGCGGCCATTGTAAGCGGGCATGTCGTCCGTCAGTGCGGACAACGCGACAGACTCTCCGTCCCGCGCACGGGAAGCGGATGCCGCCAGCATGACTTTTACAGATTCCAGCAGCACCTCAGGCGGGGCGAGCCGGTTGGGCCTGCCCTCCATATAGCCGCAAATCTCATGTACCAGCGCTTCGTACAGGCGCGACGAATCCATGCGGAAATGGTGGGTGGCTTTGTCGGTCATGATCGTAAGTACAAATGGCTGCCATGCGCCGGTAAACGTATTGAAAATCGCGCTTTTTCCGTCCTCATACTGCACAAAATAGCTCTCGGCATAGGCGTTTCCCGCGCTGCCGCGCCCCATATACCGCACGCTCCGGGCGCCCGGCCCCATGATGCCGCCAATGGCCTCCGCGATATGTACGCCGTAGTTAAATTCATCCACCCCGGCGGTACCGAAAACGTTCACGATCTCGCCGCGTTCCTCCGCGGGCAGTGCCAAGAACTCCTGTACCTCGTAGGCGTAGCGCGCGCTGGAAGCGCCAAGGATGACCGCGCCGTCCCGCACAAGCTGCTCTACGCGGCGGCAGTCGGCCAGGTTCCCTACCAGGGGCTTATCAATAAACACGGGCTTGCCGCGCTCGATAAACGGCATGGCGCAGCGCAAATGGTCGTCCCAGTTGCAGCCGTGGATAAAACCGATGTCGCACATGTCAGCCAGATCTTCCAGCGACTGGCACCGCTTTTCCAGCCCAAAACGTTTTATGAACCCCTCGACCTCGCTGTCGGGGCGGAAGGAATCGTTGTATACGCCCACATAGCGGGCGCGGTTTTCTTTTTCCATGACCTCCCCAAAGCCCAGCGGATGGGAGGTATCAATGTTGACAGCGCCAATACGGATCATAGAGAACCAGCCTTCTTTCCGGCTGCTTCCGCCTCCGGTATCTGCCGGGATGCGAAGCACAGCCATATAAATTATATTGCGCGGATGATGCCGCTTTGCGTATGGCAAAGCGCGTTTGGAACACGGAAATCCATTTTTGCAAGTTTGCGCAGCGGAAACAAGCAGATCCCGCTGTTCCTCAGGAGTGTCCAATGCGGGGTGTTTTCGTGTGTTTCCCCGCCCTACGGGCGGGGAAACATACAGCAATACATCCGCGATGTGGACACTCCCTATTCTTGCAGGATATCCCCTAAAAGCGCGTCCGCCATCATCAGACTGCGGGGCACATGGAACGGGCCTTTGAACGTGCTGCCCTTGCAGGGCGGCTCGGTGGGCTTCCCGTCCCGCCGCAGGTAGCCGTACCATTCTCCGAAATCGGGGTCCGCAAAATATGTTTTGCAATATTCAGCCGCTTTGTAAAACCAGTCGAGGTACTTTTCCCCGCCCGTGTCCCGGTACGCCATAAGGCTGGCAATGAGCAGTTCATTGTGCGGCCACCACAATTTCATATCATGCTCGTATGCCTCAGGGGGAAGCCCCCGGCAGTCGATAAAATACAGCAATCCGCCGTATTCCTTGTCCCACCCGGCTTCGGCGGCAAACTGGAACACATCCTCCGCCTGTTTGTGCAGCGCCGTATCTCCCGTATCATTGGCCTGCTCCATTAAGAACCAGCTGCATTCAATGTCGTGGCCGGGGTTTACCACGCGGCCCGCCGTACATGTGTCCTGCAATTCCCCGTCTACCCCCACCGTCTCCAGCGTGCATTTCAGCGCGGGCTTGTGGTGATAGGCAAAAATGTCATGGACGCATTCCGCCGCATAGCGGTCGTACTTCTCCTTCTGTTCGGGATCGACACGGCGCAGGACATTCGTCATATTCAGGAAGATCATCGGATCCGCGAGCGCACGGCTCCGGCGCGTCTCCGGGATGGTCTTGGGGCCGAGGCCCGCGGGGTCGGGCGCGCCGTGGTTCAAATCATACACTGTCTGATAGGCGCGACGCGCGCGTTCCAAATGCTCTTTTTCGCCTGTCTGCCCGTAAAATTCCGCGTTCCCTATGGCATAAAATCCCTCTGAAAAGCAGTATCTCCGCAGGCGCAGCGGCTTTCCGTCCGCCGTCACCGTGAAATACAGCCGCCCGCCCGCGTTGTGGTCGATGCAATGCCGCTCCAGGAAGTCCAAGCAGGAGCGGCTCGCCTCGATCCATTCCTGTTTTTTCCCATACTGGCGGCACAAAGCGGCAAATGTCCATGCGCACCGGCCCTGCATCCACACGCTTTTATCGGTGGAAAATACGCTCCCGTCCCTTGTCAGGCAGGTGTATATGCCGCCGCTCTCTTTGTCCATGCCGTGGGCCAGCCAGAAATCAGCCGATCTGTTCAGCTCCGCGCGGATCCAGCCGCGCCATTGGGACAACTTATTCCTGTCCATTTGGTCCTCATCCTTTCCAATTTTTATACGGCTTGCGGTATGCCGGGAAGCCGCAGGACGCCGCACGCCGAACCCACTTTTCCGCCTTGCGCCAAATATGCTTTCACTGCGCGCTGAAGGCTTGTCCTGCCCGGCAGCTCGTCCACAGGCGAGCTGCCGCCGAACAGCCAATGGTAAAAGCCGGGGTCATCCTCATCGACAGCGTACAAGATGTAGCTGGAGGCAAAACGGCGGATGCCCGAACCTTCGGGCAAAAGCGGCAGCAGCGCGGGCGCGAGCAGCCATGTGCTGCATACCACCGCTGCCGGCGTGCCCTGTGTGCAGAAGGCCGAGCCCTCCCGCGAAAAAAAGCGGCGCATCTGCGCGTAGGACGCCGCCAGCGCTTCCTCTGTGAAGCGGGCATCCGAGGGGATGTGGACGGACAGCACCGCGCTGCCCGCCTGTACGCCGGGGATCTGCGTTTCGTCCGCTGTGCGGTATTCAAATTCCAGCGTCCCCAGCCGGAACAGGCAGCATGACGTCTGCCTCCATGTCCAAAACGCGCGGTCGAATGCCCAGCGCCCGGTACTCGCGTGCGTCTCCGAAAGGAACCGGGGGAAACAGCGCATGGTTTCCCAAAAAATTGTGTCGTCCACACCGGCCTCCCGGTACCTCTGCCTCGTGAGGCCCGCCGCCGCCAAATGTGCCGCCAGCTGCGCGAAGCCGCTGTTATCTTCACCGGATGCAAGTATGCCCGCCAGCGTTTTCTGCGCGTCTGGGGCTTTCCGGGCGTCGCAGAGCGCCCGGATGTGCGGCGCGAGGTCGTGCCACGGCAGACGCGGGCACAGCGCTTCCAATGCCTCCCGCACCGGCGCGGGCAGCGCGAGTGTGTGTGCCATCCAAAGCGCCCGCTGTGTGGCGTCAAGGGGGTGGTCCGTGTTCGACATAAGGCGTAATACCCTTCCTATCAATTTTCAGAGAATCTCAGGCAGGGGGCGCTGCCCCCTGCATCCCCGCCAAAGGGATGTGTCCCTTTGTAATCCCATCACCACCTTAAATTGCATTTGAGGTGAGGAGCAGCAAGCCCGCAAAACTAATTTTCCTCATTTTTGATCGCCCGGTAGGTGCGGGGCGAAACGCCGACGATCTTTTTGAACGTGCGCGAAAAGCTGGTGGAATCGTTGAAGCCTACCTCGTAGCCAACCCATGTAATAGACTTGGCGGGATCTTTCAACAGTTCTGCCGCTTTCTGAATGCGCAGGTTCATGATATATTCTACCAGCGTCTGCTGTGTCAGCAGCTTGAACAGGTAGCAGAAATAGGTTTTGGACAGCATTGAGACGCGGCATACATCCTCGAGCTTCAACGGTTCATTATAGTGCGCGCCGATATATCGAATGGCGTCCTCCACCATCGGCTTGTACTGCTCATAGGTATCGATTGCCGTATGGCTGCGTGTGGACTGCGAGTGTTCCCGCGCCAGAAGAAGCAGCAGCTCCACGATCTGTACGCGCAGGAATTCCTCATAGTAGAGTTCGCCATTCTGATATTCCTCCAGCATCGCGTTCATCAGCGCATTGATGCGTTCCCCCGTTTCGGGGCGCAGGGAAAACTGCGACTGCACATCGTCCGCGTCCTTCAAAAACACCCAGACAAAAGAGAGGCTCAGCGCTGTTTCCCGCAACTGCCGGTACGTATTTTCCTGCGGGGGAAAGAAATGGTCGAACGAAAATTCACAGCTGATGATCTCGGCGTCTTCCATCTCCAGCACCTGATGCTCCAGCTTTGGCGGGATAATGAAAATATCTCCCCGCGTCAGCCGGTGCCGCACACCCTCGACCCAATGCTCACAGCAGCCCCGGCTGATATACCAGATCTGCATATAATCATGCGAGTGCGGCAGATTGCCTGACGGTTTTTCCGAGGTCACTTTATATATCTTGCAAAACCTGCTTTTGGTAAACATCATGCTTTTTTCAAACACAACAGCCGGTTCATTCCATACATCCATTCTGCTCCCCTCCTTCGCAACAGAACCCCTGAACAGGCATATGCGGTATATCTATGGTACAGGGGCGGGGCTGTGCCCGCCCGCGCAGGAAACCAGCGATTGGCAAGCTCCCCGCGCAGGCGGGACACGTCTCGTCCTGTTTTCGCAGCCGTTCGATTCCAAAGAAATCGCTTATCCGGCTTGCTGTCTTATTTTGTGCGTTCCTGTGTTACCATGCCCTGGGCATTCGTGTAATACTCTTTCCCGTCCTTTCCGTCGTTCCAGCCCTCTTTCTGGACAAGAACGCCTTCGTCATCAAAGAAATACCGGCCTGCGGGCAGGAAGTATGCCGGGTCTCCCGGATGATCGGGATGCTGGCAGGCGGGCAGGGTCTGAACACGCCAGACAATCAGATACAGATCGGTGGGCTTGTCGGGGCGCGGGATGCGTGTCTGATAGCGCAGGCCGCCTTCCGCATTCTTCATCCAGCCCTGGAATGTGATGCCGTCCTTGTCAAAGTAAGTCTGGCCGGCATAGTTGTCACGGATTTGCAGATAATCCATCATTACATAGCAGGTACGCGGGTCGCGCACATCGCGGTCCGGGTTCAGATAGTAGAGGTTCCCGTTTACCAGCACTTCGCCCTCAGCAGTCACCTGGATGGCAGCGTCAATGGCAGTATCCTGGTTCATCACAACCGTGCCGTCACCGTTGAACACATAGCGCACACCCGCGCCGTCGCTTGTCTCAATATAGCGCACGCCTGTAGAAGCTGTTCCGTCCGCCTCTGTGTGCTTGAACGAGGCCGCGCCCGCCGCTGTGGTGGCGGCTGTCCAGTTGTCCTTCGCAAGGTTTTCTGGTGTAGCAGGGGTGCTGGGTTTATAGGCGGGCGTTTCAGACGGTTTCACAGATCCAGAGGGTTTTTCTGGCACGGAACCTGTCGAGCTGCCGCCTGCGCTGGGTGTATTGGTAGTGCTGCTGCCGCCAGGCGTGCTGGTGGTACCGCCAGGCGTCGGGTCAGTGCCCGGTTCATCTGTTGAGACCTGCACGGTAAATTCATCAAACGCGACCCAGCCCCATGGGGCATCTTTCTCAGGATTGTGGCCGCGCTCAAAGACAGCTTTCAGATATTTCGCAGTCAGCGGGCTGTCAAGCTCTGCCAGGAAGTGGTAGCCATTGACGCCCGTGGCAAGATCAGGGTAGAATTTCGCGTCCGCTTTCTCTAACATGGCTGCCTCTGTCCATATCTTGCCGTCCACGGAAGAATAGTAGGCCACTTTCTCCGGCGCGCCGACGCCGGAGCTTTCCCATGTCATGAAGTCCATACCGAAAGACTTCACTGATGTCTCCAAATCAAACGCGATCTGCACCGTATACGGCCCGGCTGCCACGCCTTGAAGAAGACCGACATAGTCGCCGTTTTCCGTATTCACATTGGCCCATGAGCCGGACAGCATTTTTCCGTTGTTCAAAAGCTTTGCGGCGACTTTCTGACGCTCCGCAAAGGTGCTTTCCTGTCCCGCGGGAATATTTTCGCTTTCCAGCGTGATGGTGCCGTCCGCGGCGCTGGCTGCGGGCTTCGGTACGCGGCCAAGCAGCGTAAATTCATCCACAGCGAGCCATGTCCACAGTTCATTCTCCCTGGTCGTGTCTGTGCCGTGGTTAAATTCGGCACGAATGTACGCCGCCTGGACAGGCTGGCCCACGCTCAGAACATAGTCCACTGTCTCGCAGCCGCTGCTGACAGTTTTTTTCTTGGCGTCTGCATAGGTGACTTTCCCTATCTCTGTCCATGCCGTACCATCCTTCGATACACTGTAGGTCACAGCATCCGGCACACCAATCCCCGAACCTGTCTCGCCGATAAAGTCCAGCGACAGCTGCTCCACAAGTACCGTGTAGTCCAGCGCATCCGTCAGCACGAAGGGACCGGCGGTAAAGTTTTTGTTGATCATGATGTAGGAGCCATCTCCCCACACACCGCTTTTCTGGTCTCCGTCCACCAGTTTGGGAAGCGCTTCCTTGTTGGCCGCGTATTGATCCTCGTTCTTGATTTCGCCGACTTCCAACGTCAGCTTGCCGTCCTCGGCGTAATTTTTCACGGGCTTCTCCATCGTAGTAGCTTTCCCTGTGAAGAAGTCGTACATCGCGTCATAAATATAGCGCGTGCCCGCTTTGTCCTGGCTGGTTTCGGAAATGCCCCAGGTGCCGGTATACCAAGCAATCAAGCTGTTATTCTGATAGCCCAGCTTGCTGTTTGCACCATTTGTGAGGTACTGGCGGAACTGCGTGATGTATTTGTCGCTGATGCCGCCGAACTCCATCTCTATGCCGAGGCCATACTTTTTGCACAGCTCCGCGGTATCCGTAATGCGCTGTTCGGATGCGTTGGCGTCAAACGCGTAGTTGGGCTGCATGATGGCATAGTCGAAGCCGAAGTTCTTCCACGCGCGGAAGCCGCTGGCCTGATAGAACGGGATCCAGTAAATCTGATAGGCGCCGCCGTTCAGGCTGTGTACATAGCTTGTCACGCCCTGCGCAGTCTCCAGCACCAGCGGGTCGACATCGTAGTGCATGATCTCGTCGTACCAGTAGAAGCCGTCCAGGCGGATATTCTTATAATTTTTCGCGTTGAAGCGGGAAACCACTTCATCCAGATACCATTTCGACGCCGCCATACGGTCGGCCAGCGCCTGCTCTGCCGTATTCGTTTCGGAAACCTTGAAGTTCAACGAACGGCTGCCGCCCGGCAAGGTGCCCCAGTCGTCCTGGCAAAGGATGGGCGGATAAAACGCGATTTTTACGCCCACTTCGTAATCGGCCTTGCCTGTGGCTTCCTTTACCTGCGCCACGGCCTCCTCCAGCGCGTCCAGGTTATACTTCGCGCCGGTGCCGTCGGTGTAGGCAAACAGGAAGTCCAAATACGTTTCCCAATCCTCTCTTGTAGCACAGATGGAAGCGGGATCCTCCATGCCGCCCATTTTGCTGGCATCATAGATCAGGTGGTTGTAGAAGTCATTTTTACCCCCCCCCCCCGTATTTGGCGTATAGCCATGCGACAGGAACGTGAGGGAATCGAAGAATGTATCCGTGACTTTGCCATCGGCATCCACATAGCCGACCATCGGGAGCAGTTGCTCCACTGTCTTCTCGCTGGTTTTCAGGGTGTTGTCGGAAATGTAATGGCCCGCGTAAGCCAGCCCCTCATGCTTGATGCCCCTGGACTGCGCTGCTGTGGCATAATGGCCCACCACTTCGTTTTCCGTGCCGGGAGTATTCGGCAGAGCATCGGCTTCATCGGATGCGACCGCTGTGCCCAACACCTCCAGCTCATCGGCAAATGCCCATGTGCCGGTCAGTTCAAAAGTCAGCTTTACATAGCGCGCGTTATAGTTCAGATCGTCCAGCCTGAAATAGTAGCTGACGCATTCGCCGACTTTTGCGCCCTTGTCCATAATGTCGGAGGTGTGCGTCGGATCCGTATCCTTTTCGGCGTCAAAGCGCGTCACACGGCCCACGCGGTGGAATGCTTTTCCGTCCTCGGAGAGGTAATACGTCACCACGGATGGCGCGGAGATGCCCCACGGGGTGCCCTCCTGCATATGGAAGGAGAGCGTTTCAATATAGCTCACCTGTCCCAAATCGAGTGTGATAACACGGTCGACGTTGCGGTACGCCTCGTAGTATTTCGAACGCATGCCCTCGCCGTTCCAGTTGCCGTCCAGAATGCTGCCAGTGCCGTAGTAGCCATCGGTCAGGCGCGGCAGGCTCTTTTCTTCTTTCTCGCGGATGGTAACATCTTTCGTGGCCGGGTCTTTATCCGTGCCCGCACCCTCCATCTCCAGCGTGAAAGCGTCCGCACCTTTGTTCAGCGCAAGATTGACAGCCTTGTCCGGCTGCGCTGCGCCGTCCTCGGAGATGGTGTTTTCCTCCAGATGCCCGGCATCTGTGCCCTCCTCAGGCGCTTCGGACTTATCCGTGTCTATGTCCGCGGGCGGCTCGGATTCGTTGCCGTCTGTGTCTTCTTGCGTGGGCGGTGTCTCCGTTTGCGCGGATACGGCATTTCCGGACTGTTCACCGCTTTCGGCTACTGTATTGGAGACATTGGCTGACGGTGTCGGTGTACCGTCAGCATCCGCAAACACGGGAGTAACCGGCGTAATCAGCATCGACAGGACGAGTGCCGCCGACAACAGAAAACGCAGGCTGCTGTTCCATCGTTTCACTGAATTGACTTCCTTTCCTATGGAATTTTATTTACAAACTCCCTGCGCCGACGGCAAACCGATATGCCAGGCCCGGTTGGAGCCACCGTTGCGCGGAGAAATCGTCCGCCGGCCGGCGCGGGACATTTGTCCTGTGTTCTTTGCACCGCTGAACAAATAGAATTTTGATGTTTCCTTGCTATCCGGTCGGGGAAGCACAGAAAAGCCTTACCCGTTTTCAGGTAGTTTTCACTATCATCTGCTATTTCAGCCCCGACGTAGTGGAAATACCGCTGATGAACTGCTTTTGCGCAAGGAAGAAAATCACGATCAGCGGCAGCGTGAACATGGTGCTGGCGGCCATCAGCAGATCCCATTCCTGGCGCGCTGTCGTCAGGAACATTTGCAGGCCGATGGAGAGCGTATACTTGGAGCTGTCCTGCAAATACAGCAGCGGCCCATTCAGGTCGTTCCAGCCGCCGATGAATACCAGCACCATAATCGTCGTCAGCACGGGCTTGCACATGGGGTAGACTACCCTGTACAGGATCTTGAACTCCCCCGCGCCGTCGATGCGGGCCGCTTCGATCACACTGTCCGGCAGCCCCTTTGTAAACTGGCGCATCAGATAGATATAGTACGGTGCGCCAAAAAAGGCGGGCAGCGTCAGCGGGACAAAGGTGTTAACGAGTTTCAGCCTCGACCATGTAACGAACAGCGGGATCTGCGTCACCTGCCAGGGTACCATCATGGTGACGAGGATCAGCGGGAAAATGTATTTCGCGCCTTTCCAGGGGATCTTTGTCAGAGAATACGCGATCATCGGCGCAGACAACAGCTGCCCCACCACAGGGAGCGTAGCCAGAATCAGCGTATTTTTCAGGTACGAAAACAGCGGCATCCGCTGGAAGATCGCGGCAAAGTTTTCCCATTTGGCCGGCTCCGGGAACCACTTGGGCGGGTTCAGGAAGATCTGGTTCGCGGGCTTCAGCGCCGTGGACAGCATCCACAGGAACGGCGTGAAAAAGATGCAGGCACACGCGATCAGCAGGATATAGGAGCATACGATGCCCACTCTGCGCGACACTTTTGCGGAAATAAAGCTTTTCTTATGCACGACGTCGCCTCCTCACTCTACATCATAAGTGATGCGTTTTTCCATCAGGTACATGACGACAAACGACGCCACCAGCACGATGAGGAACAGCACGATTGCCATCGCCGACGCATACCCCATCTTTGTATAGCTGAACGCATTGATATACAGGTACAGGGAGTAGAACATCAGCGAGTTTTTCGGCCCGCCCGTGATACTCTGGCCCATCTGCGAAACGCTGGCGAACACATATGCCTGCGTGAAGTACTGGAACGAGGAGATGAGGCCCATAACCAGCGTGAACTGGATGGTCGGGCCGATATACGGCAGTGTGATCTTGAAAAAGCGTTTGACGGGGCCCGCGCCATCAAGCTCCGCCGCCTCGTAAAAGGACTTCGGCACCGCTTTCAGCGCGGAGAGGAAAATCACCGTATTCTGTCCGCACCGCCAGGTATCCATCATCATCAGCGAGATCTTGGTATACTTCGGGTCGCTCAGCCAGCTGGGGCCGCGGATGCCGAACAGGGAAAGGAAATTGTTGAGCAGGCCATACTCCGGGTTCAGCACCCACAGAAACAGCATGGCGCTTGCCACAACGGGCACCACTGTCGGCAGATAGTAGATCGTGCGGAACACCGCCATCCCCTTGACCTCCTTGCTCAGCAAGAGCGCGAGCAAGAGGGACACAAGAAGGCCGATCGGCATGCCGATGAACGACATCACAGCGGTGTTGGAGATGGAGACAGGGAAGTATTTGTCGTTGAACAGTGTGATATAGTTTTTCAGGCCGACGAACTTCGGCGGCTGAAAGATATTGTAGTCGGTGAAGCTGTAGTACAGCGCGGAGAGGATGGGGTACAGCTGGAACAGCAGAAAACCGATGAGCCACGGCGAAACAAACAACAGGCCCAGGAAGAAGAACCTGCGCTCCTGTTTCGTCGCACGTTTTTTCAGCTTGGCTCCTTTCTTGGAAGCGGCCGGCATGTTGCAAAACCTCGCTTTCATATGTGAGATAGGAGAAAAGCGCCGGCATTCCCGGTTTCCCGTTCTGCCGACGCTTTCTCGGTTTGGGATGCCATGCAAGGGCGCGGAATGCCAACGGAACAGACATTTCCCGCTTTACGCCGGTGCATTGGAACCGCTGGCCCCGAACGGCATTCCGGAGCCCCGCATGGCTGTGTTAAGGTGGCGGAGGATGCCTGAGGCAGCGCCCCCGGCTTGCAATCAGCCCTCGGCGTCCGCCAGAGGCTGCACCGCTTCTACCACGGCCTTTGCCGCTTCTTCTACGGTGGTGTTGCCCGCGATTGCTTCGCTCATATATGTGCTGATCTCGTTCAGGTATTCATTGACATACGAACTCATCGGGAAAGCGCGCAGGGTGCCGTCGCGCAGCATCACGGCGATCTGTTTGGCCTCCTCGGAGGCGGTGTCCAGCTCGGTGACAGCGGTCAGCGCGCTCTTGCGGGGCTGGAAGTTGCCGCCGCCAAAGTCGCCCTCGGCAAAGTATGCCATTGCTTCCTTACCGGTCAGGCTTTTGAGAACCTTGATAGTCGCTTCGGGGTTCGCGGTCTTGGCGTTCACTTCCCACACGCCGCCCGTCAGCATACTCTGGGATGTTCCGCCCTCCGCAGCGGTAGGCAACTCTACGATGCCCATCTCTGTATTGGTTTCCTTCGCGGCCTGCACCATGGAGGCCACTGCGGAGTCACCCTGCCAACGAATCGCAATCTTACCAGTGAACAGCGGATCCTCGTTGGTGGCGCGCGCGCCGAGCGTATCCACGAAGCGTTTGATCTCGTCGTAGCCGTATTCGTTGTAAATGTCGGCCTGGAACTGGTACGCCTGCATCATCTCGGGGGAATCGAACGTGATCTTGCCGCTCTCGTCAATGTACTCGGCACCGAACGCGACGGGCCACAGCACGTTGTCGAGCCAGGGATAATCGGGGATGAGGCCCATCTGCTGGATAGCGCCGTCGTCGCCGACCTTCGTGCAGTCCTTGATGCACTGCGCCAGCTCATCCATCGTCTTGGGGAACTCGGTCCAGCCGGCATCGGCCAGCATGGTTTTATTGTAGAACAGATAGGTGGAGCTTACAGTCATCGGCACGGAATAGATCTTGTCCTGATAGGTGCAAAGCTCCCAGGTGGAATCCACGAAATCGCTCTTGTCCCACTCGGCGTCTTCGGCGTTGACATACTCCGTAAGGTCGAGCAGCGCGCCGTTGTTGGCCCATGTGGGGGCATTGTTCCAGAAGTTCTGGAAGATGTCCGGCGTCCCGCCGGAGGCGACTGTTGTCAGGATAACGTCAGCCGTCTTCGCGCCGGAGACGACGACCTCGATGTTGTCTGTATTGTTTGCATTGTAGTCCTCGGCCCATTTCAGCAGGCGCTGGTAGGGCTTTGTCGGTTCCTCGTCCTCGGCGTGCATGCACCAGACGGTCACGACGGTCTTTTCGCCGGACGGCGCGGCAGGCTCGCTGCTCGACGAGGAGCTGCTTGATGAAGTGCCGGACGAAGTACCGGCCGAAGTGCTGGACGATGAGCTGCTCGACGTACTGCCGCACGCGGCCAGCAGCGCCATGCACAGCGCAAGCGCAAGAATCAGTGCGAATGCCTTTTTCATAATGACCTCCTAAACATTTTTGGCGGGCCTCCTCTTGAAGCAAAAGCGGGAAGCTCCCCCGGACAGGTGTTTCCGCAGATCGGTGGGAACCGCCTGCGATCGGCTCTGGCAATGGATATAGAAATGACGCCCGAGGGTGCAAGCGATGCGGGAAGTCCCGTGCTTTCTATCTCCGTTCCCAATTTTATCATACCAGACGCGCGGCGGATTTTCTTGGCATATTTTCCTTTTTTGCCTGTTCGCGGCACGGGACCGGCAAATTTGCATATTTTTGTAAAAAATGCTGCTTCCTCCCGGAAAAAAGCCCATATCGCGCCGTTTGCGCGGCTGGATGATTTGCATAAAATTCAATCTCAAACAGGAAGGGTCCTCGTATAAACTTGACAAATTGTTCGTTTTTCTTGAGCGAAACAGCTAAAAGTCTATTCCAATCGTATATTTTTTATGGTAAATACAGAAAGAAAGCGTCCCCTATTCCACAGGTACCGGCTGGCCCAGCTCGGCTGAATGGTAGGCCGCCAGCACCAGCGCCAGCGCCTTGCGCCCCTCCGCTTCATCCACCAACAGCGTACCCTCGCCGCGCACCGCGTCGATAAAATTGCGCAGCTGCGCGATATGCCCGGCGGGGTCGATGGCAGCCGCCTCGCTGTGGGAGCGGACGCCGGGCGCGGCGGGCTGCTCATAGGCGCGGCAGGCATCGCCGCCCTCCACCTCCCATTTCACGATGCGGTCTTCTTCTACTACGATTGTTCCGGCCTCCCCGTTGATCTCAATCCGGCGCGGGAAACCGGGATAATCGCCCACGGATGCCTGGATGACGCCGTGCGCGCCGCAGTGCCATGCCACGACAGCGGTGAGCGTATCCTCCACCTCAATGTCCCGGACAAGCGTGCCGCTCAGCGCGTAGATGCTGTCCACAGGGCCCATCAGGTACCGCACGAGGTCCACGCCGTGGATGCCCTGGTTCATCAGCGCGCCGCCGCCGTCCATGGAAAGGGTGCCGCGCCATGTGCCGGAGTCATAGTAGCTCTGTGGCCGGTAATACTTCATATACAGGTCGCACCGGGTCAGACGCCCCAGCAGGCCGCTTTCCAGCGCATGCCGGACGCGGGCAATGGCAGGCCCATACCGCAGCTGGGAGACAACGCCCACCTGTACGCCCGCGCGCTGTGCCGCCGCCGCGATCGCGTCGCAATCGGCCAGTGTCAGCGCCACGGGCTTTTCCACCAGCACATGCTTGCCCGCCCTGATCGCCTCGAGCGCAAGCGGCGCGTGCAGGTGGCTGGGCGTACAGATGCACACCGCGTCCACCGCTCTGTCCGCCACAAGTGCCGCGTAGGTTGGGTACACCTGTACCCCGTATGCGGCGGCGGCGGCCCCGGCGCTCTCCGGCACTGTGTCGTAGACACCGCACAGCGCCGCGTCTTCAATCGAGCGGATCGCGTTCAGATGGAACCGCGAGATTGTGCCGCAGCCTGCTACGGCGAAATGTACTTTCAGATCCAATCGTTACTCTCCTTTTACATTTGAGGGAATGGGCTTATCGCAGTACAGCGAACGACTGCGGCCCCATCCGCACACGCTCCGTTTCCACGGCGCATGCGCCGATGGCAAACAACACCTCGTGTGCGCCGGGTGCGTCAAACGCGCACCCATCCGTACCTGGGTTGACGGCAGCATACAGCGGGCCACGGCGGTACACAAACAGGCGGCTGCCCTCCCGCGCAAAATGGACGGCAAACGGCGCGTTTCCCCGTAGCGCGGGTTCGCGGCGGCGCAGGGCAAGAAGCGCGCGCACGGTGTGCAGCAGGGAAGCGGGGTCCCGCTCCTGCGCGGCGACTGTGGGCGCATCCGGCGCGTCGTCTACGGGAAGGTACAGGCGCTCCGCGTCGGCGGAGGAAAAACCGAGATTCTCGGTGCTGTCCCACTGCATGGGCGTCCGGCTGCCGGTGCGGTAGTACCCGCCCTCTTTGGAACGCACTTTCCGGTACCGCATGCCGATCTCATCCCCATAATAGATCTGTGGGACGCCCGGCATGGTGAACAAAAAGGCGTAGGCCAGCTTCAATTCTTCGGGCGAGAGGTTCCCGCGCGGACGCATCACATCATGGTTGCCTGTGATAAAGCAGATCAGGCCGTCGTCCTTTGTACGCTCGTACTGCGGCAGATACTCGCTCAGGAACGGCACGATGGACGTATCCGCCGTTTGACGGAAATAGCTGTGGTCCTCCCCTTGTACTTCCCCTTCCATTGTGCCTTCAAATGAACGCATCAGGCGGCTGTAGGCGTTCCCGTCACGGTGCAGGTAGAGGTCGAAATGGAAACCCGCCTTCAGCGCCTGATCGGGACAGCCCCACTCCGCCATCAGGGCGGCTTCGGGATATTCCCGATCCATCCGCGCCCGCACCCCGCGCCAGATGGACGCCGCGCCGCTGAATTGTTCGTCGTCGCCGTGGACGAGCCACCGCGCCATATCCACGCGGAAGCCGTCGCAGCCAAGGTCGAGCCAGTAGCGCATCACATCCCACATCGCCTCGCGCGTGGCAAGGCAGGCGGGGTGGTCCATCGGCAGCTGCCAGGGCTTGTCCGGCTTCAGAAACCCATAGTTCAGCGCGGGCTGGCTTTTGAAAAAGCTGATCACATAAATGCCGTTGCGGTCGGACTCCCCTCCGACACAGGGGAGCAGGCCGGGGCGCTCGAAGCAGTGGTCCGTCCAGATATAGCGGTCCGAATATTCGTTGCGTTCGGGCTTCAGGCTCTCCCGGAACCACGGATGCTCCTCCGATGTGTGGCAGGGGACGAGGTCGAGCAGGAAGTGCATCCCGCGGCGGTGCGCCTCCTGAAAGCAGCGTACCAGATCCTCGTTGGTGCCATAGCGCGGCGCGACCTTTTTGTAGTCGCGGATGTCGTAGCCGCCGTCCTTGAACGGGGAATCGAAACAGGCGTTCATCCAAACGGCGTTGCAGCCAAGGCCCCGGATATAGTCCAGTTTTTCGATGACGCCGGGAATGTCCCCGATACCGTCGCCGTTTTTGTCATAGAAGCTCGCGGGATAAATTTCGTAGAAGACCGCATCATTTACCCATTGCGGCACGCCCCATCCCTTCCTTCCACCGGTCGCAGCAGGCGCGCATAGGCAGGCAGAGGCGCAAACAGCCCGCTTTGGCCGTAAAATGTATCGTCCAGCCGGTATACACCCTCGTGCAGGACACGCCACGGCGCGCCGGGTACCGCGCACAAGGCGTCAAGGCGCTGCCAGTCAGGGTAATTCTGCGGGCCGTTGCTCTCCACGACGCCCACGCGCAGGCCCGGTATGCGCGGCAGGCGCGCCGCCAGTGACATATTCCAGTCGAGCAGGACGGGCGGCACCGTCAGATCGGCGCAGAAGCACGCCGCACCATGTTCCTGTGCCGCGCGGACCATATCCAGTGTGACGGACAGCGTTTTTGCGATTGGCTTGCAGGCAATGGCCGAATAGCCGTATTCCCCTGTCAGCCGCGCCACATCCGCCGCGCTGTGCGCGCTCTCATCCCCCGCGACGCGCACAGGCACGTCCCACACGGGCGCGGGTGCGTCCTCCGGGAACGGTTCCTCTAACAGGAGAATGCGCTCCAGCGCGCCCATATGGTCGGCGGTGTCCAGCAGACGCAACAGCCAGTCGCGGCCAGGATAACGCCCGTTCGCGTCCAGGTAATATACGGGCCGGCCGCAGTCCGTATACGGCGTAGCATAGCCGGAAGCGGCGGCATGGACATCGCGCAGGCGCTGGATGTCCCATGACAGCATGGCGGCGGGGTCGCCGTTCCGCTCCGGGTCCGAGCCGATCTTGATTTTCAAAAGGAACGCGCCGCGCTTCAGCAGCCCGCGCAGCTCTGCTTCCGACGTGTGGTAGGTGATGAGCGGGATACCTCCCAGTGCTGTTTCCCGCCCGGTCAGCGCCGGGCAGAATGCGTCGGCCAGCGCGCCGAACGTGCCGTCGCCGTGTTTGGCGTCCCATAGCTGCCACAGGGCAAAGTCGACAGCGACGAGGGCGTTCAGGATAAATGTCTGCGGAACCCGCGCGCGGCCCAGCCTCTGCCTGGCAGCTTCCATCAGCACGGGCACCAGCGCCGCGAGCATTTCGGGCGGCGTTGTGAATGCCATGCCGCGCAGCAGGTCCAGCGCGTGCCGCGTCACATCCAGCATCTTTTCGTTGCCGCCCGCCTCATCATACGCACAGAATACGGCGGGGTCGGACCACAATACACTCTGCACACCTACCCCTGTGCCGCTTTCGCCGCTGTCGAGCGTCAGCCGCACGCACACCTGCCATAATTCGTTGAGCGTACCGCCCTTGAATCCGAACGGGGCACGCAGCGGCTCGCGCACAACGCCCAGTTCGGCGGAGACGATTGTATCCATCCCCGTTACGCGATGGTGGCCAGCATGGCCTGCGTAATTTCGGACACGAGCGGCGCGCCCGTTAGAAAACGGTCGATCTCGTCCGCCACATGCGCGCCGATCTTGCGTTTGCCATTGTTGGCAAGGCCCGCCAGGTGCGGCGTCATGATACAGTTCGGGATGCCGCGCAGCGGGTTGTCCGCCGCGGGCGGTTCCGGGTCCGTTACGTCAAGGCAGGCGTATTTCAGCTTGCCGCCGCGCAGTGCCTGTGCCAACGCGGCCTCGTCCACCAGCGCGCCGCGCGCGGTGTTGATCAGGATGGCCTTGTCCTTCATCAGGGAAAGCGCACGCGCGTCGATCATATGGCGCGTGGAATCCAGCGCGGGCGCATGCAGGGAAATGACATCGCTTTCACGCAGCAGGGTGTCCAGATCCACCTTTTTCGCACCCATCTTCGCAATCGCGGCCTCGTCCAGCATTGGGTCATACGCAAGGACATCGACGCCGAACGCCTGCAGCAGCTCGATATAATGAGAACCGGCAAAGCCGCAGCCCACAACGCCCACAGTGATATCGAACAGCTCGGTGATGACGCTGTAATCCTCCACCCAGCCGCCCTGGCGGATGCTCTCATTAAAATTGAATACATTTTTGCACGCGCAGATGGTGAGTCCCAGCGCTGTTTCGGACACGCCATAGCTCAAAATGCGCGCACTGCTGACGACACGGATGCCGCGCGCGTACAATTCATCGCTGACAATGCCTTTCACGCTGCCCGCGGCATGCGCGACAAGACGCAGACCCGGCGCGCAGTCCAGCAGGTCCTTGTCCAGCTGCGGCACGCCCCACGATGTAACAGCGATGTCGGCGCCCTCCAGTACGGCACGCACCGTCTCCCGTTCGGCCTTGTCCGTCTCATTCACGGCCACCTCGCCCCACGTGCGCAGACGGGCCATCGTCTTTTCGGAAATCAATGTAGCGCGCAGCGGCGCATCCATCAGGATAGCGATCTTCATAGTTTCCCCATCTCCTTTTCTGCGGGAGTGTTCACATCGCGGATCTATTGCCGTGTATTTTCCCGTCCGAAGGGCGGAGAAATACACGAAAACACCCCGCGTTGGACACTCCCTTTTCTGCCGCCCGTCACAGCGGGCGAATCGGGACGGTTCCATTATACATGGGATCGCGCCGTGAGTCTTTGCACATTTTTCAAAAATTTTGTACTATTTTTACAAATTCAAAAGCGCTTTCTTTTCTGGGAATTTTCTTTTTCGAGGATTTTTGTATAATATATTCAGGCGTTATCGTCGGGCCGTCCCGGCGGAATCCTCACAAAGGGCGGGTCTCCGCGGTCGTTTGGAAAACAGTACGGAAATCAATTTTTGCGATTTTGCGCGGCGAAAAGCAATAAATCCTGCTGTTTCTCCCCGCCCGGATGGAGGGGACGCACAAAAAGCCTTGCCCGTTTTCAAAATGGTTTCACTATATTGTATTTGCACAGAAACAGGAGGTGTGCAATGAACGAATGCAGCATTTTGTGGTGCGGCAAGTACCAGCAGAACTGGGAAAATGAGCTGCACTGCCACAACTATTTCCAGATGGTTGGCATTTTAAGCGGCGACGGCTGCTTTCATATAGAGGATACATCCTATCCTATTGAGAAAGAGCAGATCTACATGCTTTGCCCGCAGCAGATGCACGCCATCCCGCTTGGTGAAAAAAATTCCGCACCGCTCCATATGCTGGATGTAAAATTTACCGTGGCCGACCCCGCCTTATTCGAAGATCTGGTGCGCGTAGGCAATATGTTCCATTTGCGGCAGTTTGGCTGGTTCCTGCGCTTTTTTGATAAAATCCTTGCAGAGAGCACACACAGGGAGCCCTACTACTATTCCATCATCAATGGGTATTTGTTGGAAATGCTGGTGCGCATTGTGCGCGAATGCTTGGGTATCTGCACACAGGCACCGGAGGAGGAAGCGCCGCATGTCGACACGTTCAAAGGCGTGGATGTGGCCGCGCTGATGCAGTATATTGATTTCAACTACTCCCGTATCATCTGCCTGGAGGATCTGTCCAGGCTGGCGGGCGTAAACAAAACAACGCTCATCAGTATTTTTAAGGAGCTGTATGGCACCACACCCATCCGCTATATCAACCGTATCCGCCTGCTCAAAGCCCGGGAGCTTTTGGTGAATACGGATGCCAGCGTCAGTGAGATTGCGGAGCTGGTTGGCTTTCAGAGCATCCATTACTTCAGCCGCTTTTTTAAGGCAAAAGAAAACTGCACACCGATGGAATTCCGGATGCGCAGCGCCCAGAGCCGATATTTCACCTATCCCCGGTCAAACGGGGAGGCATTGTAATGCACCGGTGCTGTTTTCTGTGCAGCATGTATCTTCTTGTATTGAAAAGGTTTTAGCCTTTTGGTACAGCTTCTAAGTTTTGTGTGACTGTACTTTCGAGATTGCTTGATTTTGCAATTTATTCAGAGGGTCCTTAGTAATACTATAAAACAGGCAAAAAGCGCACAGGAAAACAGTCATTATGTACAAAATACCGGCCCGCTGATTTTCCGTCAGCCGGCCGGCATTTTTTGAAGCGGGGTGGGAACTGCCCAAAGGGCGCCGCCCTTTGGAATCCTGCGGCCTTTGAAAAGGCCGGCGAAACTTTTCATCGCTTCAAGATTTCATTTTGAAGCAGGCAGAAATCATTGGATTCAGCCTGCGCAGAGGCTTACCGCGCTGCCGTTGTATCACGCATAATTCCCCGCTCCCGAAGCAGGGCCTTCAACTGCGCCACGGTTTCCTTCACCTCCGGCTTCAAAGGCGGCACCTTACTCTGCGGCTTTACGCTGTTCTGCGCGAGGAAATCGCCTGCCGCAAAGCCGTCCGCAAAGATGCGCTGCTCGCCGCCCTCCAGCTCTATGTTGTAAACCTTGCCCGCATAGGGGCACAGGAACGCAAAGCACACAGGCTGGGCCGGGCCTTCCTCCATCAGCAGCAAATCGCCCGGCTGCAGGTCCCTTGCGCACTTCGCCCCGTCCGGCGTATAGAGGGGGTGGCCGGGGGTTACGCGGATTTTCTTTCCGTCCTGCGTCTCCACGCACACCAGCTCCGCCTCCGGGCCGGAATAAACCTCGCGGATCACCGCGCTGCCGCCCCCTGCCGTCGCCACACGCATGCCCTTCTCCAATTTGCTGACAGGCATCTGCGCACCGCCGTCCATACGGATCAAGGTATCCTGATGGAAACAGCCCCAGCGGATGGAAATTTCCGGCACATATACAGTCGTTCCCTCGGTTTCAAACATCGGCTTGGTTTTATCCGTGGTGGAATTGATAACGATTGTAAGGATCTGATTCTTTTTCAGCGCCGTGTTCTCTATGCGGATCCAGAAAGAGGAAGAAAGCTTCTGTGTGCAGGACACGTTGTAATCCTTTAGATCCAGCTTGCACCCCCAGTCGTCCGGGAAAGTAAAGGTACAGGTTTTCTGGTCCTCCGACAACTTAAAGAACGCCGCCACTTCATCCTCATTCTCGTAATTATAGGATGCGGTTGGCTTCTGCTGGCCCTGATACAGCAGGTTCAGATGAAAACCTCCATAGCCGTACCCTTTGATAATATGGTTATCGGATACCGTGATGGTACCTGCATATGGCAGCATGGTTTTTACCTTGTTGCCCTCGGCCGCGTTGCCGGGATATTTATAATCCCACGTATCCTTCTCGTCCGAGTTCGGCTCCCGGTCATACAGCACAATCAGCTTTTCTTTCTGATCTGTGTTGGTATGGACAGGCGCCGTAACCGTCAGCTTTTTTACGATGGATTTTCCCCCCTCCACCATGATGCTGGAGCTGGCCTGTTTGGCGAAGGGAAAGATCTTTCCGTCCTGATCCACAGCGTAGCATTCGCCCTCGCTGTGATATTTCATATCGTTCATTTGGGCAATATCCCGCATATAGGCGTCGAGGCTGTTGGCTGTATCGGAGACATACCCCGTGCCGTCCGCTTCATATTCCTCCGCAAAGGAAGCCTGCGGCGTACCATTTTCATCCTTCAGCACGCCGGATACGCTTACCAGGGCCATGCCCTCCGGGAATTTGCCCATGATATCGCTGACAAGATAGCCCCAGTCATCTTCATGGCTGTCCGATACGTTGGATTTCGTAATTGCGCGCGAGCAGATGCCCGGCGTATTCACTTCAAACAGGTTTTTTCCCGCGCTGCCGCCGCGCATCAGCGTTTCGCAGCCTGCGGTCAGCCCGCGGTATACAGCGGGGTATTTCTCCTGCAGGAATTTCCTGCCGCCCAAATGGGCGAACAGCGCCTCCCTGTGTGCGGCGTCCTCCGCCTGGAAATGCGCGGGCTGTGCCCCGCCGGAACAAAGCTGCGTCATCAGAGTGGGGGCGGGCTGTTCTTCCACCGCTACATTTCCCATTTGCCCCGAAAGGCCGGACGCGCCGCTGCTGCCCGTTTTTCCCGGCAGCCCTGAGGGGGCCCCCGCTTTGCCCGCGCGGCCCGGCAGGCCGCCCATGCCGCCTTTTGCCCGCTCGTTCTGGCAGCGGAGCTTGCTGCCGTTCTTTGTGGCATAAGAGACCTTCACCTGGCCGCCGTCGCCGCCGTTGCCCCCGTTGCCGCCGCTGCCTGCATCGCCGCCGTTGCCGCCTATGCCGCCGTTGTAATCCGCCCCGTCGCCGCCATTGCCGCCATTGCCGCCGCTGCCGCCCTCGCCGCCGACGTTCACAAGGGAAAAGGAATCCTGCAAATCTCCAATCGTGATGGTGAGGCTGGGAGCGTCCTGGCCCGTTTTGCCGGGGGTGCCCGGCTCGCCGGGGTTGCCGTGGCAGCCCTCGGAACGCCCGTTCGCCCCGTCCGGGCCATCTTCGCCTGTTTTGCCCGCACGGCCTGTGATATAGAAATCATACCGCGGGCTTTGACGCATAGGCACCTGCGGCGGCACCCTGTCCGTCTGTACGCCATTCTCCGCGCGCTTTAATACATCAATGCTGATATCCATATTGGCGCGGATCTCCACATAGGCCCCTTTCTCAATCTCCATCGTCCCGAAGCAATTCGGTGACGCAGTGGAGCCTAAAATGAGCGGGCATTCCCGCGTTACAACTACATCTACCTTTTCCATACTGTATGCCTCCCTGTTTTATATTTCTCCGCGCACCGGCGCGGCAGTCACCATCCCAAAAGCCAGGCCCACAGGTACATGGTGGCGGGCGTCCTGGCCCAGAGCGGCGGCGCGAACCCTCCGCCCCCAAGCACCCTCACCGCATAGGCGGTGCAGTCGCTTATCAGATAGCAGTACCGGATTCCGTCAAAGTTCATATTCGGCACAATGGCCTGCCATGTCTCCTGCGCCACAGGCAGCTCTGCCCGCCGGATGGATTCATGGAGGAAGCGGCCGCGTGCCGAGGCCGTATCGTTATAGACTTCAATTTCCGTGCGGGGCCAGCCTCCCCCTGCGGGCGTATCGCAGAACAATTCCGTGCCCGTCATATTTCCCGCACTGTCTGTTTTCATCAGGGACGAATGGCCGGGGTGGGACCCTCTGTGGGACGAATTGACGGATATGATGTCCGCATTGGCCCGGTTGTTTTTGGGGAGCACCAGGTTCTGGTTCCGATAGGCCCGCCCCACGCCGGAAAGCCCGCCAAAAACGCCGCCCAATACGCCGCCGATAATCAGGTTGGTCTGCCAGTTCTCCAAAAACTCCCTGTGGTGACACAGGTTCAAAAGCCCGTTGGACACCACGCCATCGCCGCCGCCCACGACAGCGCCGACCGCCGTGTCCACCAGCACCGCCGTCCAGCCCGTGAAGGCGGGCAGCGCCGCGCCAACCCCGGCCAGCAGCGCCCCTGTAACCGCGCCGCTTGCGCCGCTGATCAGGCATTCATAAATATCATACTCGTTGGTGAACATCGAGACGGCCCCATACGCCCCTGCGCCGAACCCGAACCCCGCGAGGGCCGCGCCGCCCAACACCGCCAGCAGCGGGGCGGCCGTGCCCCCGGAGGCAACGCTGATGGCAACGCCTGCCACAAGGGCCGCGGCGCCTACTATAAACGTACCAAGCGCCGCAAAGAAATTTCCGAAAGAGAACGCACCGTCCGGATCGCAGTAATTCACCCAGTCGCAGCCGCCGTACAGATACGGGCTGACGTACTGGCCCTCTGGGTCGATGCTGAGGAAGCGGCCAGAGGCGGCGCAGTACCACCGGGCCGCGGTGCGGTACAGGCCGGGAAGCATCTCCAGCATACCTGCGAAACGGAACGGCAGAAGGCTCTGGATCTCCTTACTGGAAAACGAGCCGTCCATGACGCCGCCGTAAGGGGCGTAATGCCATGCGCCGCACAGTTTTTTGCCGTCCCACACCGCGCGCACCGACGACTGGTAATCCTTCAGCATATAGTAAACCCTGCCGCCGCGCACCTGTGCCAGCAGGCCGTTGGCCCCATATACGCACAGGCATGTCACGCCGTCCGGGCCAATCGCACAAAGCAGCCTGCCCCTGCTGTCCGTCAGATACCGCGTGACGCCCTTCGCCTGCCAGCAGGCCGCGATGCCCGCCGTACCCTGCGCAAAGAACTGCGCGCCCGCGCCGCTTTGCATCCCTGTCACCACGTTCAGAACAGGATCATAGGTGAACTGTACCTCCCCATCCCCGTCCGTGATGGCCGTGCAGGCCCCCTGCACGCTGTACGTCCACTGCGTGCCGCCCGCCGCAAGCAGCCTGTTTGTCTGTCCGCTGTACTGGTACGTTGTCCCGTCCACCGAAAGGGCGTTGCTGCTGTCGTCGTATACAAACGGCGCTTTTGTGCCAAGGTTGTACTGCGGAGCCTGCCTGTGGGAAATGCTTTTGAGCCTTCCGAAGCCGTCATAGGCGCAGCTTGTATTTAGGACAGGCACGGCGAACCGGGCGTCCTGGATGCGCACCTGCATCTGCCGGATTCTGCCGCTGGCGGGGTCGTAGTCGATCGACTGGCTGAAACAGCCATCCTCTATCTTTGTCAGCCAGGCCGCGCTGTTGTAGGTATAGGTGCGCGTCAGCGGCGCGCCCGTTCCGGGCGCGAATGTCTCGGCAGTCAGATTGCCCGCCGCATCGTATGTGTTTTCGGCCACGGGCCGCCCCGCCGCCCATACGGTTTTCAGCCGCCCGGCCGCGTCGTAGGCATAGCGGACAGAGGTCTCCTCCCGCCCGTTGACTGTCTGGCTGAGCAGCGCGTTCCGACCGTCGTAGGTAAATGTCACAACATCCTCGCATCCGTCTATGGATTGTTTTTTTTCGGTGATATTCCCCCTTGCGTCATAGGAAAAAGTTTCGCACACGACGCCCTGGTCTGCGCGCGTCTCGCATTTCCAAAGCTTTCCTGTCTGATACTGCCCGATGTTCCCATCATACCAGAAACGGCGGCTGTATTGGGCGTTTTCGGGGCGGCCGCCGCCCGCCTGCGCCTTTTTGCGCAGCGCCGCTTCGTTCCATGCGCCAGATATCCGGCCGGTCTCCGTTTCCCGGTCCTGTGCGTCGTAAACGTGATAGATATACCACCCCTCGCCGGCCCCCGCCGCGTTCTGCTCATAGTGCAGCCGCCCGCGCGTGTCATAGATAAACCGGCTTGTGCCGATATCCGGGTTCGCCTGACTGGCCAGATGCCCGGCCGCATCATACGCCATTGCCTGTACACGGCGCTCCGTCCCTTTCGCGCCGCCTGCCGCAATGCGTGTTTCGCACACCCGGCCCTGAACGTCATAGAGCGTATGAATCGCCTGCCGTTCCCCGTCCGGCGCGTCTGTGATTGTCCACACCTGCCGGTCGAAGCTGTCGTATACGGTGATATTGTTTTTGCCGTCCGGATCCTGCTGACACTTCATATACAGGCCCTTTTCCGGCACAGCGGCGGGAAGGTTCGTGGGAATATAGCGAGCAAACGTGGCCGTGCGGCTGTCCGTTGCGCCCGCGCGGATGGCGAACGCTTTTCCTGGACGCCCGATTTCCGCCACAACAGGGGAAGGGCTTTTCGTCACGACGCTCCGTTCATAGGGATAGCCTTCGTCCTCCGGGAAAATACGCGCCGCCTCTCCTGACAGCACACCGCTCTTTTCGTCCCAGCCCGTCACCAGCGACGGGCGCCAGCCCCACAGCGCGCTGGGAATTTCCGCCGGCTTTGTGCGGACCTCAATCCTGCGCATCGGCGAATACAGCGACTGAGAGACAATCACGCCGCTGTCCGTCACAATCTGGTCCTGAAGCGGCGTGCCCGCGTGGTCGGTATAGCTGAGGCGGACGCGGGGGGACGCGCCCACACCCAGACAGCGCAGCGCCGCCTTTTGGGCCGTCAGGGAAAGCCCCGCCGGCGTCTCCTCCAGCCCGCCTATGCAGAACAGCTCTTTGTCCCACGCGTACAGGGCCATGCGGCTGCCCATGCGCAGCAGAAGAAAGTCCTGGGCCAATTCACAATCGGTTAAGGAAAATTCCGCCAGCGTTCGGCCTTTTTCGCGGACAGCGCCCTTTCCCTTCTGCATATGGATTGCCGCCTGCCCTGTATGGACCTCCCACGTGCCCGCGCCGCTTTCCAGCGCCATATACAAAGCGTACTGCGCGCTCAGCTCCTGCTCATAGCGCAGCACTGCCGGTCCGTTTTCTGCCGTGAGCCGCTGCCCCTGGATTTTCCAGCCGCCCTCTGCCGCCCATTGCCGCTGCCAGTCGCTGCCGCGGTGCATGGGGCAGATGTCCCCGCGCTGTGCAAATTCCACGGCGGCCGTGCAGTCTTTTGCATCTGCACGGCCCTGCCGCCCCGGCGCTGTATACAGTTGGCGGGAAAGCGTGCGGATGCCGCCGTCTTCCGCGGCCGTGCCGGTGGGCCGCCCGCAGGGGTCATAGAAATTCAGCAGGCCCGCGCCGCGGTTGCTGTGGGAGGCACATTGCAGCTTGTGCGGCCCGGCATATACGGTGGCCGACGCCTCGCAGGAGAGCGGCGTCAGAAATACCGCGTCCAGCAGGATGCTTTTCGCGCAAGGGCCTGTCAGACACGCTTCCACGTCCACTGTCTGGCCGGAGCGTCGGAATTCTTCCGGCAGCTCCATCTGAATGGCGCAGGGCGTCCAGTATTCCGACGTGGGCAGCGCGCTTTCCATCTGCTTTTCCCGCGCGCCATGCCGCACCGTGAGCCGGAACATGCCCCCTGCCCCCTTTACGGCGGCGTGCAGCAGCACAGGCGTGCCGCCGTCGCAGCCTGTCAGCTTCGCGGTGAGCGACTGCCCGCCGCCCAGGCGCAGGCACCGGCTTCCGCTGTAGCATTCCGCCGTCTCAATACAGGCATCCCAGGTTCCCCCCGAAAGCTTCCAGCGGCCCAGCGTTTCATATGGCTCGAACCCACAGTATGCCGCCTGCTGCAAAAGCGCCCGACTGAACCGGGCCACCACGGCTTTCCCGGCCTTGTCATACAGGACGGATTCGGGTTTTCCGCCCTCTAAGAGTATCTCCGTCTCCGCCCCGGCGCTGCCCCAGCTGATGGCGCGCTTTGTCACGTCCCAGCCGGCCGCTGTTTCTGTTTTGGGATAGGCGCCGCCTCCCTCGCCGTTCCACATCAGCCAGGCGGCCTCGTGCCATTTTCTTTCCTGATCCGCCGCCCAATGCACGGCTTGTGCGGAGATTGTCGTTTGGGTGGCCGTATCGTACTGTCGGGTATAGGCAATCGGGTCCAGCAGGTGTGCCTTGGCGGCTGCCGCGCACGTTTCCCACGCATACAGGTGTTCTATGGCAAGGCTCGTCCCCTTTCCCTGTGCGTTCCAGCCGGATTTTTCCGTCCTGCGAAGCTGGTAATAGCGGGATTCGTAGCTGTTGGTGATGATGCTCTCGCGGCAGGCGGTTTTGCCGCACGCTTTGCGCGCCGCAAGGTCGTATACGGGCAGGTATTCGCGCTCTACCACACGCATGGGGCGCAGGATATACCCCTGCCCGTCCAGTGCGCGGGTATAGGTGGTGCTGCTTTTTTCCAGGATGTTTCCCGCCCGGAAAACCTCGGTCTGGAAAAGCCACCCGGCAAAGCGGGAATAACAGGCCCGCGCGTTGCTGTAAGCGTCGTCCGGCGGATACGCCGCGCTGGGGTCATCCTCCGGCAGGCCGTTGAAGTATGTATAGCGCACGGCCCCATAGGGCGCGGCTTCCTCCACCGGAATCGCCTGCACGCGCTGGAAAGCGGGCACAAAGGCTTCCATGCGCGCCCCGGCGCTTTCATAGCGCAGCACATACCGCTGCGCCCCATCGCCCGGATCCAGCGACACGTCCCGCACCACCGCTGCCTCCGCGCGGCGAAAGCACCGGTTTTCCCGCAGGGCATACAGCTGCAGGCCGGCATCCCGTCGGGACGTATGGAATGCGGACAGGCCCGCAAAACCGCCCGCCGCCCCCGTGCAAAGCTGCCCCTCCAGCCGCTGTTCCTCCTGCACGCTTTCCCCGTCCAGCGCCAGCTTAACAGTTGTATCCTGCCCTTTCACTGCGTACAGCGCATACCCGCCCGCCGGATCAAGGCAGATGGAATCCAGACGGGCATTTTCCGGGAACGTATAGAGCGCCGTCCATTTATGCGCACGGGCACAGTGGAACAGCGTTCTTCCCAGCACCGCATAACTGCCCGCAATATGCGGAGGGCACAGCGCCTCTCCGTGAATGGCCCCGCTCTGAGGCGCTCCCTCCGGCGTCCAATCCATGCGTAGAGGGTCGAAGCGGATGGCGTAAAAGCGCTGCGTATCTCCGATGCGCTCCACTGCCAGCGCGATGTCCCCGCCATACGCATAGGCGTATTCTCCGCCGTTTTGCGGGGTCAGCAGGCGGTATTCCCTCCACTGCCCCGGCACATAACGGAACACCATTTGCGCATACCCCGTCATGCTGCCGCTGACGGCGGCGTACAGCAACGGGTTTTTGACCTTCTCCGACTGTTCCACACGGTGCAGCGCCACATCGGAAAAGGTGTAGTCCTCGCGCCAGCGCAGCAGCGCTATGGTGCCCCGCACGGTTGTTTCGTTCTGAATCCAGACGAACGCCGCCCCCGCCTGGGAATCGCCCAGCGACCACACGGAAAACGGACTCATCAGCCGCCATTCCAGCGCTTCGCTTTGGTCGCGTATATCGCCCGCGCGCCAGGTGTGCCCCGCGTCCGCGTAGAACGAGCGCAGGCGCAGAAGGCCCGCAGATTCCCTGTAATACGCTGCCAGCAGGAAATCGCGGCCCGCGCCGAGCGCTGTAAAATCCGCTGCATCGGACGCCAGCTCCTGTATGCGCCAGCAATCGGCCAGAAAATCGTATTGGCAAAGGATCAGGGCCTGCCCGCCCTGCGCCTGCAGCGCGAGGAAATCCGGGCCGCAGGCCGCGGCCGGCAGGCTGCGGCCCAACGCGCGTTCTATAGGGTAAACACCCCACTCGGCGCGCCGCGTCTGGCTGCGGCGGAACATGCGGGCACAATACTGCCCCCGCTGCACCGAGAAAAACACCGCCGCAAAAAAGTTTTCGCCGGTGAGAAGGACCATATCCGATATCTCTTCCCCGCTGAAGGAGCTGTCCTCCCATTCGCGCCATCCCATATCCCAATAGAAGGCTTTCAGCCGCACCTGCCGGCCGCATGTGAACTTTGCCACGCTGTAGCTGTCCGCGTGGAACATCTGGCATTCCCAGCCGGCGGCGGGCGGCTGTATCGCGGTATCTCCCCCCGCGTTTTCCCAGGCCATTTTCTCGTAATCAAAGGCCATTTTCGCGCCGGCGGGCTGCGTCACGCCAATCAGCGCGCCCGGCAGGGCGGCGTCTTTATCGAAGGAGTATCGGAAGGAAATCGGCGGCATTTTCCGGCCGTCCGACGCCACCTGCGTCACAGACTGCAGAAAGCGCTTCCGATAGGATTCCTTTCCGTTAATGCTGAAAAAGGAATAGGCGAGCTCCTGCCGATACAAAGGCGTGCCCTCGTCCGTCGTCACGTCGATGGATTGCAGATACCCGTCATCCCAGGCGTATTGGTAAGCCCGGAGCGGCGCGGCGTCCCCTTCGCCGCCATACTCCCAGGCTTCTTTCTTCCCATAATGCAGCGTTATGCTTTCGCCGTAGGCTGTTGTCACCTGCTTCAGGCGCATATTGCGTGTATAGGCGCTGTTCCCAACCTGCTCCTTCTGGTTTTCATAGGCAATCTGGATGCGGGAGCCATAAGCTCCTTCGATTTCGCACAGATACCAGCCGACGGAAAAAGGCTGCGCGCCGTTGGCGGCGGCGGCCCCCACCCAGTTATCCCATGCCAAACGCACCTCGGTGCTGTTCCCCGCACCGCCAAAACGCCAGCGGGAACCATCCTCCTTCCACACGTCCCAATACCCGCCGTTGGCCGGGCAGTAGCGGAAATCCCACGCGGGGTGGTGGACGGAGATGAAACGCACTGTTCCGTTTTCCTCGCCTGCCCGGGATAAGGGGAAAGCGCCGCCCTCGCTGACGAGGCTGAACTCCGCCTGCAAATTCCTTGCCGCCTGACTGTCCAGCACACGGATACGGGGCATTTCCATCGACCAGCCAAAGCCAAGGGCCTGTGTGGGGGCCCGTGTGTTGTCCCGATGCAACGTGCTGACCAGCGCGCTTGAAAAAACGGCCTGCAGGGTGAACGAGAGGTTTTCCGCACCGGAAAGGCTGGCCAGGGCCAGCGGAAATTCCATTGTGCCGTGGTATAAATTTATGTTGTGAAGGATATTTTCCTTTTCACCGCTTCGCTGCCCTTGGCGGCCAGCGCTTTGAAATGAATAAAAATCCATAGGGCCTCCTTTAAGGTTCTGTCACGAAAAGATAAGTTCGCGGATCGTAACAGGCTCCTTGCCTGTTTTTTTCTGAGGAAGCGTAGTGTCCAGCTGCATGCGGATGTCCTGTGTCTGCATACTGTCCAGTACCTGTGCAGCACACGTCATTCCAGGATCAAGGCGCAGGCCTGCCTCATAGCTTTCCTTTGCCGCGCCATTCTCGCCCATGCGGAGCTGGCAATTTCCCAGGTTAAAATAGGCAAGCGCGTACCGCTTGTCCTGCCCGATTGCCTGTTTCAAATACGCCGCAGCCTGTTCGTACCGCTCTTTCGCATAACAGACGCAGGCCAGATTGTTCAACACAATGGGATCCTCGCTGTATTCCAGTGCCGCCCGATAATATTCCTCGGCCTTTTGATATTTTCCCAGCTTGTACACCGCATCGCCGTTCATGCGGTTCACAGTGGCGTACTTTGTCCGCAGGGCGGTCAGGCGGCATTGTGCTGCTATCTCGTTTTCTGTGTCGTCCATTTGCTGGTAACACTCTATCAGCAGGCTGTAATATTGCATATTCCCCGACATCAGCTCGATGGCCTGATTCAGTTCTTCCACTGCCTCTGTGTATCTGCTTTGCTGAACGAGAAGTGCAGCCAGATTATAGTGGATGCTATCGTTTCGAGGACTATCTTCTATCGCTTTTCGATAATATGCCTCGCTCTCCTCTAAATACCCATAATTTTTATAGATAATCCCCAAACTATTAAATGATTTCGGATCCTCATCGAATGACGCGGTCTGTTCCGTCAGCTCATCCAGCTCCATACTTGTATTGGCTCTATTGTCCATCGCCGAGCGGTACAGTAGTGCGCTCAGGCGATACTTATGGTTGTCCGGTTTCTGCTGGATGGCCTGTTGCATATCCCGATAAGCCAGTGTACATTCTCTATTGTTGCGATTAAAAAAGCACTCCGCGCGTTCCGTGTAGAGATCTGCGTCCGGCTTCAATTCGAGTGCTTTCGTATAGCACGCAATGGCCTCGCTGTACATTCTTTTCAGCTGATAACACTGCCCTTGCAGCTCAAAACAGTCGCTGCGGCGAGGGAACAGGGAGAGTGCCTGGGCCGCACAGCGCATGGCTTCGTCGAGTTGCAGGCGTTGGAAATGCAGCTTTGCCAGCTCATAGAAAGCCGTGTCCATGAATACGCGGTCTTTCTCCTCGTCCGCCTGTTGTGCCTCATTCTGCTGTAGGCAGCGGACAGCCTTGCGCAGTGCGCCCACTGCCTGGTCATATTTCTTTTCGCGGCTCAGGCAGATACCGTCATACAACAGGGTGTTGGCATACACATCGTTTTTCTTCTTTGCCTCGTCCAACAGTGCGCGTCCCTGCGAGATATCACCGTTCAGGATGCAGCACGCGGCTCTGTGGGACAGCAGCTTGCCCTCTGTCAGGGAGTCGTTCCCGTGTGTGTACTGCCCGGCGCGCTCCAAATCGGCAAATATCCCCTGCAAGAACACATGGCGCGCTTCGTCCGTTTTGCCAACTGCATGTTCTATAGACGGCAAACACTCATATATCTCCAGCATGCGCTGCTTGACCTGCGCCCGCCACAGATAGGTCCTGCCGGGGTCTATGCCCCGCGCCAGCAACGCATCGTAGCAGGCCAATTCGTTTTCATAGTCGTGCAGCGCACGGTAACAGCCTGCTTTGCGGAGCGTCACGTTTATAAAATTGCTTTTACTGCGTAAATGCTTATCAGGTACGTCTTCGAGCTTGCTGCACGCACCTTTGGGATTCTCCAGCAGAATCAGAGCGTCAATGTAGAGCAGCCGATACCGCATCTGCCCCGTGATTTTCCCGCGGCACTTCCGCAGATGAGCGAGAGCCTCCTGAGGGCGTTTCTCCTCTATGCACGCCGTTGCACGCCGAAATTCCACCGAGGTCGTAACTTCGGAGCCGACCGGCAGGCATTTTTGTGGCAGATTCAGCGTCACCGCGATCTCCTCGCCTCTTTTCTTGTTCCGCCTTGTGCTCGCGATCCAGAGAAACAGACACAGGGAGACCGAAAGCACCAGCAGCGCGGGCAACAGGGGCATTGTCAGGCAGAGCACCAGCAGCGCAACGGTAAATACGGTCGCCTCGCACAGGCGCTTTTTGGGGCGCTGTTCTGCAAGAAATTCCACCAGGCCCAAGGCGACACTCCACAAGCTAAGCAGCGAAACGACTGCGAAAAGCAGGGGATTCCCTCCCGAAAACGCATCGGCCAGTACGGATACTAAGCGAGTCATCATCTCTATCAGCCTCCCTATTTTGTTTTACCAAATTTCGCTGGCTTTCATCAAGAATGGCAAAAAGGACTCGGAAATCCATCTTGTCTATTTTCCCCGGCTCTGACGGGTATCCAAGCAGGTATACCCGCAGAAATTGCCGGAGACCTCGCGGGGTTGGCTGGGGAAGCCGAAAAACGAGGATTTGACCGCTTCCCTCAGACAAGCTTCTTTGTGATTCCTCGCAAGAACTATTCCTCTATCAAAATAGATAGAAATTTCTGTATATCCTCATCCGTAGGCGTTGCTGGCAAAACAGCCACATCCTTAGAGCGCGTACCAGCATGACAATCATCCAATTTAATCATCATACTTCCGTGGATTGTTTCCGCATCATTCTGCACTGAGTATAGCACAATGTCCGGGCGCTGTATATAACACAAATATGAAAGTGCTTCCTTTAACGAACAGCCTTCCGGCAAATATTCCAGCCCATATAGATACGCTCCTGGGAAATCTGAAATGGCAATACAGCTACACCCATTTTCGTTTAAATACATTTTCAGCCTGCCCAAAAGACGAAGTGCCCCTTCTCCTTGTGGCTCCACGCGTATAATTACGATTTCCGGATCAATAAGTTCGGGCTTCATTCTTTTATAAAATGACTGGCAGATACTCTCGTCCCATAAAGCACAGGGGAGCTTCATCCGCAAATATTCCGGCACCGTCCCAACATATACAACGCCAAGCCGTTCTATGGAATAGTTGCATATAGCATCTATAAAATCAGTCGTGATATAAGGGGACGGTAGCAAGATGATTGGCGTTTTTCGGTCTTGCCGTATTGCGTCTAAGAAAGCAATCGTATTAGAATACTGTCCCAGGATATTAAACGAAGCGTAATCACGCTGCTTGATATAATTACCTGGATCAAATATAAGCGCTTCTGTCAGAAAGTCTGGGAACATTCTTGTAATTGATATTCGCCTGCCCGCCAAATCCTGGTACATGGCATACAATGAGCTGGTTGCACCATTCATTGAGGAGACTACCTCATGTATCTTTGCTGTAATGGTTGGAGCCGCATAACTATTTGATATGATCGTCTCTTTACATCCATTAGCATATTCAGATAAATCGTGCCTGGAGGAAGCAAAAATTTGAACGCCCCATAAGTCAGCAGTGTCTGTAATATAAAAAGCTGACTCTTTCAATTCCGGGTTAGTCGCAACCCCAAACACACCTGTGCAGCAAGCTGGAACTGTATATCGCTCCTTTTGATTGCTGTGGGCTGCCACAATTATTTGTCCTTGTCGGAGCATGCTAAAGATAACATTATGGATGGGCCGATAATCACAGGGACGTGTAGTGCCAATACTCATATGAACGATCGGAACATGATGTTCCTTACACCATTGCAGTGCTGCCAACAATTTGTGTATAGATGTTTTGAGCTTAGGCTTATGGAAAATACTCAGGGAACAAAAACTGGCAGAAGGCGCATATTTGTGTATGATTTGCGCGCAGGTTGTGCCATGATTTGTCAAAATGCGCTCATCAGCGCGACGGGGACGAACAGTGCCATCATCCTCGACAATGAGGTCATATTCTAATCGGATGTCCTTGCATACTCCTGTAAAGATTCCGTCATCAATCAGTGCGATCAACATAGAAACTATCCCTCTTAATCTGTTTGGTACCGCTCTTGCTGATACCGAAACAGTTCCGCAAATCGTCCGTTATGTTCCAAAAGGTCCCGTTGTGTACCTTCCTCCAACACACGGCCATTCTCCAATACAACAATTCGATCTGCCAGCATTACATTTGTCAGTCTATGCGACGTAAATAAAGTAGTCTTCCCTTTTGTAAAAATTTTCAGCTTCTCAAATATCTGATGTTCGGAGCGCGGATCAAGATTGGAGGATGGCTCATCTAAAATCAATACCGAGTGTCGCCGATAGAACGCCCGTGCCAAGGCAAGTTTCTGATATTGTCCCCCGGACAGTTCAATCCCCTGGCTATCGAAAAGCCGGGAAACCGACGCGTCCAGCCCTGTCTGAGAGCGTTCCAAAATATCCCCTGCGCCACTATCTGTTAAAGCCCGAATGATTTCCTCATCATTGCTTGACTTTTCCATATCCGCAATGGCTATGTTTTCCCTCAAAGTAAAACTATAGCTTGGGTCATCCTGGAAGTAGACGCTGAAATTTTGTCGGAGCGATTTCAGCTTATATTCGCGAATATCAGCACCGTTGATTTTTATGCTTCCCTTATCCGTTTCGTATAAGCGCAGCAGCAGCTTTATAAGTGTAGATTTGCCGGAACCATTCAAACCCACTAAGGCTACTCTTTCCCCCTTGCCTAAATAAAATGAAACGTCGTCCAGTACCTGTTTCTGTGTGCCAGGATAGGAAAAGCTGACATGATTAAACTCGATTGTGTCAATTCTATGGACCTCTATTGTGCCTGTATCCAAAATACGATTCGGATATTCCCCTAATGTCTTCAAATTGGATACTTTTAACTGGTTATCATAGATTTGTATGACTGCGTTAGACAGCATATATACCCCATTCCACAACTGTGAAATCAGCCCGGTATAAAGGGAATAGTCACCCACTGTGGCATAGCCATCCAAAACGCTCACGGCGATATCAAGGCCAATTAGGGCCATCATGAACTCCGGCAGACATTCTAACAGGCCGGTCAGGATAGCTCTTTTTTTATTCACACTCTTTTTCTCTGAAAAAAGAGTGTCCCATAAACGGCTGTATCTTTCTTTAATTTTATCACACACATCAAATAAACGCAACCCTTGTGCGTAGCGTCGCTCAAGCAACAGACTTTGTAAATACCCTTTTTGCCGTTCACCGTTTATCTGTTCCAGGCTGAGGGTATAGAGTGTCTTTGTATACTTGACTGACGCTATGGAGGCCGGGATGGTGGCGCACAGCATCAAAACGCCATACACCCATTTTAACCGGCTCAAGGCAATAAAAGAAACTATCATAGAGAACAACGCTCCGACAACCGAAATCGTGTTCCATAACAGTTGCGATATTACAAACGCATCGCGGGTGCAGGCAGACAGTTTATCATAATATTCAGCATTATCAAAATACTCAATATCAGCTGTTCCCGCCTTATCCATCATAAATAATGCGAGTTCCCGATTGATAATTTCTTCATGCAGATTTTGCGCATAAACCTGAGCTTTTTGAAGCAGAGAACGCAGGACATTGGCCAGCAGGAGTCCAACAGAAAATAAAAACAATGAGCACATAGGATTCGCCCATTGGGTGATTCCTGCTATTAGGTTCAAAATATCTTTTCCCAGAAATGCACAGACAAGGGACAACGCGGGTACAAGCAAATTGCAGGAAAGCCTCAGCACTGTATATAGTGCTGAGGTTTTCCATGATAACGTAAAACAGGTGTGAATAACTGAAAAGAATGATCTAAAATTAGTACATATACGTCTTTTCATTGCTTCTGCCAAGTTAGCCTGCTTTTGCCAGCACGCCGTCCGCCATACGGTAGACATAATCGGACGCTTCGGCGATGGCGGGGTCGTGGGTGACGATAATCACACAGTACCCATCTTCATGAGCTAAACGGGTGAGAATCTCCATCACGTTGGTGGTGTTCTGTCCGTCTAAATTTCCGGTCGGCTCATCCGCCAACAGGATACCCGCGCCCGTAGCCAGGGAACGCGCAATGGCTACCCGCTGCTGTTCGCCCCCGGATAAATTGGCCGGATAACGTTTCCACTTTTCCTCGCTGATGTCCATCCTCGCTAACAAAACCCTCGCCCGCTTTTGGGCCTCCGCTTTGGCTATGCCGTTCAGTTCCATAGGATAGCATACATTCTCTATCACCGTCAGCAGCGGGAAAAGCTGGAACGCCTGGAAAATGACGGATACATCCTCCCGCCTGTAAGCGTCCAGGTCCTTCCCGGCAAGGTCCTGGCCATTGAGAAGTACTTTTCCTTCCTCTGGCCTATCCAGCCCCGCCAGGATAGAAAGCAGCGTCGTTTTGCCGCTGCCGGACGGCCCCACCACAGAAGTGACAGTGCCCGCCTGGAATGCGCAGGACACTTCGGACAGTGCCTTGCGGGAGGAGTTTTTGTAACGATAGCTTACATTTTCTACTTTCAGTTCACTCATGTTTTTTCCTCCTATCATAAAAGTATGGTGAAAAGTATGCTTCTCAATAGCCCTTAATGTTCGCATAAATGATAGCGCGCTCCTGGCCGAAGAACGGCGTCAGCTCGAAGTTTTCCAGCTTGGCGTTGTATACATAATAATACAGATTGGCGTATAGGGGAATATCCGGCATAAGCTCGTTCCAGCGCTCTATATAGCCTTTCCACCACTGGTTGTATTCCTCCTCGGTGGCGGCATTGTACACCATCGCCATCGAGAGGTAATCCATCCCCAGCCTGCCTCCTGACGCTTCCATCGCTTCCTCATACGTCAGCTTCTCGCCCGACGGGTCGTAAGGGAACGCCGCGTCATATACATCGTACAGCCTGTTGGAGGAATACGCATCATATGCGGGGTCGAGCGACCAGCAATAGGAGTCATCATACACGGAATCGGGCCAGTCTACTGCGATACTGAACATGTTATAGACCGGCACGCCCTCATAGCCTTTTTCGGGTTGGCGGTACATATTGCCCAACAGGGCTTTGTGACCGTTGACGGTGGCACGAATTGCCATGCCCGCGGCGGCGACGTCCGGGCTCGCCGCCATCATCATGGTGAGCAGGTCTGTAGCCGCGCTTCTCTCGGTACCGAGCCAGTTGATGGCAAGCGGCAGATAGTATTCACCGCCAATCTCCACGGTCTGATAGGTGACACGGCCCGTATTCGCAGTGACCGCATAGGTCTTGTTCAAGCCGTCCAGCACACCCGCTTCCTGGGCTGTCAGCTTCTTATAGCGCACGGCATCGACGCCCTCCGCGCCTTCCTCATACGGTCCGCCTTTGGAATTGTAAATCCAGCCGCCCTCCTCCAAAATTTGTTTGGCGATGTCGGGCGAATAGGCATAGTCCGTCAGTTCGATCTCATCTTTCACAGCCTGCCACATGGAGAAATCAGGGCTGTACGGTGCGTCCATCACCACGCCATAGCCATCCAGGAAGGTTTCGCAAAACGCCTCGCGATCCAGCAGATGTGCCAGCGCCTTGCGCACCTCCGGGAACATCGTGGGGCCGAAGTCGCAGGCAATATCCAGCTTACTGTACCCGGCGCGCTGATAGCAGCCCGCGGCGAAATTCCCGCTGTCCACCATCTCCAGCGCGGTCTTAATCTTGTTGCCGGTAACAGCGGGCTGTACATCTACGCCGCCCCTTTGGAGCTGGTCCAGATGCGTCCCATCCGTGACCTCTACTTCGTTCGTAAGGGGAACAAACTCAACTGTCTCAATGGAAGGGACCTGACCCTCGAAATTGCCCTTATAAGCCGGGTTGATCTGCATGATGACACGAAAGGAGTCTTTATCCCATTCCGTGATCTGATAGGGCCCGCTGAACGGGAATTTCGTGGTATCATAGCGACCGGCTGTGATGGTCTGCGCCGATTTGAAGGAGGAGCCGATTTTTTCATAGAATGCGTCCGAGAGATAACAGCCCTCGCCGTCGTCCATAATATCCACGCCTTCACCCAGCCACATGGCGGGCACATCCGGCTGTAAGGCAACATAGGTATACGCAAAATAGTAGGGGTAAAACGCATCGGAGGCCGTCAGCTCATAGGTGTAATCGTCAATCATGCGCACGCCGGAGAAAACCGGGCTTGCCGTCACGCCGTCTGTTTCCTCGCCCGCATTGTCCCCCACATAGGCATGGTAGGCTTGGAAGCCCTTAAACCGCTGCCCCTCCAGCCCGGAAGCGCCCGCTTCCACGGCGGCCTGTGTGGAAAACGCCATCAAACGCGCAAGGTAATCTTTCACCGTAACAGGGGTGCCGTCGCTGTAGGTGAGGTCGTGGTTGATCTCCACATGAAATGTGGCGGTGCCGTCCTCGTTTTCCGTCATAAAGTGTTCCTTCACAACGGTAGTGTTCCACTGGTAAGCGCCGTTCCGGTCCGTTTCCATCACGGCATAGCCGGCCGTCAGGGCCCAAATCTGCGGGTCGGTCGTACCGGCGTATCCGCTGCCCAAACCCGGATAGCGGAAATCGCCGTAATATTTTCCCCATGCTTCCTGAAGTCCGTCATCGCCTAAAATGATCCTGTTTTCGTTTTCATCGTCTTTCGTTTCAGCCGGACCGGACACAGAGGCCGAAACGGAACCCGTGCCGCCTACAGCACCACCGGAACTGGTGCGGTCTGCGGCGCTGCCGGGATCGGATATGTCGGCGCTGCTGGACGGCACACCGCCGCCGCAGGCCGTTAGTGACAGCAGCAGGACAGCCGCCAGCGCAAGTGACAGGAACTTTTTCATTGTCCTTTGTTTCCCCCTTTTCTGCATCTCCTCATCCTTCGGGCGCGGAGATGCGTCAATTTCATCACTCTTTCACTTGCAGCAGCTCCAGCGGCGAGCGGTTCGTCACGATTACCGCACCCGCAGCGGAACCCGCAGCCGCACAAAGCAGATACGCCGCCGCGCAGAGCAGCGACAGCCCCGCCGTCGCCCACGCGAGACCAAGACTTCCCGCCCACGCGAAGGACACGGTAAGACCTATCATCAGCCCGGCCAGCACCATGAAGATCACCTGCAGCGAGAGGATGATGCGGCTGCGCAGCTTCGTCGTGCCGAGCACGCGCATAATCGCCGCTTCCCTTGCTTCGGTCAGAATCAGCAGCGCCGACACACCGAACGCCGCCAGAAGGCTCAAGGTCAGCGCGATGGGGAACAGCATTTCCATCAGGCGAATGCTGTTTTCCAGCGGTTCGACCGCCTGTTTCAGTTCCTCGTCCCATATCATGGGGCGCAGCGGGATCAGCCCGGCCCCATAGTCTTCCGTGATCTCCTCCACCGCTGTGCGCACGGTGTCCAGTTCCCTGTTCCATGCCGGGTCCAGCGCAAAATGGGCGGTGGTGTAAAAGATATGGCTCTGCGTTACAGTATCCAATACGCTCACAGGCGCCAGCAGGCAGGGCACACCGTCCCATTGGCTGGCTGTCAGCGTCCCGGTATAGGTGCCGACCACCTGTAAAAGGTGTGTTCCGATCGCCCCGCTGTCCTCCCGCAGAATATCCAGCGCCACACGGCTGCCGAGGGGGATATGCAAGCTCTCACACAGGAATGCGGGCATGAGTACCGGCAGCGCCTCGCTGTCCCGCCAGTCACGTGCAAAGATCCCCGCGTCCCATCCGTCATGATAGGCGATTTCGATTTCAGTGCCGCTGCCGGCGGACAGGAACCTGTCAAAGTCATTGACGGAAAGTATTTTTGCCACCGCCCCATCGCTGAAGTCCTCGCCGGTATCCCCGTCACGCGGGCCGGGCTGCGGCTCGTCGTTTAAATAGACATCCTCCCGCCGGATGCGCGTTACGGCACACAGCCCCTCCAGATAGGCGTCCTGTGCAAATCCGGTATTTTGAATGCCGTCGATGGTCTTTTGCGCGGCGAAACCGCCGATCACATAGTCCGTCGAGCTTTTGGGCATCAAGGTCATCTGTATGGAAATGGTGTTATACAATTCGTCGATGCGGGTGTGACTGTTCAGAATCGAAAGGCGGATCGCCGCTAATCCCACCGTGAACAGCGCCGCCAGCAGCAGTACCAGCGCGCTTTTCACCTTAGAACGCCGGATATAGCAACCGACAAACCGCAATGTATGGGCAATGCCGGACGCGCGTTTTTCAGGCTGGAACGGCGCGGCGGGAAACGCCCCTGTCCCGCTCACGGGCGCGGCCACAGCGCCCGCCGCTTTGGGCATTGTATCCAGTGCCGCCATTTGCGCTGTTTTGTTCTCTTTCTGTTTCACTTGAACATTGCCCTGCAGCAGTTCCAATGTCGGCTTGCGGGATACGTACACCATCCCGCCCATCGCCAGAAAGAAAAACAGCAGGAAGGTACCGCCAAAAATCGCGGCGAGCCAATAGCGGGGAAGGGCAATTTCGGCGGCAGCCTCGCCGTAGGCGCTAAGGGACGCTAAAGTTTTCGCCCCGCGGTTCAGTGCGTATTGCCAGCCAAACACAGTGCCAAACGCCGTCCCCGCTAAGCCGACCATTACTAACGGGAGCGCCCCTTGCCGAACACAAACGCCCGCCGGGACACCTAACGCGCGGGCAATCGCCACGTCGCGCCGCCGGGCACGCAAGTAGAAGAACGCCACGAGGCACAGCGCTATCAACAAAATCAGCGCAAAAATCACAAGGTTATACAGCGACGAGCGCACCATCGGCTGCACGGCCTCCTGGAACGCGTCCCATCCGGTATCCCACACATTCACTTGCAGCGACATTTCCGCCAGCGCGTCGCGGGTATCGGCCAGAAATTCCTCTGTCACCTTCGGGGAGGTCAGCACAAAGGTCAGGTCGCCTAAATAGGGCGTCCGGGTAGCGGCATCGAAGTCTGCGGGCAGCGCCGAAAAGGGAATGAAGGTTTCGTTGCGCAATACATGATAGCCGCGGTGGTAAGGGCGTACATTGTCGTAGCTTCCTACGATCTGGTAGGTATCCGTCGCTGTTTTATACTCTTTCGCGAAAGGAAATATGATATATCCCCACTGAAAGTTCTCCCATGTTATATCCCGCAGCTTTATTGTGATGGTGTCTCCGATCGCGAGGCCCCGCACTTTCAGCAGCTCATTGTGAACCACGCACACCTTTCTCTGCTGGGCGTGGTCCTCATAGTTCAGCCAGCGCCCGTCCACTAAATATATATCGGTATCCGGCTGAACATCCCTTAGAGTCTCCATATCATGCGTTGCAATGACCTGCAGCGCACCCTGTTCCTCCCGGCATATCCGCATCTCCTCCTCTACGCCGTTCAGCACCGGGTCGCTCCAGTCAATTTCCCCGCTTGCCGGGACAGGATAAAACATTGTGCCGTCTGGATTGAGCGGTTTCGCATCCAGAAAGTCTCCGTTTCTCACCAGCTCCCACTCTAATATGGCATTGTGGTAATTCGTTCTTCCAAAATCCAGTACGGTGTCGTCAGGATGGGGCTCCTTCACGGTAGGTTTCTCAATAGAGACCTCTTCATGGATTTGCAAATCTGAATGGGCCCACCCGTGGATCAGATACTGCTCCCCTACTTTCAACATCTCCAAAACGCCCCGTACTCTTTCCTGGGGAATCCAAACCTTGACAATATGCCCTTCCCACACAAGCTCCGGCGCACCGACCAGCGCCTGTTCCTGACGAAAATAGCAGAATATATCAAAATCCCCATCCAGCGTGGGGGCAACTGGTCTCGATTGCAAATATCCCCTCGCCTCGTTGATGCCCAGCAGGGTTCCTGTAAAAAAATAATCCCTGTTTTTGCACTCGGGCATCGAGCCTTCCCCATATACATCCGCGTTGTACATGTCCGTCAGTACGGCGGAGCAGCCCTGCACATAGCTTGTATAGGCCACGCGCGGGTCGTTATCCAAAAATTCCTTTGCCGTGTCAAAGGTTGCCATCTCCGGGTTTGACGAACTGCCCGATTGGCCAATTCTTCCGCTCGCCTTGTAGTAGCTGCTCAAACGGTCT
>CANCXY010000002.1 GCA_947381875.1 uncultured Clostridia bacterium | reverse complement strand
ACGTCCGGCAGCCGTTTTTGATGCACGGGGGGCAGGGGCTAACCAGCGTATGCACCAGCCCCTGCTGATACGGGCACCGAACGCAGGGCGGATGGATTTGAGAGAGCAGTTTTTTTAAGTTCATATTCGATACCTCCTTTTCTTTATTCTACCACGGGAGGGCATGGATGGCTACTGTTTTTTGCGGGAAGGATAGGGTGGCCTCTGTTTGGCGGGGAAGATGAAATAAATTGACAAGTCGAATCAGGGGGCGTATAATCCATATCATACTTACATTTCGGGGGATGCAGGCTTTATGACAGACGCACAGCAGCGCGCGGCGGCAAAGCGGTTCGCGGAGGATTGGGAAGGCCGGGGCTATGAGAAGGGCGAGAGCCAGCCGTTCTGGCTGTCGCTTTTGCGCGACGTATACGGCGTGGAACACCCGGAACAGTTCATCACGTTTGAAGAACAGGTGCGCCTCGACCACACCAGCTTTATTGACGGCATCCTGCCCGCCACACATGTCCTGATCGAACAGAAGGGGTTGGACAAAGACCTCAAAAAGCCCATTCAGCAATCCGACGGCACGCGGCTGACGCCCTTCCAGCAGGCAAAGCGGTACTCGGCGGAGCTGCCCTACTCACAGCGCCCGCGCTGGATTGTGGCATGCAATTCGCGGAATTCCATATTTATGATATGGAGCGCCCGGCGGGCGAGCCGGAAACCGTGCTGCTGAAAAACCTAAGCGAGGAATACTACCGCCTGCAATTCCTTGTCGATACCGGGGACAGCGGCATCCGAAAGGAAATGGAGATCTCCTTGCAGGCCGGGGAGCTTGTCGGCGCGCTGTACGACGCGCTTCTGAAGCAGTACAAGGACCCGGACGACCCCGAAACGCTCAAAAGCCTGAATATGCTGTGCGTGCGGCTCGTGTTCTGCCTGTATGCCGAGGACGCGGGCATCTTCGGCGGGCGGAACAAATTCCACAATTATCTGCGCGGCTTCCCTGCCAAAGATGTGCGCCGCGCCCTGATCGACCTGTTCCTGGTGCTGGACACAAGGCCGGAGGAACGCGACCCGTATATGGATGAATCCCTCGCCGCGTTCCCCTATGTCAACGGCGGGTTATTTGCCGATGAAAAAATTGTTATCCCGCGTTTTGACGAAACAATCGTCGACCTGCTCTTACAGAAAGCCAGTGACGATTTTGACTGGTCGGCCATCAGCCCGACGATCTTCGGCGCGGTATTTGAAAGCACGCTGAACCCCGATACGCGGCGGGCAGGCGGGATGCACTATACCAGCATTGAGAATATCCATAAAGTAATAGACCCGTTGTTTTTGGATGGCCTGCGGCGGGAGTTGGCGGAGATCAAGGAGATCGCGGTGGATAAGGCGCGCGAGAAAAAGCTGCGGGAGTTCCAGGCGAAACTCTCCCGGCTGACGTTCCTTGACCCGGCCTGCGGCAGCGGGAATTTTTTGACAGAGACCTACCTCTCCCTGCGGCGGCTGGAAAACGATGTTCTGGCGCAGCTTACCTATGGGCAGGTGGGGTTCAACGACGAACACGGCAGCCCGATTATGGTATCTATCGGGCAGTTCTACGGGATAGAAATCAACGATTTTGCCGTGACTGTCGCAAAAACGGCGCTTTGGATAGCGGAAAGCCAGATGCTGAAGGAGACGGAAGATGTTATCCGCATGAGCCTTGATTTCCTGCCGCTGAAAAGTTATGCAAATATCGTGGAGGGGAATGCCCTGCGCATGGATTGGGCGGACGTTGTGCCGAAACAAAAGCTGAATTACATTATGGGGAACCCGCCGTTTGTGGGATATTCCCTGCAAAGCAGGGCACAGAAAGAGGATATTCTTTCTGTCTATGTCGATAAAGACGGAAAGTCCTATAAGGCGGCAGGAAAAATCGACTATGTAGCGGGCTGGTATTTCAAAGCGTCCGCACTGATGCAGGGAACGGCAGTGCGCGCAGCATTTGTTTCCACAAACAGCATCACGCAGGGCGAGCAGGTGGCGGGCGTATGGAAGCCCCTGTTTGAGCGTTTTGGCATTCACATTGACTTTGCGCACCGCACCTTTCGCTGGGACAGCGAATCCAACAGCAAAGCCCAGGTGCATTGCGTTATCGTAGGATTTAGCAATGCGCCAAACAATGCACCAAAGCTGCTGTTTATCGGAGACCGGCCGCAAGCTGCACAGAGCATCAGCCCCTACTTGCTGAACGCACCCATTGTCTTTGTGGAAAGTCGATCCAAACCTTTATCGAATGTTCCCGCGATGAGCAGCGGCGGAAAGCCAGTCGAGGGCGGATATCTGATTTTCACCGATGAGGAAAAAGAACAATTTTTGAGGAAAGAACCCTCGGCCGAAAAGTTTTTCAGGCGCTTTGTTGGCTCGGAAGATTTTATCAACGGGTATGTACGCTGGTGCCTATGGCTGAAGGATGCCAGCCCAAAGGAATTGCAGGATATGCCGCTTGTGATGAAACGAGTGGAACAGGTACGGGAATACCGGCTGGCAAGCACAAAAGCCGCAACCCGCGCTTGCGCGGATTACCCCACACGTTTTATGGAAATCAAACAGCCTCAGGGGAATTTTCTGATTGTGCCAGAGGTATCTTCTGAACGGCGACGGTATGTACCGATTGGTTATGTGGATACCGAAGTTGTTTGCAGCAACACAGTGCGGTTTATATCGGACACATCGCTTTATCACCTTGGCGTTCTTATTTCAAATGTCCACATGGCATGGATGCGGGCAGTCTGCGGGAGGCTGGAAATGCGGTACCGTTATTCTGCTAATATTGTCTACAACAACTTCCCCTGGCCTGCCCCCACCGAGGCGCAGAAAGCCGTCATTGAAAAAACGGCGCAGGCCATCCTCGACGCCCGCGCGCTCTACCCGGACGCCAGCCTCGCCGACCTTTACGACGAGCTGACGATGCCCCCCGAACTCCGCAAGGCCCACCAGGCCAACGACCGCGCCGTCATGGCCGCCTATAGCTTCAATGTGAAAACAACCACCGAGACCTCCTGCGTGGCAGAATTGATGAAACTTTACCAAAAGCTGGCGGCGGCAAATGAAAAAGGGCGCTGAAAGGCTTTGCCCTCCGCGTTTTGCGGAGGCCGTGCCGAAACAGAAGCTGAATGATAGTATGGGGAATGACAGCGTATTATTTGGACTAACCCAATCAGGCGCAAAGCATAAAAGCGCAGGGTTTCACTATAGTTGGTTGCGAAACCCTGCGTTTTCTATTTGACCGGAAAGAAACGAAATTTCACAGAGGAAGTCCCGTTGGGTTTTGATATTTTGGCGCCTCGCCCAACTGGTAATACTGGTCGCCCTTGATGTTTTTATGGTGCTTGCGCCAGAGGCCCCGCTCCAGCAGCTTCTGCCGGATCAGATGGCCTTTGGTGCGCAGCCCGGCGCGCTTCATGACGAATTTTGCGGCTTTCAGGGAAACGCCCGCCCGGCGGACCAGGCAGGTGGTGACGCCGGCCCGGTTGCCGCCCGCGATATCATCCCGCATGCTGTTGCCGACGTGGGCCATCTGGGACGGCTCCACATGATAAGTCTCCATCATCTTTTCAAAGTTCCGGGTCTCCGGCTTATCCGCCCTGGCGATGTACCCGTCCGCCCGCAGTTCCGCGCAGACTTCCTTCGCCACATTGGTATGGGCGTTTGTCAGCAGCGTGACGGTGAACCCCATGTCTTTCAGGCTGCTGAACAGCTCTTTTGCGTCATCGGGCATCGTGATTTTCAAAAGGGGTGCGTTCGCCCGCACTTTGTTCCAGATGGAATCGGAGATCGTGTCGTCGATATCGAAGGAGATCAATGTAATCCCTTTTGCTTTCAGTTTCCCGTAGTCGATCTTATAGATGTTCTTTTGGTAGACATCCGGGACATAGGCCATCAGGTCGCTGTCGGAACAGCGTTCCAGCGCGGCCTTGAACGCCTCGCGGTCAGATTTTTCGTCCTGCAGCTTTTTGTTTACCTTGCCAAAAAGGGATTCCCGTATTTCATCGGGCAAATCGTCCATGTCCACGCCGATGGCCTTTGCAAGGTGCTTGTTCTCCTGCATGCTCGCCATGTGCCATGCTCCTTCCTGTCTGGAAATATATTCCTGTTGGTTATTATAGCCGAATTCCGCTGCCGCGTCAATATGGATATTGGGGCGGGATCATGATCGACATCGGGTAAATATTCGATTTTCTATGGGTCTGGAACTGCTGCGGCGGGGTACAGGGTCTGCGTCGGGCGTGTGGGGACGAAGGAGATCGACTTTGTGGGAGAAAAACAGGGGGCTCCGAGGCTCTTACTTAAATTGCTGATTTCGCGGTTAGGGATACCATCACATCCGCGTTTCGGGGGCTTCCACGCCAATCAGGTTCAGCGCGTTTTTCAGCGTGATCATCAGCGCTTTCACAAGCCCGACGCGCTGGTTCGTCAGGGCGGGGTCGTCGGGGTTGATGACATAGGTCTGGTTGTAGTAGCTGTGATAGAGCCGCACGAGAGAGAGGATATAGTCTGTCATCTGGTTGGGGCGGCGCTGGGCGGCGTCGTTTGCCACCTCGGCGGGGAATTCGCCAATCAGCTTTAACAGGCGCAGTTCCTTTTCGTCTGTCAGGCGGTCATAGCTCTCCTCCCGATGGAAGGGGGGCAGTTCGGGCTTTGCCAGGATGGAACGCATGCGCGAATAGGCGTATTGGGCGTAAAAGACGGGGTTGTCGCTGGTCTGGCTGCGCGCGAGGCCGAGGTCGAAATCCATATGCGAGGCCACGTCCTTGCTCACAAAGAACCACCGCGCGGCGTCCACGCCGATATCCTCGCACACCTCCCGCAAAGTCACGGCGTTGCCCGTGCGCTTGCTCATCTTCACTTCCTCGCCGTTTTCCATCATGCGCACCATCTGGATCAGGTCGACCTGTAAGGTGTCCTTCGGGCAGCCCAGGGCCGTGAGCGCGGCGCGCATACGGGTGACATAGGAGTGGTGGTCCGCGCCCCACAGGTCGACCAGCTCCGGGTATCCGCGCTCGACCTTGTACATATGGTTCGCGATATCGGGCGTGATGTAGGCCAGGGTGCCGTCGCTCTTTTGCAGTACGCGGTCCTTATCGTCGCCGAAATCGGTGCTGCGGAACCAGAGCGCGCCGTCCTGTTCGTAGAGCAGCCCGCGCGCGCGCATCTCGTCCAGGCAGGCGCGGATGCGCTTTTTATCGTCGGCATAAAAGAAGGTCTCGTGCATCCAGGAATCCATGCGGACCCGGAAGAATTGCAGGTCGCGTTCGATCTTGGCAAGCTCGCGCTGCTTGCCCTCCTCCATGAAGTAGGACAGCCGCTCGCCGGGGTCGGCGGTGAGCCATTTATCGCCGTCCGCCGCGGCAATTTCTTCGGCAATCGCGCGCACGTCCTCGGCGTGGTAGCCGTTTTCCGGCAGGGGGTAGTCCTTGCCGAAATGCTCGAAATAGCGCGAGATGAGCGATTCCCCCAGCATCACAATCTGGTTGCCCGCGTCGTTGACGTAGTATTCGCGCAGCACGTCGTACCCGCTGGCCTCCATCAGGCGGCAGATGCAATCGCCCCAGGCGGCGTTGCGGGCATGCCCGCAGTGCAGCTCGCCCGTGGGGTTCACCGACACCCATTCCACCAGCACCCGGCGGCCCTGGCCGGAATTGTTTTTGCCGTAGTCCGCGCCCGCGTCCAGTACCGTGTTGATGAGCGATGCCAGTGCGCTGGATTTCAGTTTGAAATTGATAAACCCCGGCCGCGCCGCCGTGACGCTCTCGGCTTCCGGGAACGTCTCCGCCAGGCGCGCCGCCAAAGCCTCGGCGATCACCATCGGGTTTTTGCGCAGCGTCTTTGCGAGGCGCATCGCCGCGCTCACCGCGTAATCGCCCATCTTCGGGTCCGGCGGCGTCTCCACCACAATGACCCCGCTGTCCGCCTCTATGCCGTATTCCTCCCCGATCGCCTGCTGCACAGCGGCAAAAATTTTCTGCTCAAAATCGCTCATTCCTCTTACCCCTTCCTGGCCGGGCTGCCGCCCGGACCTGCCCAGAGGCTCCGCCTCTGGACTCCGCCAAAGGGGGCGCCGCCCCCTTTGGAATCCTCCGCGGCCTTTCCGACTCGCTAAGAGCCGCCGCTGCGCGGCGGTTGCTCGCTGGACGCGCCTGCGGGCGCAGTGGAAAGGCCGGCGAAACTTTTACATGGGCAAAACTGCGTTTTGCCCGGACGTTTTCAGTCGTCGTAGATGATCTTTTCAATGTCGCGGTAGAAGCCGCGCGCGCTTTCCGTGTCGCGCATGGCTAAGAAGACGGTATTGTCGCCCGCCAGTGTGCCTACCAGAGGGGTGATGTGCATGCCGTCGAACGCCGCCCCCGCCGCCATCGCCAGGCCCGGCAGCGTTTTTACCACGATGATGTTCTGCGCGCAGTCCACCGACTCCACACTCTCCCGCAGAATCGCCTTCAGCTTCTGCCGCACGCTCTCGTCTGAAGGGGTCGCGAGTACATAGCGGTAGTGCCCCACCGGGCCGCTCTGCTTGATGATGTTCATGGCCTTGATGTCCCGCGAAAGCGTCGCCTGGGTACACTGTACGCCATACGCCGCCAGCGCTTCCATCAACTGGCTCTGCTTTTCTATCGTCTGTTCGGTGATGATCTTTCGGATCAGCTCCCGCCGTCCCATCATCATGTCTCTCTCCCCTCTCCCTGTCCGCCGCCCCGCGGTGGTGCGGGGAAATTCCGCAAAAGAAAAATGCGGCTCCTCAAAGCATACAGATTGTCCGTCTCTGGCGGACACTTTGCATTCCGACAAGAATCGCATTATAGGGTTTATCTATGGCTTATTATAGCAAACAGATGACAAAAAAGCAAGGGCAACAGAAAAATTTCGCCCTGCGACGCGTTTTCAAAACGATGGCAAATAAACATAGGGTGTTTGACAGGAATATCCGCACGAAAATACTTGACAAATTCCCTCCATTTTGATACACTCTCCCCTGTAACCAGCCCGCATGAAGCGGCCTGAAAGGTGCTGAAGCGCCTGATTTCCCGCCAGCCCGCGCTATTTTTATATAGTATGCTATGAAAGCATACGGCCTTTCCGAAGGAAGGCCGTATGCCTTTTTGCGCCCATTTTACCCGGAATATTGGAGGAATACCATGAAAAAAATCCTTCCCCTTCTGCTCGCGCTGTCCATTGCGCTCTCCCTGTCCGCCTGCGGCATGCCGTCAGACGCGTCCAGCCAGCCTGACGATTCCCGCGCGCCGGCGGGCACCGCCGCCCCCACCACCCTTGTCTACGGCAGCGCCGACTACACCCGCATCAATCCCGCCCTGGACGAACACTGCGAAATCAACCTCCTGCTGTTCAACGGCCTGACCGCCCACGACGGCGAAAATCAGATTATCCCCGGCTTGGCGGAAACCTGGGAGTACGACGCGGATACCGCCACCTATACCTTCCATATCCGCGACGGCATAAAATGGCACGACGGCCAGCCCTTCACCGCCGATGACGTAAGGTTTACCATTGAGGCCATCATGGACCCCGAAAACGGCGCGGAGAACGCCCCCAATTATGAGGACGTGGAGGAGATCACCGTAATAGACGAAAAGACCGTTTCCTTCCGCCTCTCCGCCCCCAATGTGGCCTTTTTGGAGTACATGACAATGCCCATCCTGCCCGAACATCTGCTGAAGGGCGAAAACATGCAGGAATCCAGCTTCTTCCGCGCCCCCGTCGGCACCGGCCCTTATAAGTTAGAGAGCTGGGACGTGGGCCAGTCCATTGTGATGGAGAAAAACGAGGACTATTATCTCGGCTGCCCCAGGATCGACCGCGTGATTTTCAAGATCGTCGCGGACGACAACGCCCAGGCCCTCCAGATGGAATCCGGCGAGATGGACCTCGTCCTGCTGGACCCCCGCAACGCCCAAACCTTCGCAAACCGGGACGGCTTCACCTGCTATGATATGACGACCGCCGACTACCGGGGCGTCCTGTTCAATTTCTGGAACGATTACTGGACAGCCAACAAAGACATCATCCCCGCCGTGTGCTATGCCATCGACCGCCAGGCCATTATCGACTCCGTGCTGTTGGGCCAGGGCATGCCCGCCTATGGCCCCCTTCAGCGCAATATCTACAACAACGCCGACGTAGAACATTACGACTATGACCCCGCCAAAGCAAAAGAGATTTTGGAGGCGGCGGGCTGCACGATGGGGCCGAACGGATTTTATGAGCGGGACGGCGAGGAGATCGGCTTTACAATCAGCGTAATGCCCGGCGAGCAGGACCGCATCGACATTGCCCAGGCTGCCGCCCAGCAGATACGGGAAGCGGGCATCCACTGTACGGTGGAACTCCCCGCCCAGATCGACTGGGGCGGCCAGATGGCCGGGCTGATCGGCTGGGGCAGCCCCTTTGACGCGGACGATCACACCTATAAGGTCTTCGGCACGGACAAAGGGGCCAACTACAACGGCTACTCCAACGCGAAAGTAGACGAGTACCTGACATTGGCCCGCCAGTCCGACGACCCCGCCGTCCGCCAGGAATATTACGGCCTGTTCCAGGAGGCGCTTGCCAGCGACCCGCCCTATGCCTTTATCTGCTATATCGACGCCAACTATGTGGCGAAGTCCACGGTGCAGGGCATCGCCGCCGATACCGTGATGGGGCATCACGGCGTGGGCATTTTCTGGAACGTCCATGAATGGAGCATCGCACAATAACACAAACATACAGGCGTGAGAGCGTTTGGGAGTGTCCACGTCGGGGATGTATTGCCGTGTATTTCCCCCGCCCGCAGGGCGGGGGAAATACACGAAAACACCCCGTTTGGATACGCTCGCAGCGCCCCGCGCCTGTATCCGGGAGGTCGGCCATGCCGGGATTGTTGGAAGTGAAAAACCTGTCCGTCAGCTTTTTTACCCCGTCGGGCGAAGTGCAGGCCGTGCGGGATGTGAGCTTCTCGTTACAGGAAGGGGAAGTGCTGGCGATTGTGGGGGAGTCCGGCTGCGGGAAAAGCGCGCTGTGCCGGAGCATTTTGAAGCTGCTCCCCCAGACGGCCAAAATCAAATCCGGCAGCATTGCTGTGCGCGGCACGGAAATCACCCATTACCGGGAACAGGATATGCGCCGCCTGCGGGGCAGCCTGTTCTCTATGGTGTTTCAGGACCCCATGACCTCCCTCAACCCCACCATGACGATCGGCGCGCAGATTGGGGAGGCGGTGCGGGTGCATCAGCCGCATATCGGCCGCGCCGCTTTGCGGGAACGGGTGGCGGCGCTGATGGCCCTTGTGGGCATGGACCGACCGGAGGAGCGGATGACACTATATCCCTGCCATTTTTCCGGCGGGATGCGCCAGCGGGCGGTACTGGCGGTCGCCCTGGCCGGGGACCCGGCCATCCTGTTTGCCGACGAGCCGACCACCGCGCTGGACGTGACAATCCAGGCCCAGATATTGGACCTGCTGCGGGACATCCAGCAGAAGCGGAAGACGGCGACGGTGTTCGTTACCCACGACCTGGGGGTGGTGGCGCGTGTGGCCGACCGGGTGGCGGTGATGTACGCGGGGAAAATTGTGGAGACCGGCACGGCGGAGGAAATTTTTTACGATCCCCGGCACCCCTACACACAGGGCCTGCTGCGGGCGCTCCCGGTGCGGTGCAAAGGCCGGGACAGCCTGCCCGCGATCCCCGGCATGCCCCCCACGCTGATTCATCCCCCCAAAGGGGACGCATTCGCCTGCCGCAACCCCTGCGCGCTGGCGATCGACTACGAGGAGGCCCCGCCCCTGTTCCCCATCACCGATACCCACCATGCGGCGACCTGGCTTTTAGATAAGCGCGCGCCGGAACCCAAACAGTTTCCGTGCGTGCCCCCGCTTTACGGGCAAGGGGAACACATGGAAAATATCTCCATGGCGCAGGCGCGCCCGGAAACCCCGCCGCCGGAAGGGGGCGGCGGGACGGCGCGTGAAATCCTGTTAGACGTACAGCATTTGACCCATATTTTCCCCGTGACGAAAAAACTTGCCGTCAAAGCGGTGGACGACGTGTCGTTTCAAATCTTCCGGGGGGAGATTTTCGGCCTGGTGGGGGAATCCGGCTCCGGGAAATCGACCGTGGCGCGGTGCATCATGAACCTGTACCGCCCTTACAGCGGACGCATCCTGTACAGGGGGCTGGATATCTGCAATCCCCATGTATTCCGAAAAAACCGCCGCATGCTGCAAACCGCCCGTCAGATGATTTTTCAGGACTCCCATTCCAGCCTTGATCCGCGTATGACGGCGGCGGAGATCATTGCCGAGCCAATGAAGATCCAGCGCATCACGCCGCTCAGGGGGTCGCACCGGGCGGAGGCGGAATTTCAGATGAAGTATGTCGGGTTGGACGCGGGGTATTTAGACAAATATCCCCCGGAGCTGTCCGGCGGGCAGCGGCAGCGGGTGGCGATCGCCCGTGCGCTGTCTATGGAACCGGCGCTGCTGGTGGCGGACGAGCCGGTCGCGTCCTTAGATGTGTCCATCCAGGCGCAGATTGTCAACCTGTTCCGGCATTTGCAGCGGGAGCATGGGTTTTCCTTCCTGTTCATTGCCCATGATCTGGCGATGGTGGAATTCCTCTGCGACCGGGTGGGCGTGATGTATCAGGGCCGGCTGGTGGAGGCCGCGCCTGTACAGGAACTGTTTGGCGCGCCGCTGCACCCGTACACAAAGGCGCTGTTGTCGGCCATCCCCATCCCGGACCCGCTTCGGGAACGGGCGCGCAGGCTGACAGCGTTTGAGGGGGAAGCGCTTTCGCCGGGGGGCGCATGGATAGAGGCAAGCCCCGGCCATTTCGTTTTGCAGGAGGGGCGGCCGTGAGAGAGCCGCAGGCATATTTCTCCGTCGGCATAGCAGGGGAATATCCGAAAACGGGGGGATTTTGCATCTATCCCCGCCCTCCGGGCGGGGATAGACACGGAAATACTCTCTGCGGCCTGGATATTCCCCAAAAACGCCTTTGAGAAACAGGAGGGAAAGGACATGCAAAAGCGGAACCGTGCCATATACTATGGGAAAAAGTTCCTGATATTTTTCCTGAGCGTATTCCTGCTTTCGGCGGCGGTATTCTATATTTCCCGCCTGGCCCCCGGCGACCCGCTGGTATCGTACTATGGTGAGCGGGTAGAGAAAATGACGCCGGAGGAGCGGGCATGGGCGGAAGCAAAACTGGGCCTGGACAGATCCGTCACAGTGCAGTATATCCGCTGGCTGGGCAGGGCTTTTTCCGGCGATTTCGGCATTTCCTACAAATACAAAATGGACGTGGTGGAGGTCATCAAAAGCCGCATGGGGAATACGCTGATTTTAGGCGGCGCGGGGTTCGCTGTTATTTTTGCCGGTTCCCTGCTGTTAGGTGTTTTGTGCGCGTGGCAGGAGGACCGCCCGCTGGACCGTATCCTCTGCAAAGTGGGCGCTGTGTCAAGCTGCGTGCCGGAATTCTGGCTGTCCCTGGTGCTGATCCTGATTTTCTCCGTCACCCTGCGCGCCCTGCCCAGTTCCGGGGCGTACTCGATTGGGAACAGCGGCGATATCGGGGACCGCATCCGGCACCTGATCCTGCCGCTGTCCGTGGTGGTGCTGGGGCATCTCTGGTACTATGCCTATCTGGTGCGGAACAAGCTGCTGGAGGAGATACGGGCAGATTACGTCCTGCTGGCAAAATCGAAGGGCCTGACAAAGCGGGCGGTGCTGTTCCGCCACTGCCTGCGCAGTGTGCTGCCCGCCTATCTGAGCCTTATGGCGATCGCCGTCCCCCATATCTTAGGCGGGACGTATGTGGTAGAGACGGTGTTTTCCTATCCGGGACTGGGCACGCTCTCCTATGAGAGTGCCCGTTACCACGATTACAACCTGCTGATGGTGCTGGCGCTGCTGTCCGGCATTGTAACGATCCTGTGCAGCATTTTGGCGCAGATCATCAACGAACAGATCGACCCGCGGATGAAATCTCAAAATGCTTTGGCGTTTCCCCGCCCTGTGGGCGGGGAAACGCCCGGAACCTCTGTCACGCCCCAGGGCGCGGCAGGAGAGCGGGGGGAGGCGGAGCCATGAACGGGGGATTTGAAGTAGTGGGTATCCGTCCCCTGCCGCCGGGGACGCCTGTAAAGCGGGGAAAATGGTATCGGGGCAAGCCGCTTGCCGCCATTGTTATTTTGACAATGATTTTCCTCGGCTGCTTATTTTATCCGCTGACAATGGCAAAAGACCCCGCCTATATGGATTTGCAAAACTGTAATATTGCCCCCTGCGCCGCTTTTTGGTTCGGCACGGACGCGATGGGGCGGGACATTTTCTCCATGATCTGGTACGGCGGGCGGCTGTCGCTGTTCATCGGCCTGGCGTCGACAATCCTTTCCACGGCCATTGCAATCATTTTTGGCGCGGTGAGCGGCTGCGCGCCCGGCTGGCTGGACGCCCTGCTCATGCGGATGACGGAGATCGTACTCAGCGTACCGGGCCTGTTGCTGACGGTGCTGCTGCAATCGGTATTGGGCAGAGCGAGCGCGGTGAGCCTCGCTTTTGTCATTGGCGCGACAAGCTGGGCGGGCATGGCAAAAGTTGTGCGGACGGAGGTGCGGCAGCTCCATGCGAGCGAATATATTTTAGCGGCGCGGAGCATGGGCGGGGGATTTTTCCATATCCTCTGGCGGCACCTGACGCCCAATTTCGTTTCTTCCCTGATGTTCATGTCGGTGATGAACGTGCAAAGCGCGATTGCGGCGGAATCGACAATGAGCTTTATGGGGATCGGCTTGCCGCCGGAGGCTGTGACATGGGGCAGTATGCTCTCCCTTTCGGAAAACGCCCTGCTGACGGGGGCGTGGTGGGTCGTGCTGATACCGGGCGTGTTCCTGACGGCGACGCTGCTGTGCATCACGAGCCTGGGGAACTGCCTGCGGCGGAGTGTGGAGCGGCGGGAGAGCTGCCTGTGAGCAGTGAGCCGCATGAGATGGGTTTTCAAATGGGGGCTTGCCCCCTTTGGCGGAGTCCAGAGGCAGAGCCTCTGGGCAGACCCCCGCCCCACCCATTTTTTCTCCCTCACATCTTGACATAATCCCAGCGCGGCAGGTATAATAGACAGTAGAAATCATCAAATGGATTCTAAAAGAAAGGCGGGTGTTGTCTATGGAATGCGTGCTGCGCGGCGCGGAGGTCTACACCGCGGGCGGCCCGCAAAAAATGGATCTGCTGATTCGGGACGGGGCAGTGTTTCCCATTCACGGCGGCGCTTTTCCCATACAGGCCGAGACCGTCGATTGCGGCGGCGCGTTGATATTTCCCGGTTTTCTCGATGTTCATGTACATTTGAGGGAGCCGGGATTTTCTTATAAAGAGACCATCGCCTCCGGCACGCGCGCGGCGGCGCACGGAGGATACACCGCCGTGTGCGCCATGCCCAACCTCAACCCCGTGCCCGATTCCCCCGCTGCCCTCGCCCCGGAGCGGGAGGCCATCGCGCAGGGGGCCGTCGTGCCGGTATACCCGTATGGGGCGCTCACGGTAGGCGAGCGGGGCGGGGCCCTCGCCGATTTGGAAGGGCTGGCCCCCCACGTCGTCGCCTTTTCCGACGACGGGCGCGGCGTCCAGGACGCGGGGCTGATGCGCGAAGCCATGCGCACGGCAAAACGCCTGGGGAAGATCGTCGCCGCCCACTGCGAGGACAACCGCCTTGTGCGCGGGGGCTATATCCACGACGGCGCGTATGCAAGGGCGCATGGGCACAAAGGCATCTGTTCAGAGAGCGAATACGGCCCCATCGCGCGCGACCTCGACCTGGTGCGCGAGACGGGGTGCGCATACCATGTCTGCCATGTCTCCACCAAAGAGAGCGTCGCGCTCATCCGGCGGGCGAAACGGGAGGGGCTGGACGTGACATGCGAAACGTCCCCTACCTATCTGCTTTTGGACGACAGCCAGCTCCAGGAGGACGGGCGCTTCAAAATGAACCCGCCCATCCGCTCCCCGGAGGACAGGCTCGCCCTGTTGGAGGCCGTGCGGGACGGCACCATCGACATAATCGCCACCGACCACGCCCCCCATTCCGCCGAGGAAAAGGCGCGCGGGCTGGCCGGTTCGGCAATGGGCGTCGTGGGGCTGGAATGCGCGTTCCCGCTGCTCTATACCTATCTTGTAGAGCCGGGCCTCCTGACGCTGGGGCGCCTGGTGGAGCTGATGCACACCGCCCCGCGAAAGCGGTTCGGCATCGGCGGAGGGGCGGGACGTGCCCAAACTGCGGAAAAGCGCTCTGCTTCGGACATCCCCGGCGGGATAGCCTTCGGCCAGCAGGCGGATCTCTGTGTGTGGGACCTGCACGCCGACACCGCCGTCGACCCGGATACCTTCCTCTCCCAGGGAAAAAGCACGCCTTTCGCGGGTTGGAAAGTCCACGCACAATGTAAAATGACGGTCTGCAAAGGAGAAATCGTATGGCAAGAGCATTCGACAGGAAACTCATTTTAGAAAACGGCGAGGAGTACGCGGGCTACAGCTTCGGCGGGCGCGGCGACCGCGTGTGCGAGCTTGTGTTCAATACCTCCATGGTGGGCTACCAGGAGATCGTCTCCGACCCCTCCTACACCGACCAGGCCGTCGTGATGACCTACCCCATCATCGGCAACTACGGCATCGCCGACGACGACTACGAGACAAAGACCCCCACCTTGGGCGCGCTCATCGTGCGCGAATACAACGACAACCCCTCCAATTTCCGCTATACCAGGACGCTTTCGGAAATCATGGAGGAAAACCATATCCCCGGCATCTGCGGCGTGGACACGCGCATGCTCACGCGCAGTATCCGCGACAGGGGCAGCCGCCGCGCCCTCATCACCGGCATGGACACAGCTTTGGAGGAGGGTTTGGCGCGCATCCGGCAAACGCCCGTCCCGCACGACGCCGTACAGCGTGTGAGCTGCAAAAAGCGCTGGTACTCGCGCACGGCCAACCATAAATTCAACGTTGTGGCCGTCGACTGCGGCATCAAGCTGAACATCATCCGCAGCCTCAACGCGCGCGGGTGCAATGTGACGGTGGTGCCCTGCGGCGCTTCGGCGCGCGAGATATTGGCGATGGACCCCGACGGTATCTTCTTTTCCAACGGCCCCGGCGACCCGGAGGATGCGGGCGAGGTGATAGGCCTGGTACGCCAGCTCCGCGGCACAAGGCCCATCTTCGGCATCTGCCTGGGCCACCAAATGATTGCCCTGGCCTATGGGGCGAAAACGTACAAGCTGAAATTCGGCCACCGGGGCGGCAACCACCCGGTAAAGGACCTGCGCACCGGCAAAATAGAGATTACGAGCCAGAACCACAGCTACGCCGTGGACGCGGCCAGCGTGGAGGGGACGGGGCTGAGCGTGACGCACCTGAACCTGCTGGACAACACCGTGGAGGGCCTGCGCTGCGAAAAGGACCGGGTGTTCTCCGTGCAGTACCACCCGGAGAGCGCCCCCGGCCCGCAGGACAGCAGCTATCTGTTCGATCAGTTTATTGCGATGATGCGGGAGGACAGGGGACATGCCTAAAAGGACGGACATCAAAAAAGTACTGGTGATTGGCTCCGGGCCGATTGTGATTGGGCAGGCAGCGGAATTTGACTATGCGGGCACACAGGCGTGCCTGGCCCTGCGCGAGGAGGGGTACGAAGTTGTGCTGTGCAACTCCAACCCCGCCACCATCATGACGGACACCACCATCGCCGACAAGGTGTATATGGAGCCGTTGACCTTGGAGTACGTCGCGAAGATTCTGCGCTACGAGCGGCCCGACGCCATTTTGCCGGGCATCGGCGGGCAGACGGGGCTGAACCTCGCCATGCAGCTTGCAAAAAAAGGCGTGCTGCGCGAATGCCAGGTGGAGCTTCTTGGCACACCCGCCGAGAGCATTGAGCAGGCCGAGGACCGCGAGCGGTTCAAAGAGCTGTGCGAGCGCATCGGCGAACCGGTGCTGCCCTCCCAGATTGCCACAAGTATTGAGGAAGGTGTGCGCGCGGCGGAGGAGATCGGCTACCCCGTGGTGCTGCGCCCGGCGTTCACCTTAGGCGGCACCGGCGGCGGCTTCGCGGACGACGAAAACGCCCTGCGCACGCTGATGAAAAACGCGCTCGCCCTCTCGCCGGTGCATCAGGTACTGGTGGAAAAGAGCATCAAGGGGTACAAGGAGATCGAATACGAGGTGATGCGCGACGCGAACGACACAGCCATCGCCATCTGCAATATGGAGAACATCGACCCGGTGGGCATCCATACGGGAGATTCCATCGTCGTCGCGCCCAGCCAGACATTGACGAACAAGGAATACCACCTCCTGCGCGACAGCGCCCTGAAAACCATCCGCGCATTGAAGATAGAGGGCGGGTGCAACGTGCAGTTCGCGCTGGACCCGGAGTCGTTCCGCTATTACCTCATCGAGGTGAACCCGCGCGTCTCGCGCTCCTCGGCGCTTGCCTCGAAAGCCAGCGGCTACCCCATCGCGCGCGTCTCGGCGAAGGTCGCCGTCGGCATGACGCTGGATGAAATACGCATTGCCAATACGCCCGCCTCGTTTGAACCGGCGCTCGATTACGTTGTGACGAAGATGCCGCGCTTCCCGTTCGACAAATTCACCTCGGCCTCGAACCGCCTCTCCACACAGATGAAAGCCACGGGCGAGGTGATGGCCGTGGGGCGCTCCATTGAAGAAAGCCTGTTGAAAGCCGTGCGCTCGCTGGAGACGGGGGCCGACCACCTCTACCTGAAAAAATTCGACCTCTACTCCTCCGACCAGCTCCGCACGGAGCTGCGGGAGGGTTCGGATGAGCGCATTTACGCCATTGCGGAGCTGATCCGCCGGGGCGAGGATTTGGGCGTCATTTACCTGCTGACGAAAATCGACATGCTGTTTTTGGATAAAATCAAGAACATTGTGGAGGAGGAGTCCTACGTCGCGCGCAACCCCTACGACCTGACGGCCCTGCGCCACGCAAAGCACGTCGGATTCTCGGACGCCTATATCGCCCGGCTCTGGCGCTGTGCGGAGGCCGACCTCTACCGGCTGCGCCGGGAAAACGGCATTATGCCGGTGTACAAGATGATCGACACCTGCGCCTCGGAATTTGAGAGCTATATCCCCTATTTCTACTCCACCTATGAGCAGGAGAACGAATCCGTTGTCTCGGAACACCCGAAAATCATTGTGCTTGGCTCCGGGCCTATCCGCATCGGGCAGGGCGTGGAATTCGACTATTCGACGGTACACGCCATCCAGACGATTAAAGCGTCGGGGTATGAGGCCATCATCATCAACAACAACCCGGAGACGGTCTCCACCGACTACACCTGTTCGGACAAGCTCTACTTTGAACCGCTGACGGTGGAGGACGTGATGAACATCATCGACCTTGAAAAGCCGTATGGGGTCATCGCGTCGCTGGGTGGGCAGACGGCCATCAACTTAGCCGGGCCGCTGCACGCGCACGGCGTGCGCATCGTCGGCACAGACTGCGATGCCATTGAAAAGGCCGAAAACCGCGACGCGTTTGAAAAGGTGCTGGAGCGCCTGCATATCCCCCAGCCGCGCGGCGTGGCGGTGACGAACATTGAGGACGGTGTGCGCGCCGCGAACGAGATCGGGTACCCGGTGCTGGTGCGGCCCTCGTATGTACTGGGCGGGCGCGCCATGCAGATTGTCAGCTCGGAACAGGCATTGCGCACCTACCTGAAAACAGCGGTGGCCGTCAATGTGGCGCAGCCGGTTCTGGTGGACAAGTACATTGTGGGCAAGGAATTAGAGGTAGACGCCATCTGCGACGGCACGGACGTATTTGTGCCGGGCATTATGGAGCTTGTGGAGCGCACGGGCATCCACTCCGGCGATTCCATCAGCGTGTACCCGACGTTCAGCGTCAGCACAAAAGCGAAGGAGACGATTTTAGACTATACAAAGAAGTTGGGGTTGGGTATTGGCATTGTGGGGCTGTACAACATCCAGTTCATTGTCGACCGTTCGGAGGACGTGTATGTCATTGAGGTGAACCCGCGCTCCTCGCGCACCGTCCCCTTCCTCTCCAAATCGACGGGCTACCCCCTGGCCGATATTGCCACGCGCGTGATTTTAGGCCATCCGCTGAAGGAACAGGGGTTCACGCAGCTTTGCGCGCCGGAAAAGGAAAAGTGGTATGTAAAGGTACCCGCGTTCTCGTTCTCAAAAATCGCAGGGCTGGACGCCTATCTCTCGCCGGAAATGAAGTCGACGGGCGAGGCCATCGGTTACGACCGCAAGCTGCACCGCGCGCTGTATAAGGCGTTACAGGCGTCGGGTATGCAGGTGGCGGGATACGGCACGGTGCTGGTGACGGTGGCGGACGAGGACAAAGCGGAGGCGCTGCCGCTGATACGGCGGTTCTACAACATGGGGTTCAACATTGAGGCGACGCAGGGTACGGCGGCCTATTTGAAAAGCCACGGCATCCGCACGCGCGCGCGTCGAAAGATCAGCGAGGGCAGCGAAGATATCCTCACTTCCATGCGGCAGGGGTATGTGAACTATGTGATCAACACGCGCAAGATGGATTCTACCCAGAGCGAGGCGGACGGGTACGAGATACGCCGCTGCGCCGTAGAGAACAATATCACCATGTTTACTTCCCTCGATACCGTGGGCGTGCTGTTAGACGTGTTAGAGGAGCTGGCGTTTGAGATTTCGCCGATCAACGAATAGACTGTTGGGCTGCCGCCCAAACCTGCCCAGAGGCGCTGCCTCTGGACTCCGCCAAAGGGGCGCCGCCCCTTTGGAAACCCATCTTGTGCATAGGTGATTGCGGGTGCGCCGCCGCACCTTATGGGGGAGTATGCAGGCCGCAGAGATATTTCCGTGTATTTCCCCGCCCGCAGGGCGGGAAAATACACAAAAATCAGGGAACAGGAATATGAAAGCAGAGCGCAATAAGACAATAGATATCACGGTAGCGGAGGGGCAGAAGTACCTGAAACGGTGCGTTTCCGTTTCGGAAAGCGTGGAGTTGTCCGCCATTCTCAATAAGACGGTTTTGGGGATACCTTCGCTGTCCTCCCGCTGCTCCCGGAAAAATTTGTGGATTTATTGATCGTAGACCCGCCCTATAACCTCGACAAGGATTTTCATGGCAGGAAATTCAAAAAGTCCACGGATGAGCTGTATGCGGAATATACCAAATCCTGGATACAAAAGGTTTTGACGCTGCTGAAGGATACGGCGACCGTGTACGTCTGCTGCGACTGGCAGTCGAGCCTTTCCATTGGGAACGTGCTGAAAAGATATTTCTGTGTCCAGAACCGCATCACCTGGCAGCGGGAGAAAGGACGCGGCGCGCTGAAAAACTGGTATACAGGTTTATCTCCAACAAACTCGTCTTTGCCTATGACGACAGCGCAAGCCTTTTTTTGAACAGCGCGAATATTTTGATCCCGGCGATCCCTTTTATGAGTATCAAAACAGTCATGGCTTTTCTGAATTCATCCTTGTTCCAATTTATGTATATGAAACTGTTTGGGGAGGTAAAAGTACTGAAAGGGAACTTGATCGAACTGCCGTTCCCCGAAGTATCCGAAGCAGAAAACGATCGGCTGTCGGCGCTGGTGGATGAAATTTTGCATGGGGACAGCTCAAAACACGAAGCAATAGAAAGCTGTATATTCTCCATATACGGGATAACCGGCAGTCAGGCAGTGTATATAAGGAGAACAGTAAATGGAAAAACTGGCCAATGAGCTGAACGCCCAAATTGCCGCGATGAACAGACTGAACGGGGACAAATATGATTTAAGCGATGAGGTTTTGAACAGCCTTTATTCTGTTTATCCGTTCAATAAATTTGAGTATATCATAAGCCATCTGATCGGCACGGGCACGATCACGCTTCAGCAATATCTTGATCTCCGTAGCCAGTATCTGGAACGCAACAAATATTTATACCTCTTTGAAATAACAGCGCCGCGCACCTTTGGCGAAACTTGGGCACAGCGGCATCTGAACGAAGTTATACCGGAATTACAGCGGCCATCAACCCTTTATGACCCCGGTTATTCCGGGCAGTATGATTTCTGGTACGACGGCATACGGATCGAGGTAAAAGCGTCCAGAGCCGTCCGGCGCAAAAGCGGCGACCCCTTAATTGTAAAAGCGTTGTCCAGCGATTCCAAATATGGTTTCGATATGAATTTTCAGCAGATAAAATCTGCGTGCTGTGATGTTTTTGTTTGGATCGCTGTATGGCGCGACGTAATACGCTATTGGGTACTTTCCAGCGATGAGGTAAAGGACGGACAGCCGCTATTATTCTTCGGGCCAGCACAGGGGGAATGTTGGCGAAGGCCAGTTATGGCTGAAAGACACAAACATCAACGACTTTAACGAATATGAAGTTGGTGTGCGCGATATACTTCTGAAAATCATCGAAAAGGGCAAACGTGTGTAATCTTGTACCCTCTGCAAGAGCTGATCGCTCTGTAAATAAAAACCCGCCGCGAGGGAGCCCCCATCAACAAACAAGCCAAGATGGGTTTCCAAAGGGGCTGCGCCCCTTTGGCGGAGTCCAGAGGCAGCGCCTCTGGCAGGATTCCAAAGGGCGGCGCCCTTTGGGGCTGTCCGCAGCGGCACAACAGAAAGGAGGCCAAACATTGCAGCAAGCTCTCTTTACCGTCAAAACAAACGATCCCTTGTCGCGGGGTGTATACCGCATGACGCTTGCGGGTGATACCTCGGCCATCGCGCGGCCTGGGCAGTTTGTGAACATCCAGATCCCAGGAAAGTTTTTGCGCCGCCCTATCTCAGTGTGCGACTGCGCACCCGGCCTGCTGACGCTCATCTATAAAGTGGTGGGCGGGGGCACGGCGGAGCTGTCGGCGGCGCGGCCAGGCGGGACGCTCGACCTGCTGACAGGACTGGGCAACGGCTACGATACCGCGAAATCGGGGGACAGGCCGCTGCTCATCGGTGGGGGCGTCGGCGTGCCGCCGCTCTACTGGCTGTGCCGCGTGCTGCGCGCGCAGGGAAAGGAAGTTTCGGTGATCTTAGGGTTCAACACGGCGGCGGAAGTGTTTTATGAGGAGGCGTTTTCCGCCCTCGGCGCGCAGGTGACTGTCACGACGGTGGACGGCAGCTATAGCAGGAAAGGCTTTGCCGCTGACGCGATGGCCGCCCTGGACTACACCTGCTTTTACGCCTGCGGCCCGCTGCCGATGCTGCGCGCTGTGGAACAGGCGGCGCGCACGACGGGGCAGTACAGCTTTGAGGAGCGCATGGGCTGCGGGTTCGGCGCGTGTATGGGCTGCTCATGTCAGACGAAAAATGGCCCGGTGCGCATTTGTCGGGAAGGCCCGGTGCTGGACAGGGAGGTGGTGGTATGGTAGACCTGTCTGTCGAGCTGTGCGGGCTGCGGCTGGATAACCCGGTCATCCCGGCCAGCGGCACCTTTGGCTTTGGCTATGAATTTGCCGAATGGTACGACATCAACTGCCTGGGCACGTTCTCCTTTAAGGGCACGACGCGCGCGCCGCGATTCGGCAACCCGACGCCGCGCATCGCGGAGACGCCGGGCGGCATGCTCAACGCGGTAGGGCTGCAAAACCCGGGCGTGGAACAGGTGATCGCCCAGGAGCTGCCAAAGCTGAAAGCATGTTTCCACAAATCCGTGATGGCGAATATCAGCGGCTTTTCGATACCAGAATATGTGGAGACGGCCCGGATGCTGGACGCCGAACCGCAGGTGGGATGGCTGGAGATCAATGTGAGCTGCCCGAACGTCCATGGCGGCGGCATGAGCTTTGGCACAGACCCCGCCTGTGCCGCCGAGGTGACGCGGGCGGTGAAGCGCGTGACGAAAAAACCCGTGCTGATAAAGCTGACCCCGAACGTCACGGACATCACGGAGATTGCGAAAGCGTGCGAGGCGGCGGGTGCGGACGGGCTCAGCCTTATCAACACGCTGCTGGGTATGCGCATTGACCTGCGCACCCGGAAGCCTGTCTTAGCGAACCGAACGGGCGGCCTTTCCGGCCCGGCTGTCCTGCCGGTGGCGCTCCGGTGCGTGTACCAGGTGTACGAGGCGGTGCGCATCCCCATTGTGGGCATGGGCGGCGTCTCTACGGCCCAGGATGTGATAGAAATGATGCTGGCGGGCGCGGCGGCGGTGGAGGTGGGCGCGGCGAACCTCACGGATCCCCTCGCCTGCAAAAAAATCATAGACGAACTGCCGCAAACAATGGAGCAATATGGTATCATAAGTCTGAAAGAAATAACAGGAGGGGCACATTAAATGGCAAAAGACGTTATTATCGCCTGCGATTTTTCAAGCCGTGTCGAAACGCTGGTATTCCTCTCGCAGTTCCGCGGCAAAAAACCGTTTGTCAAGATCGGCATGGAGATCTTTTATGCCGAGGGTCCGCGCATCGTGCATGACCTGAAGGAGCGCGGCCACAAGATCTTCCTCGACCTGAAGCTGCACGATATCCCCCACACCGTACAGAAAAGCATGGCCGTCCTCTCGCGCCTCAATGTCGATATCTGCAACCTGCACGCGGGCGGCGGCGTGCCGATGATGCGGGCGGCTGTCGAGGGCCTGACGCGCCCGGACGGCACGCGCCCCCTGCTCATCGCGGTGACACAGCTCACCTCCATCAGCGACGCCATCCTCCGGCACGACCTGCTGATCGAACACCCCATGTCCCAGGTCGTCTCCCACTATGCCCAGAACGCCCGTTCCGCCGGCCTCGACGGCGTGGTGTGTTCCCCGCTGGAATCCCCCACGGTACACGCCGCGTGCGGCCCCAATTTCCTGACTGTCACCCCTGGCATCCGCTTTTCCGATAAAAACCACGGCGACCAGGCCCGCGTCACCACCCCCGCCCGCGCCCGCGAGCTTGGCTCCGACTATATCGTCGTGGGCCGCCCCATCACCACCGCCCCCGACCCCGTCGCCGCCTACGAGCGCTGCTGTGCGGAATTTTTGGAGGAGGCCTGATTGCGGCAGGGCTGCCGGCGGCTTCAAGGAGCGCCGCCCCGAAAGCGTGGAGGAAAGGAAAATGTGTGTGGAACTGATCGAAGCTGCCTGTGTGAATGATGCCCTGGCGGAAATGGCCGCTCTGTTCCGGGTGGAGCTGCGCGCCTGTAAGGGCATTGCGTCCCGGCCCAATGTAGAGGCGGGACGGGAAGAAATACAAGAATACCTTGCGGCAAAGTTCCCGGTATTTGCCGCCGTGGTCGATGGCGGATATGTGGGCTATATGGTCTGCCGGGTCGACGGCGGGACCGTTTGGGTGGAATCCCTTTTCGTCCGGGAGAAATACCGCCGCCGGGGGATCGCGTCGGCCCTGCACCAGAAGGCGGAGGAAATCGCCGCGTCCTTTGGCGAGGATACCGTTTATAACTATGTCCATCCCAACAATCACGGCATGATTGCATTTCTGCGCAAACGGGGCTATACTGTGCTGAATCTGATAGAGATACGCAAACCCTGGCAGGGCGAAAAACTGACGCAGGTCATCCGCGTGGGGGAGCATGCGTTTGATTATTAAACAGATGGAAAAGGGAGTGTCCAAAGCGGGGAAATATACGGAAATAGCTCCGCAATGCGTACCCTCAACGCGCCGGAAACAGAAGCCCCGAAGTATCGGGAACTGCTGAAACGGGATAATCCGCTGGTATCTTAAAAGGAGGTCAATGCGGTATTATAACGCCTGTTTCATCCAAACAAGTGAATCGGTGGCACAAATAGAAAAAACCGCTCCCATTTTGAGGGAGCGGTTTTTTTGACTCTATTCATATCTGTCTATATTTCTGTTATTCATCCTCGAATTGTGTCTCGTTCATCTCTGGAAAATCCAGCAGTTCCGATACAGTCATATCCAGGCCGCAGGCTAACCGATGCAGTGTTTTCAATTTGGGGTTGCGGGTCTTGCCGTGGATGACATTTTCCACAGTACTTTGTGTAATGCCAGACAAGGTTGCCAATTTGTTGACGGTGATGCCTTTTTTGTCAATTAAGCATTGTAACCGTCTTTTGATCGCGTCAGAATAGGTCACAGCCCCGCCATCCTTTGTCTGTATTTTTACGTCCAAACAAAGTATAGAGGATTTAACGGCGCAATATTAACGGTACACCATTGACTTTTGAAGTTTTTTATGTTAAATTTATCAAAATGCTTTGAAATGGTATTTTACAAGCAGTGTATAAACTTATAATGCCATTTTAACGTGATGGAGGGCACAAATATTTATTGATGGGAGGAAATGAAATGGTGTGTTTTTCCAGTTGCGCATTTACTGGCCACCGCCCGCATAAATTCCCCTGGAAATACAATGAAAACGATTATCGGTGCATCACCCTCAAAGCACGGCTATCCTTGGAAATAAGTTCATTGGTTTCTGAGGGCGTGACAGAATTTTACACAGGCATGGCGCAGGGCGTAGATACATGGGCTGCATTGGATATCCTAAAACGAAAGTCTGGTAATGCCAATATTCATTTGCACTGTATTATTCCATATTCCACACAACCAAATCAATGGCGAATAGAAGAACAAACTGTATATGCTGAAATTCTTTCTAAAGCGGATGAGGTGAAAGAATTAAGTCATGATTATTATAGAGGCTGTCTTCTGGATAGAAATAAATATATGGTAAATGTTTCCGGCTTTCTTTTGGCGATTTATAACGGTGAGTATCGTGGTGGAACTGCTGCTACAATCCGATATGCCCAGAAATTAGGCCGTAGGATCATTATTATCAAGCCATAACAGGTGATATTCTGTTTTAGTGCTGGGGAAATATCAAAATTTTATGTATTTTCAAGTGGTTCCACTATAGAGCTTTTTTCGTTTTTTGCACCCTGTCCAATAGAAACTGAAACCATCTGACGATATTCTATTGGATAGATATCATAGAGGAGACAGAAATGCTCAAGCAAGGCATTTTGTGGATATGTGTCCTCTGCACTGCGGCCGTGGATGAAGCCGGAGATGTTTGAGCCGCCAAGTTGGTTGTATTGGTGTGTGCTGGGTGTGCGGCGACGCTGGTGCTGGTGTATCGGTTGAGTCGGGATTTTTTCAGGGGGAAGAAGTGAGGGGGCGGCTGTTGCTTTTCGCCATCTGTGCAAGGAATCATTTTTGGACACTTCCTCTGTAAATTGGGGCTGGAAAAATGCTTGCAAATATGATATACTGGATTCAGAGAATGAATGAGGATATTCCGGATGGCAGGAGAAGTTTTATTGAACATCAGCAAAGATGAGAAGGAGCGAACCATGCGTATCCTCAACGTGCCGGAAACAGAAGCCCCGGAGTACCGGGAACTGCTGAAAAACGACAACTTCCTGAAATCCTGAACCACAGAAAAAAATAGGGAGTGTCCACATCGCGGATTTACGGCCGTGTATTTCCCCGCCCTCCGGGCGGGGAAATACAAAAAAGCCTTTCTCTAAAAAATATTTGTTGTCAAAAGAGAGTGAAACAGAATGAACATGGAAAAGAAAATCGCAAAGGACCTGCTTTCCATCGGCGCGGTATTCTTCCGTCCCGATGAACCGTTTATCTGGGCCAGCGGCATCAAAAGCCCGGTATACTGCGACAACCGCCTGACCCTTACCGCCCCCGCCGTGCGGCTGGATGTGGAAAACGGCCTCGCCGAGGTCATCCGCACCCACTACCCCGACGCGGAAGTGCTGATGGGTACATCCACAGCGGGCATCGCCCACGCGGCCATCACCGCGCATCTCCTCGGCCTGCCGATGGGCTATGTGCGCGGCGGCAACAAGGACCACGGCCGCAACAACCGCATTGAGGGGAAATTGGAGCCGGGCCAGAAAGCTGTCGTCGTGGAGGATCTGATCTCCACTGGCGGCAGTGTCATAGAGGTTGTCGAGGCGCTGCGCGAAGCCGGGGCCGAGGTATTGGGCGTCGCCAGCATTTTCACCTATGGCATGCAAAAGGGATTGGACCGCCTCGCCGCCGCCGGGGTGAAAAATGTCAGCCTGACAAATTTTGACTGCATTGCCGCCGTCGCCGCCGAGGAAAACTATATCGCCCCCTCCGATGTCCGGCGCCTGCTCCGTTTCCGCGACAACCCGGCGGACGAGAGCTGGATCCATTGACACAGGAGGCGCGCCATGAGAAGCCTGATCGATATTTTGGACCTGTCCGTCGCGGAGCTGGACGCGCTGATGGATACCGCCAGTGATATCATCGCCCACCCCGCGCGCTACGCCGATATCTGCCGGGGCAAAAAGCTGGCGTCGCTCTTTTTCGAGCCTTCCACCCGCACGCGCCTTTCGTTCGAGGCCGCGATGCTGGAACTCGGCGGCAGCGTATTGAGCGTCCCCGATGCGGGCGCTTCCTCCGCCGCCAAAGGCGAGAGCGTCGCCGATACCGCGAAGATCGTAAGCTGCTACGCCGACATCATCGCCATGCGCCATCCATTGGAGGGCGCGCCCCTCGTCGCGGCCATGAACGCGACGATCCCGGTCATCAACGCGGGCGACGGCGGGCACCTGCATCCCACCCAAACGCTGGCCGACCTGCTGACGATCCGCCGTGAAAAAGGCCGCCTGCACAGCCTCACCCTCGGCCTGTGCGGCGACCTGAAATATGGCCGCACGGTGCATTCGCTGCTGGCGGCCATGTCGCGCTATAAAGACGTGCGTTTCGTGCTGATCTCGCCCCCCGAACTGCGCATCCCCGATTACGTCCGGCGCGACCTCGAACAGAGCGGCGTGCCCTGCGAGGAGACCGCCAGCCTCGAAGCGGCGCTCCCCGCGCTTGACGTACTCTATATGACGCGCGTCCAGCGCGAGCGCTTTTCCGACCCGGACGAATACGAGCGCCTCAAGGACAGCTATATCCTCACGCCCGAAAAAATGCGCGCCGCGAACGCCCGCATGGCCGTCCTGCACCCCTTGCCCCGCGTGAACGAGATTTCCGTCGCCGTCGACGACGACCCCCGCGCGTGCTATTTCCGCCAGGCGCTGAACGGAAAATACATGCGCATGGCGCTTATCCTTATGTTGCTGCAAACGCAGGACACCCCCTGCCTCGCGCCCCCGGCCAGCGCGCTGAAAAACGCCCTGCGCTGCGAAAACCCCCGCTGCATCACCGCCCGCGAGCAGGAGCTGACGCACATCTTCCGCCCCGCCGCCGACGGCCTGTGCCGCTGCCTCTACTGCGACAGTGCGGCCAAATGCTGAGCGGGCTGCCGCCCGCGCCTGCCCAAAGGGCGCTGCCCTTTGGAATCCTGCCAGAGGCGCTGCCTCTGGACTCCGCCAAAGGGGCGCAGCCCCTTTGGAAACCCATCCTGTTTTAGAAATTGGATGTGAGTGCCCCCTCCCCACAGGCTGGGGAAGGGGGCACTTTTGCGCGCCTGCCCGGCAGGCGGCGGCTCAGGACGCCGCCGCCTCCTGCTCCATCTGGGCAGTATAAAGCTGGTAGTAAAGCCCGCGTCGGGCCATGAGTTCGGCGTGGCTGCCCTGTTCGAGGATGCCGCCGCCACCCACATAGAAGATGCGGTCGCTCTCGCGGATGGTGGAGAGGCGGTGCGCGATGATAAGTGATGTGCGGCCCTGCATCAGCGCTTCAATGCCCTGCTGGAGCAGCTTTTCCGTTTTGGTGTCGATGCTGCTCGTCGCCTCGTCTAAGATCAGCACCTTCGGGTCGGAGAGCAGCGTGCGCGCAAAACAGATGAGCTGCTTCTGGCCCTGCGAGAGCCGCCCGCCGCGCTCGCTCACGGGCGTCAGGTAGCCGTTCTCTGTCCCCATGATGAAATCATGCGCGCAGACGGCTTTGGCCGCGCGCTCGATTTCCTCCTGCGTCGCGTCCAGTTTCCCGTATCGGATGTTGTCGGCGATGGTGCCGGTGAACAGGAACGGGTCCTGCATCATCACGCCCAACTGCGTGCGCAGGGAATGCAGCGTGATATCCGCAACGTTGTATGCGCCGTCTAGCAGGATTTCCCCGGCGTTTACGTCGTAAAAGCGCGTCAGCAGATTCACCAGCGTGGTCTTGCCCGCGCCTGTCGCGCCCACCAGAGCAATGCGCTCGCCCGCCCGCGCGTGGAACGTCACATGCTCTAAGATAGCCGTGCCCGGCTCGTAGCCGAAGGTCACGTCGCGGAAATCCACCTCGCCCCGGATGGCGGGCAGATCCCGCGCGCCCGGCGCGTCGGCAATCGTCACCGGCTCATCCATCGTCTCAAAAATGCGCTCTAAATAGGCGATGTTGTTGATGAAGCTGTTGTAAATGTTCGCAAGGTTCGTGATGGGCTGCCAGAACCGGTTGGCGTATTGGCCCATCGCCGAAAGTACGCCGAACGAGACAATCGACCCGCCGCCATACCAGTATACGCCCACTAAGTACATCACCGTCGTGACAGCCTGCGTGAGCATCGCGCTGGAGAGCCATACCGTGTTGCTGATGCAGATGGCGTCCATCCACGCCTTGCGGCAGGCGTTGAGCAGCTCTGTAAAAATCGACTCGTTCTCCTCCTGGCGGCTGAACAGCTCGCTTACGCGCACGCCGTCGATGCTCTCGGCCAGGTAGGCATTGAAATTAGAATTCTTGTTCGACTGCGCCTGCCAGGCGCGGCGCTGGCGCGGTTTGATGAGTACAATGCACAAAATGAACACCGGCAGCCCCGCCAGCACCACAAGCCCCAATTTGACATCCGTCGCCAGCATGAACGCCGCCACTAGGATCAGCGTGATGACCTGCATCAGCATATCCAAAATGCCGTTGGAAAGAATGTCCGCCACGCTGTTCACATAGTTTACCACGCGCACCAGAATTTTGCCCGCCGGGCGGCTGTCGTAATAGGAGAAGGGCAGCTTCTGTAAATGCGCGAACAGGTCCTCCCGGATATCAAAGATAATGCCCTGCGCTGTCTTTGCCATGAGCCGGGCGCGCACTACGTTGCACACCGTACCGGCGGCCAGGATGCACGCGAACAGGCCCAGGAGGCGCCACAGCATGGCATAGTCCTTCTGCGGCACGGCCACGTCCAGTACCCATTGGCTGATCTTCGGCACATACAGCGCTGTCACCGCCGCCGCGACGCTCATCAGGAACGCGGCGGCCATTTTGCCTGTATGGCGTTTAATGTATACGCCTGCCCGCAGCAGGTGTTTGATATTAAATGGTGTCTCCAACTTTTCATCTACGGCAAATGTATTGCGTGCGGCCATGCTCACACGCCTCCCTTCGCTGCTTTCCCCCGCCGGGGGCAGGGGAAAATAATTGGCTCGCTTTCCGCCCCGCAGGGCAGGTCGTTTTGCAGGCAGTAGGTCTCATAGTAGATGCCGCGCTTTTTCAGCAGTTCGGCGTGCGTGCCGCGCTCGGCAATGCGCCCGTGGTCCAGCACGATGATCTCATCCGCATGCTCCACCGAGGCCACGCGTTGCGCAATGATCAGCTTCGTGCAGGGGTACGGCAGATCGCGGAGCTGGCCGCGGATATATTCTTCCGTTTCGCTGTCCAGCGCGCTGGTGGTGTCGTCCAGCACCAGCACGGGGGCGCGCATGGCGAGGGCGCGCGCCAGTGCCACGCGCTGGCGCTGCCCGCCCGAAAGCCCCACGCCGCGTTCGCCGATGATCGTCTCATACCCCTCCGGCATCTGCTCAATGAACCCCGCCGCCCCCGCACGGCGCGCGAAATCGGCGATCTCCGCGTCTGTCATATCCATATTGCCGAACGCGATATTGGACGCGACCGAGGCCGAAAACAGGAACACGTCCTGCGTCGCGACGGCCACGGCGCGGCGCAGCTCCTCCAATTTCCAGAACCGCACATTACAGCCGTCCAGCAGCACTTCGCCGCCCTTCACGTCATACAGGCGCGAGAGCAGGGCGGACAGCGTCGTTTTGCCGCTGCCCGTCGCGCCCATGATGCCCAATGTCGTGCCCGCGGGCGCGGTGAAGGAAACGTCCCGCAAAACGGGTTCGTTCTGATAGGAAAAATCGACGTGCCGGAACTCGACCTCGCCCTTCGGGTGCGGGTGGTGTGTCGCATCGGCGCGGTCGACGATGGTCGGCTGCGCGAAATAGACCTCGATCACCTTCGCCGCCGACGAGGAAAAGCGCTGCAAATCGTTCAGGTGCGCGCCCAGGGTGTTCATCGGCCCCACAATCATCCACGAGATGGAGGTGAACACCGTAAGCCCGCCGAACGTAAGCTCACCCCGCATGATGAGGAACGCGCCAAAGAAGATGGTGATAAGCGTCATGGCGTTCGACAGGAAATCAATGCCCGGATAATAGCACAGCCATCGCTTGTTGATGTCCAGGTTTGCCTTGCGGTACGCCTCGTTTTCGGCGCGGAACTTCTCTTTTTCAAATTCCTCGCGCGCGAACGCTTTCACGGCCTTGTTCCCGGCGATATTCTCCTGCGCGGCGGTATTCAGGGCGGCCATCCTGTCGCGCATATCGCGGAACAGCGGGCCGATGCGCCGCGAATAGATATAGGTCAGCCCCAGCAGCAGCGGCGCGACCGCCAGCAGCGCCAGAGCCAGTTTCGCGTTCACGAACAGCAGTACGGCCATCGCGAACCCGAAGCGCAAAAAGCACTCCAAAAGGATGTACAGCAGCGCTGCCGCGAAGTGCCGGCACCAGTCGACGTCGCCTGAGAGCCGCGTCATCAGGTCGCCTGTGCGGCCCCGGTCGAAAAAGGCCATCTCCTGGTGCTGTAAGTTGTGGAACAGGTGTTGCTTGATGTTGTACACCATGTTCTGCGAGGAGCGCTCAAAGCAGATTACCATCAGGTAGCGCAGCCCCTGCAACACGGCCTGCACGATGAACATGGCCGCCAGCAGCGGCACCAGCGGCCCGGTGTCCCCCGCGACGATGACCCTGTCCACCAGCTCCGCCGAAAGGTACGGGTTCACCAGCATCATGGCCGTTGTCGACACCGAAAGAAAAATGGCAAAAAGATACATGCGCCTGTCGCGCTTTCCCATATTGCTCCATAGCCAGCGTATCTGGAACATATGTTTCCCCTCCCGCGCGGAAATCATTTTGCACGGCGGGAAGCGGCAATCCCGCTGATTTTCCCTGCCTTCGGCGGGGAAAATCAAACAAAATGGATTTCGCTGTCCCGCGCGTGCGGGCCTTGCCGGCCCCTTCGCGCGCCTGTATTCTACCAAATCCTGTCGGGAAAGAAAAGAGGTTTTCACAAAAAAATTTCGTGGAATTTCGCACGATTTTCCTTGCGGTTTTTGGTGAAAACAACGGGGCGTTGGGGGCATAGAACACAATTTTTGCAATTTGCAGGATGGAAGCGGTATATCCTGCTGTTTCTCTGGCATCGGGGCGGGCTTCTTGATTTGGCGGTCTAATTGTGGTACAATAAACAGGACAGGATATCGTACATAGGATAGGAAAAGGAGGCAGCCCATGATAGCGGTCAACTTTACCACAGCACGCAATCGGTTCAAGGACTTCTGCGACAAGGCGGCGGATGGGGGCGAGACGGTGATCGTCACAAGAAAGGCGGAAAAAAACGTGGTGATCATCAGCGCGGAACGCTACAGTGAATTGGAAAAGGCAGAGAGAAATGCCGCCTACCTTCGGAAGCTGGAGAGAGGGCTCGCCCAGGTATACGCGGGACAGGGCATTGTGAAAACAATGGAAGAACTGGAGGCAATGGAGGAAGATGGCCTGTAACATCACTTTTTCCCCAAACGCCTGGGCCGATTACCTGTATTGGCAGACAGAGGACAAAAAGACATTGAAGCGGGTCAATAAGCTGCTTCAGGAACTTCAGCGGGACGGTGCGGGGCAGGGTTTGGGCAAGCCGGAACTGCTGCGCCATGTCAAGGGGATGAGCAGGCGCATTGACGACACAAACCGGCTTGTGTACGCGATGGAGGGTGAGAGCCTGATCGTCCTTTCGTGCCGCGGCCATTATGAGGATTGACTGTGGCTGAACCCGGCGCGATCGGACGCCATTATGCAGACGCCCCGGCAGAGGAACTGTTGGCAGCGGGGAGCTATCAGGACGCCGCGGAGCGGGCCCGTGAGGCACGTTACGCGGAAGCGGAAACGTTGCTGGCGGCAGGAGACCTGCGGGGAGCGGCGTTATCCTTTGGTAATGCTGCCGGTTACAGGGATGCCAGAGAGCGCAGTTTCGCTGCCTGGAACGGGGCCGCTGTGCGAAATACGATTTCCAGCGGGAACGAACACGCTGTTGGGTTGAGAGCAGACGGAACGGTAGTGGCGGCGGGAAAAAATGACCGGGGCCAGTGTGATGCGGGCGGCTGGTCTGACATCATAGCAGTAAGCACAAAGGTATTCCATACCGTCGGCCTAAAAGCAGACGGCACCGTGGTGATAGACAGGCCTAAGGAGATACGGATGGAGGAGATCTGGACGGGCATCAAAATGCCCAACGGGTAGAGGAAGTTTAAGCCCTTTATAAAACGCCGCACCTATAAAGCGCAAAGGCTTTACAGGCACGGCGTTTTTATTTACTCCTGTTCCGGCGACAGCAATATCGCATATACAATTTTTTCAAATTCTGATTTTGAAATGGCACAGGCTTTTTTATATTCATACCCGCCCCGTTCCAACAGCGGCATATATTGGGGCGTTAAAAGCGTTGGGGATGCGGTATCAATATATAAAATCAAATCCTGTTCCGCTTCAATCCCGATTACCGTAATCGCATGGGATATATCTCCATCCATCACCAGGGTTATTATATCGTCGTCGAAACCATCTTTCCGGCTCCACAACTGAAATATCATTGCCGCTATCTTTTCGCCATCAGAATACATCAGGTTTTCCTGAAATAACTGCGCACGTTTGGGGTCGGCAAGAAGCAGGTCCTCTACCTCGTATTTATCCGCGTTTACCACGCAAACTGTCCTGTGAAAAATGATGCTGTTGGTAAACCATGTTTCGTAAAGGGAAAGCCCTTTGTGGTAAAGCAGCTGATCCAATCGGGAAAGATCATCATAGACGATATCTGTACCATATCCAATCCTGTCCAGGTGTTTTGTTTCCAATATCACAGCAAACAGGACTTTCTGCAAACCGAGAGGCGGGACGGCGTAAATATTTTCATCATACGGGTTATGTGGGCGCGCTTCGGTTTGTATGGATATCCGGTGCAAAAGCGGTTCAGGATGTTCTTTTGTGCAAGGGTCAAAGCAAATAAAATCTTGTGAGGTTTTATCAATTCCGACTACATACACATAACCACATACCTGACCGTCGCTGACGAACGCCAGGGCTTCACAGGCGGCCAAAGTTCCCCAGTCTTTCCGCTGGGCAAATACACTTCTCTTTGCCGTATATTTTATCGGAAACAAATGATATAATTTCTCAATTAAATCAGCGGATTCTATAAATTGCAGATTCCTGATATGCCGGCGGCACAAAGGGTATCCAGACTGTCCCCCACCAATGGCAAAACAATACGCATTGGTGTTTCTTACCTGCATGAAATCGAGCCATGTTTGATATAGAAATACATCGCAATTCATTGCTGTGCCTCCAATGGGTAATTAAAGAATGGCAAGAAAAAGCAGCACCAGAGAAAGAATGAGCGCCAAAATATAGGAAGCGACGGCAATCAGGGAAAGTATCCATAGCCTTTTGGCGGCGCGTTCCTTTTGGCGTATGAATTCGCGCATAGTGGCGGGCTGCATAAATATTGGGAAAAGTATCATCACAAAAAACACAATACTCAGGATGAAAAGGCTGACGCAGGCAATCAGCAGAAAAATTTCCCCCGCTTCAAAACGCAATGAACCCTGAGTAAATAGAAATGTCAGTAATGATACCATCAGGCCAATGCTTCCAACATTCAGGGTGACCATCCTTTCTGCGAAGGATCGGATTGTTGTGAAAGATTGCAGACTCCATTCATGATATTCTTTTTCGCTGGTTATGGCTTTTGGATTGCTATATCCATTGATTGATGTTTCGTTGGGCGGTTCCTTTTCCTTTGGGGGGATTTTTTCATTAGAAATTTCTTTAATAGATTTTACAACACTGTCTTTGGGAATTTGAATTTTAATGGTTTTTTGCACAAGAAGCCCGGAAGTTGGGCATTTCAAGGAAACTTTCGGAGTAACCAGCTCCGTCCCGTCCTGTTTATCATTTTTCCCCGCGAAGAACGGCCCGCCTCCTACATTGGCAAAATCAATTATAACCCGATGCACATGGCTATTTCCGCAGTGCGGGCAATCGTGAATAAATACGTTTTCTATCATTTGATTCATATTACAAAGATTTTATAGTGGAACCACTTGAAAATGAGCAGCACTTTCTGTATTGCCCCGGCCTCCGGGCGGGGCAATATCAAAATTCATTTTCAAGTGGTTTTACTATATATAGAATATTATTTTCCCGGCTGTGCGCTTGCATGCTCCAAAAAGCACCCTTCCTCATGGGAGTAGATCACGCCCACGGCCTGAAGATAGGAATAGACGATCACCGTGCCCACAAATTTCATGCCGCGCTTTTGCAGGTCGGCGGAGACGGCGTCGGAAAGGGGGGAGCGCGTTTCGCCTTTTTCGTACACGATTTGTTCATCTGTCCAGTGCCAGAGGTAGGCTGAAAAGCTGCCAAACTCCCGCTGGATCTCCCGGAACGCGCGGGCGTTGCCGACGGCGGCGCGGATCTTGCGTCCGTTGCGGATAATGCCCGCGTCGGCGCGCAGGGCGTTGATTTTGTCCTCATCATACGCGCAGACGGCGTCTACATCGAAGCCGTCGAACGCGCGGCGAAACGCCTCCCGCTTATTCAACACGCACTCCCACGAAAGCCCCGCCTGGAAATTCTCCAAAATCAGCATCTCAAACAGACGCCGGTCGTCATGCACCGGCATGCCCCATTCCCGGTCGTGATACGCGATATACACCGGGTTCGCGGGATTCGCCCACCGGCACCGCGTTTTCCCATCGTTCCAGACCAACTGCCCCACCGCCCATCCTTTATTTTTGTAGTCCCCCGCCCAAAGGGCGGGGGACTACAAAAAAACTCTTTACTTCCCGCCGGAAATGCAATTTCCGGCAATTAAAGTTTCCGTCCACCCTTTTCAAAGGGTGGCAGGATTCCAAAGGGCAGCGCCCTTTGGGACGTTCAGCCCAGCGCCTGCGTCAAATCGGCGAGAATGTCGTCGATGTGTTCGGTGCCGATGGAGAGGCGGATGGTGTTGGGGCGGATGCCGCTGTCGGCGAGTTCGTCGGGGGTCATTTGGGAATGGGTAGTGCTGGCGGGATGGATGGCAAGGCTCTTGACATCGGCGACGTTGGCGAGCAGGGAGAAGATTTTCAGGCGGTCAATGAACGCCTGCGCCTCCTGTGCGCCGCCCTTGATTTCAAACGTGAAGATGGAGCCGCCGCCGTTCGGGAAATAGCGCTCGTAGAGCGCGTGGCTTTCGCTTTCGGGCAAGGACGGATGGTTCACGCACTCCACCTTTGGATGATTTTTCAAAAATTCCACGACGCGCAGCGCATTCTGGACATGGCGCTCTACGCGCAGGGAGAGCGTTTCCAGGCCCTGGAGCAGGAGGAACGCGTTGAAGGGGGAGATGGCCGCGCCTGTGTCGCGCAGGATGACCGCGCGGATATACGTCGCCAGCGTCGCCTTGCCCGCCGCCTCCACAAAGCATACACCGTGATAACTGGGGTTCGGCTCGCTTAAAAGCGGGAACTTGCCTGACGCTTTCCAGTCAAAATTTCCGCCCTCTACAATCACGCCGCCCAGTGTCGTGCCGTGCCCGCCGATAAACTTCGTGGCCGAATGCACCACAACGTCCGCCCCGTATTCGATGGGGCGCACCAGATAAGGCGTAGCAAAAGTGGAATCCACCACAAGCGGGATGCCGTGCTTGTGCGCTATCTTTGCCAGCGCTTCCAAATCCGCCACGTCCGAATTCGGGTTCCCCAGCGTCTCCGCATACAAGACGCGCGTCTCTGGCCGGATGGCCGCTTCTACCGCCGCCAGGTCGGCGATATCTACGAACGTTGCCGTCACGCCGCTTTGCGGCAGTGTGTGTTCCAACAGGTTATAGGTGCCGCCATAGATTGTCTTGGACGATACAATGTGATGCCCCGCCTGGGCCAGCGCCTGGAACACATAGGTGATCGCCGCCGCGCCCGACGCCACAGCCAGCGCCGCGCTGCCGCCCTCCAGCGCCGCCATGCGCTGTTCAAATACGTCCTGCGTCGGGTTCGTGAGCCGCCCGTAAATGTTGCCCGCGTCCCGCAGGGCGAACCGGTCCGCCGCGTTCGCGCTGCTGTGGAACACATAGGAAGTCGTCTGATAAATCGGTACCGCGCGCGCGTCCGTCGCCGGGTCCGGGTTCTCCTGCCCCGCGTGGAGCTGGAGCGTCTCAAAATGTACGGGAATGCCTTTGAAGTCTGTCATTGCTATATTCCTCCTGCTTTAGTGGGATTTCCTCTGATTTATAGCATACGCGTTTTTTGCGCCGCTGTCAAGCAAAAACAGATATTTTTACATCTTTTTTGGCGGTATGTTCCCTCTAAAAAGCAAAGGGCGGCCAATGGCCACCCTTTGTAATGATTTAATCCACCGGCGGTTCCGGGATAACGATTGCTGCAATAATATATGCCAGCACGCCGCCGCCGCCGCCAAAGCACAGCAGCACGAACAGCAGCCGGACAATGGTAGGGTCAATGTTGAAATACTCGGCAATGCCGCCGCACACGCCGCTCACCATGCGCTGCCGGGTCGATTTGTACAGTCTTTTCCCGTTCATAATACAAGCCTCCTCTTGATTTTGGGAATGTCCAATGCGGGGCGTTTTCGTGTGTTTCCCCGCCTTACGGGCGGGAAAACACACGGCAATAAATCCGCGATGTGAACACTCCCTTGATTTTCTGTGCATCCCTCGCCCTTTGGATGGGGGATACGGAACTAAAATGAAATATCCACGCTGCCCATCCCGCACTCAATGTCGAAATAGAGGGCGGCGTCTTTCGCTTTGGGGCCGGAGGATTTCGCCACGGCCATGCCGGAATATTCTGAGCCGTCTATCATGACGCTGCCCATCCCGGTCTCTATATCATATCCAACGCTGATGGGGCGGTCCAAATCCATCGTGACGGAACCCATGCCGCATTCTATCTCCACCGTGCCCCGCAGGGTGCCGTTGTCTATATAGAGGGAACCCGCGCCAATTTCCCAGTCGCTTTTCTCCCGGCAGGTGAAATCGCTCAGCGTAATGCTGCCCGCCCCCACCGTGATATCCGCTTTGTTGCACTCGATGCCCTCTATATATACCGTACACGCGCTCGCGTCCACATCCAGTTCCTCCAGCGGATAACCGCTCGGAACAGTGATTTGCAGATTGCCGTTGGAATACTTCTTCCCTTTTGGCTTTGCGGTAATCTTCCATTCGCCGTCGTCATCGTCTGTCTCGCTGGTAAAAACAACGCTTTTGTCGCCTGCGACCGACCAGGCGTCACCCGTGGTGATCTCCACATGCGGGCTTGACGCGCCGCCCCATTCGCACTCCACTTTCAGCTTGCGCACCTCGCCCGTCGGGATGGCGTGGCCTGCGCCGTTCTCCTCTGCCACCGCGCTTTGCGCGATGTCGCCCTGGTCCTCCACATCGGGTATGTCATCCGGCTCTGGCACGTCGTCCGGCACACCGAATGCACCTGTAATCTGCTCAATAGCAGGTTCCGATAGGGATGCCGTGTCGGTGCCCATTTCGCGGTATTCCACACGCGGGCCGCCGTGGTCCCAACGGACCTGGATATTTGTCAGCCGCCCGCCCATGCAAAAGCCCGCGACGCTCAATGTAATGCCCAGCACCGCACACACAGCCGCTAATCGCATCAATACTCCGCCATGCCGCATTGCTCACTCCCCCGCTTTCCTGAAACTTCTGAAAACCGCGCGGCATACGCGCGCGCACAGGCCGAACACGATTGGTGCAAATTTCCGCACGGCCCAGACGGTCAGCGAGGTCATGGCCGCGCCCACCGCGACGCACAACAGGCTCAGCCCCATCATCAGAATACCGCTGCCGATGGAATGGAACAGCAGCCCCACACCGCCGCCCAGCGCCGCGAACCCGGCGATCATGGTGGCGATGCCCCCGAACGCGATGCCGCACAGCCCGCCGACCAGCCCGACCGCGAGGCCGAACATCCCGAACACCGCGCCGATCCACAGCGGACAGGTGGCGATGATGAGGATCAGCCAGAGGATACGGTTATCACCGCCCGCGCCCCCTGTGCCGCCCCCGGCACCGCCTTCGCCTCCCGCGCCGCCGTAGGAATACGCCTCCCTGCGTGCATACACGGGTGTAGGGACGCTTTGGCCGTCTTCCCCGCCCCCGGCGTTTTCCCCTTCGGGCGGCTTCTGGCGCGGCGGCACCGGCGCGGCAGGCGCGCGCCAATCCGGCCCATCCAGCGTGAGCGCCGCGGCCGCGCGGGCCAGGGGGCCTTTCGACGCCCTGCGTTCCCCGGTGGGGCAGTTCGCGCGGATGATGCGCGCCACCTTCGCGGGGCTGCCCAGCTCCGCCAGCACAACGCCCTCGTTGGCGGGACCCGCTTCATTAAAATATTCCTCGTAGAAATTCAGCGCGTCCTCGCGCTCCTCATCGGGGAAATCACTCAGCGCGGCTCGAAGCTGCGCAAGGAATTCCGCTCTCGTCATGCTCTGACCCTCCCAGCAATATATCGTCGACCTTTGCCTTATATGCGATCCACTCCGTGCGGTAGTGCCCCAACTGGCTCTGCCCTTTGGCGGTTATCTCATAATACCGGCGGTTTCGCCCGGAAAATTCGCGGTCATGCGTTGTCAGATATTCATCCTTCTGTAACCTGCGCAGGACCGGGTACAGCGTGCTTTCCGACACCGCCATCACGCTGCGCACGTCCTGTGTGATTTTGTACCCGTAGGTACTCTCGCTCGCCACGATGCTCAGCACCAGTGCGTCCAGCAGCGCGGCCCCTGTGTTAAATGCCATTTTGCCTCACCTCGTTTTCCTCTGGGAAGTTTCCAAAGCGGGGCATTCTGTGTATTTCCCGCCCTGCGGGCGGGGAAACACACGGAAATATCTCCACAGCCTGAAACACATCCCTCTGTGCGGCCTATTTTCTGATATATATTATATTCTATATAATATTGTTTGTCAATAGAATATTGCGAATTTTTTCAGGGAATTTATTGACAAGGCGCGGCGGCATCTCCGCACATGCCCTCCCCCTGCGGGCAGGGGGATACACGAAGCCCCTTGTCCTGGGTGTTCTCCGGGGGGGGCGGTTTGATGCGGGAGCGCCGGGCTGCTTCCCTATATGTTATGACGCCTCCTGCTGGATGGCCTGCAAACAGGTTTCCAGCGCGTCCATGCCTTCGATACAGGGGATATCCGGCGGTGTTCCAGTGATGCCGTTGCAGGTGCCGTCTATATTAAAGGATAAATACGCATCATACCGTATGAGCAGACCGGAATAGGGCAGCGCCATCAGATGCGGATTAGCACCTTTTCCATTGCCGCCCGTCGTACTGCCCACTAAGGTTGCGAAGCCCGTCTCCCTGCAAAAACTTGTAAAGGCATCGGTAGCAGAATAACAGCCGTTATCAATCAGTACCCATACTTTTCCGCTGAAATATTTTTGTGATGTATCTTTGGGGATTATTTGACGACTTTTTAAGAAAATATCTACCCCCTCTACCGATTTTGGTTGAATATACGGGAAATCGCTCTGCCATGAGTTATCCGTGTAGCGTGTACCATATCTTCCTTTACTATCCGCAATGATAGGGTCTATTGCCAGATTGAGTGAACCAGATTTTGTTCCCATAAACTCATCGCGTTTTAATGTGGTCTGCTCCAAAAAGGGAACAATCCCGAACAGCCAAACCCCATCGTTTCCGCCGCCATTTCCCCGAACATCAATAATCAAATGTTCTTTTTCGGCTATGCTGGAAAAATATTGTGATAGTTTATTATAGAGCTTCTCTTGCTCTATTGACCCCACAGGGGCCGAAAAGGATGTGATTTTCAAATAAGGAATACCGTCTCCAACAACACCTGTTGTTATAGCATTTGAAATAGCCTGCAAATCCTCTATTATCACATCTTTGTTAGAAGAAATATTTCCGGGAGAGGTATAGGCAGCATATGGCTTCACCGCTGTATAAAAGTCACGGGATCGGGGACTGCTCATCAATTCCGCAAGCCTTTTGGACAAATCATTCTCGCCTGATAGATAAATATTTAAATATCCGGCGTATTCTTGCTTCTCTAATACAAACAAATGCCCCACTCTCTGAAATTCCCTCACACAGTTCCTGATAACCTCCATAAAAGACATTGGCGCGAGATACCCATTTCCTGCCGGTAGTTCTCTTTCACCTGTCGCCAGTCGATTCCCAATTCCGTTTGAATGGCGTTCAGATGCGGAAAGTTCTCCTCTAATAACAGCCACATGGTATCGTAGTCATACAATGCCTGTTCGACGGAAAGGATAAGACTTTTCGTTTCATCCACAAGCATATATTCATCCCGCATCAATCCTCCTTCAAAGGGCATGGGGAAGGATTCTGTTTGTGTAAAGGGCACGTCGCACACCGGCGGGGCGGGCGGCAGTGTGTTTGCGCTGTTAGCGGCGCTTGATGCACTGTCCGACTGCGGGATACTGGCCGTGCTGCTGCCGGGGAGCGATTCGGAATTTTCGCTCTGCGGCGGCGCGGAGGCGCTGCTGCCGGAGCTGTCCGGCAGGCTTTCCGCCTGACAGGCGCACAACAAAATCACAGCGGTCAAAGCGCACAGGAGCCTTTTTGCGCCGCTGGCGGCCTTGTTGAAGGATTGCTTTTTCAACTTCTTTCACCTCGTCTGGGGGATATTGGCTGATTGTTGCAGCCTGTTTTTTACTATATATTATATTCTGTATAATATTGATTGTCAACACAATATTGCGAAATTTTATGAACAGGAGAGGGAATGCGCTGGGCGCGGGCAGGTTTTATCAAATGTAACGGCGCAAATAAAAGCGGCCCTGACGGGTTCTGTCAGAGCCGGGGATTTATGGGACGTGTTCACGTTGTGTGCTCCATGACCTATCAACACTTGGGCTGTTAGCCCCATGGCACGGATGGCGAAACGAAAAGAGAAGGTCACTGCAGAGTTGCAGCTCCACAGTGACCGACAGGGGGCAAATTGGCCCCTCAGGGATACGAGATTGGCAGCTTGAGAATATATTCTCTCACAATCAGATCCCGCAGGATGGCTTCCCGTTTTTCCGGCAACTCCTCCGCCAACTTCTTTGCAGAAGTGAAAGAGGATGGATCCTCCCGTATGTACTCCGCCCCCAGCTTTTCAAACACATGTGTGCTATGGGTATTTCCAGCCGCAACGCGGGCTTTGACTTTCGATACATGATGGCTCTCTCCATACCAATTTACAAGCCCAATGACCGCCTCCGGTCCGTAACCTTGATTTTGGTACTCCTTCAAAATGTCGATACCGACTTCTGGTACCTCCTGGTCAGTCTTTTGTATATTCACACGCCCGCAAAACTGCCCACTGTCCTTCAGGAAAATCAATCCCGTCAATAAGGTGGGGTCCTGTGTGGTCTCCCACATATCCCGCAGAAACTTTGCCTGAATTTCTTCGTCACCATCAAACAAATCAAATAGCGTTGGCCATTGTTCCAGCCAAACCAGGGACATTCGATTAAAATCATCATCCGTCATCTGGCGGATGTACAGCCGCCTTGTTTCAATCTGCATCACGGGTTCCTCCGATTATCCAAGTAGCTCCCACTCAAAATTCTCCCATTTCAGCCGGCTGCCCGCATCAATTCCCTCAGGCAGCAGAAACATATCCGGCGTATGTTGCGCATCTGTGTGAGAGGCCGGTTTTGCTTATATGCTCTCTCTGAGATACGTCAAGACCTCCGCCGCGTTGGTGTCCGGCTTGACCTTGGGCATGACCTTCTCAATGACGCCGTTTTCATCGATGATGAACGTGGAGCGCACCACGCCCATACTCACCTTGCCGTAGTTCTTTTTCTCCTGCCACACGCCGTAGGGCTGGATGGCGGTTAGCTCCGGATCGGAGAGCAGGATGAACGGCAGACCATATTTTTTCGCAAATTTCTGGTGGGAGGCCACGGAGTCCTTACTTATACCGATCACCATCGCATCGTTTTTTTTGAACTCCTCAAACGCCCCTGCAAAGGCACAGGCCTGGCGGGTACAGCCGGGGGTGTTATCCCGGGGATAAAAATACAACACAACCTTCTTCCCTGCGAAGTCAGACAGAGATACGAGGTTGCCGTCCTTATCCGGCAGGGTAAATTCTGGGGCTTTTATTCCTGTTTCTAACATTTTCAAATCCTCCATGTAGAAAATTTTGCCCTTCTCCAGCTCCAGCATGGCGGCGCAGAACCGCTCCCACCGTTCCAACGTTATCTGTGACGGGTCCCCGTTTTGAATACTCCCGATTTATGGGCGGCTGTGGGGAAGCGTCTGCCGCCATGCCGCGATTTGGGAGAGGAGCGCCGGTATATCGACTTTGGAAAAATCGGTGGTATCTACTTGGATTTGTCCGCCGCCAACGGAAAACGCTTCAAAGCCCCGCTGTTCTATCCCCTGTACATAATCTTCATAGGCAAGCGGCGGTTTGAGGGGCTCTGGGGCGTGCCCTTCCTTTTCCGGATAGCAGTCGTTCACGATATGCCCCCGGTGGCGGGCGGGGCTGTTTTCCCGCTCCAAAAAGCGCTGGTAGATGGCTTTATGGTCGCCTGTCAACAGAATTGTCAGGGCGGGGTATTGATATTTTTTCAAAAGGTCTTTTATGCCCGGTTCGGATGAATACTCAAAATTGTTTTCTAAAATAAATGGCTGTCCCGCCCGCATGAGCTGTCCGGCGGCATAATAGAGGATTTCCATGCTGGCCGTTCCCAGTTTCACCTTTTCCGCCCGCGACTGGAAACCGATTGTATCGAACAGGCGTTCTTTTATCACGTCCTTGGAAAGGAGCGGCAGGTGCATTTTTTCGGCAAGGGCCTGTGCCATCGTGCTTTTTCCCGCCGCCGGGATACCCGTTACAAGAATGCAGTACATGTTGGAACCCTCTTTTCATAAGGCGCGCAGCAGAGGCGAATTTACAAGGCGAAGCGGAACACGTTGGGGATGCCGCCGCCAAAGGTACGCAGAGCCATGCGGTACATGGCTTTCGCGTGAATGCGGTCGTGCCAGATAAAGCGGCGCAGGACTTTGCGCAGCGACCATTCCTCATTATAGCTGCCCACGCGGGCGGGTTTTTCCAGAAAATCTGCTTGGCTTTCGAGCAGGGCGAAGCCCCGGCGGCGGCAGTCTGCAATCGTCCCTTCGTTGTCGGCCTCTATGCCGATTTCGCCGAAATAATAGCTGTTGACATTTTTTGTATGTTCATACATTTCCCGCGCCGTGCGGGGGACTGCGCCGTAGAAAGTATTTCTGGCGGGCAGACTGCTCTTATCTTTATCGGGGATGGCCTCATACAGGGCAAGGAAATCCTGCGCCGATTGCAGTGCAAGCGCTTTCAGTTCCTCATATTCCGCCTCGGTGAGCGGTTTCCGTTCTTCCTCAAACAGAACGTCCGAATCCGCGTCGGAGACGGTAAGCCCGGACGCTTTTTCCTGTACAATCACGGGTTTCAGGGGTTCGGAAACTAACTGCCCTCTCCACGCCTGATACGCCAAAACTTCCGCGGGCATTTTCCGCAGGGCGGCCTCCCGGCTCTCGCCCCGTGCAAAGGCCCCGATAAAATTTTCCGCGTATACAATGCTGTCATTGCCATTGTGTTCCCATACACACCGGATTTCCATGATGAATGCACCTCCCCAATATAGCTGTTCTGCCGTCCTTTCCATTTGGCGGCGCACACGCACACAAACATAATATAGGGGCGAGAAAATGCAATTTTCGCGCAAAATGGGATTCCAAAGGGGGCTTGCCCCCTTTGGCGGAGTCCAGAGGCAGGGCCTCTGGCAGGTCCGAGCAGCGCCCGGCAGGATTCCAAAGGACAGCGCCCTTTGGGGGGCTCATCCCCAGTCCGGCAGCACGTCGCTCTCGGAAAAATCCTCGCGGTCGAGGGTCAGGTTCGGGTTGTAGAAGGGGTCGTGCAGGAGCTTGTCGCCCCAGCGCTCTTTCAGGCGGCGGCGTTCGGTTTCAAAACGGTCTTTGGCCGCGCCTTTGGTGTCGAGGCCGCGCGTCTTGCTCTCGTGATGGTACAGTTCCGCATAGGGCGTGTACAGGACGCGGTATCCCAAAGCGCCGACGCGCAGGCAGAAATCCACGTCGTTGAACGCGACGGCGAAGCCCTCATCCAGGCCGTTTGCCTCGTCATAAACGGAGGTTTTTACCAGCATACAGGCGGCGGTGACGGCGGAAAAGTTTTGCACGGTGGCGAGGCGGAACATGTATCCGCCTGCGCCGCGCCGCGCGTATTTATGGCTGTGGCCCGCGTAGCCGCCCAGGCCCGTGATGACCCCCGCGTGCTGGATGGTGTCGTCGGGGTAATACAGCTTTGCGCCCACGATGCCCACGCCCTTCTGTGTGCCCAGCGCCACCATCTCCTGGAGCCATGCCGGGTTGATGGCCTCCACGTCATTGTTGAGCAGCAGCAGGTAGTTGCCGTGCGCGGCTTTGCGCCCAAAATTGTTGATGGCGCTGAAATTGAACCCCTTTTCCTTGTAATGCACGACGCGCAGATTTTTGTATTTGTGTTCCAGCGCCGCATAAAACGCGGGCATTTCCGGCATTTCGGAGTTATTGTCGATCACGACCGTCTCAAAATTGGGGTAGGACGTTTTCTCATAGAGAGCCTTCACAGCCTTGCCCAAATCGGCGGCGTGGTCCTTGTTGGGGATCAGCACGGAGACAAGGGGCGCGTGCGGCAGGCGGTATTCGATTTTATAGGTACTGGGGAACAATCCGTCCTCGACGATGCCCTCCGCGCCCACGCGCGCCAGGTGTCCGGCGATGGCGCGTTTCGCGGCCTCGGCGACATAGGGCTTGGCCTGTGTGCCCGAAGAAGTAGAATTTTCACTCACACGCCAGTAATAGAGGACCCTGGGGATGTGTACCGGCGTGACGCGCTCGGTAAATTTGAGGAACAAGTCGTGGTCCTGGCTGCCCTCGCAGGCGGGGTCCATGCCGCCCACAGCCTCAAAAAGCGATTTCTGAAACACGGCAAAATGGCAGATGTAGTTGCAGCAGTTGAGGTAATCGGGCGCAAAATCGGGCTTGAAATGCCCCACGATCGGCCGCTTGATGTTCTTTGCAAACAAAGCCTCGTCGCTGTACAGGAAAGCCGCGCCCGTCTCCCGCGCCGTTTTCAGCATTTCATACACGGCGTTCGGTGCAAGCACGTCGTCATGGTCGAGCAGCCCCAGATACGCCCCCGACGCCAGCGCGGCGGCGGCGTTGGTATTCCCGGCAATCCCCTGGTTCTCTATCCGTTGGTACACCACCCGCTGATCCTTCCCGGAAAGGATGCGCACGGTATCCCCCACTGCTTTGTGTGCGCCGTCGTTTGCGTCCACGATGCAAAGCTGCCAGCAGGGGCATGTCTGACCCATCACACTTTCCAGTAGCGCGCTCAGCACTGGCTGCGGCGTATTGAACAGCGGCACCAGCAGCGAGAGCGTCGGCCAGCCGGAAAAATCCTGCGCGCGCTGCAAATCCAGCACACGCCCCGGCGGCAGAAACCGCCCCTTCTTGCTCGCGAACCGCCGCCGCAAAAACCCCGCGACACGCCGCAGCGTAGCCCCCAGACCCTCTTTCTTCACCTCCGCAAAGAAAAAAGCCGCCAGTTCCCGCACACGCTTCCATTTCAGCCCCATCACACCATCCCCTCTCCGCCGCTGCCGGGCTGCCGCCCGGACCTGCCCAGAGGGCTGCCGCCCTCTGGACTCCTGCCCAAAGGGCGCTGCCCTTTGGAATCCTGCCACCCTTTGGAAAAGGGTGGACGGAAACTTTCATCGCGTCCATACTGGCGTATGGACGCAGAGAAAATAGAAACTACTCCGCCCCGGCTTCTTCGGGGGGGCCCTCCTGCGGCGCGCTGTTTTTCTGTATCAGCACGTCGCAGGCTTCTTCAATGCCCTTTTTTACAGCCCATTTGACGGTAAAGTACAGCGTGATTACAATGCCCGCCGCCAAAGTGAAGCCGACAAATATATTTTGCTCCATATGCATGCCTTCCTTCGTTTTGGATTGCTTTTCAGGGTATCCCCCGCCTCTAACAGAGAGGATTTCCATGTATTTCCCCGCCCTTCGGGCGGGGAAATACACAAACAAAAGAGAGGATACCGCAAATCAATAACCGTAGTTTTCATACAGCAGCGTCAGGTGGGGGTTGTAATACGGGTCGCCTTTGGCAAGCAGTTCCGCGTACCGCGCCCGGAGCCGCTCGCGCTCCGCTTCGTACCGCGCCTGCTTGGCCCCGCCCGCGTGCGTATCGTCGCCCCGGCTCTTGCTCTCGTAATGCGTAGCCGTGGCAAAGGGCGTCATGACGTTCAGATACCCCGCCTGCCAAAGGCGCAGGCAGAAATCGACATCATTATACGCCACGGCGAACGCCTGTGCGTCCAACCCGCCGAATTGCCCGTACAGCGCCTTTTTTACCATCAGGCATGCCCCGGTCACAGCGCAGAAGTTCTGCGTCGTCGCAAGGCGGTACATGTCCCCGGCACTCCCGCGCGGGTGGCCTTTATGGTTGTGCCCTGCACTGCCGCCAATGCCAATAAACACCCCCGCGTGCTGCACCGTATCGTCCGGGTAAAACAGCTTCGCCCCCACCGCGCCGACATCTGGCCTCTGGGCATAGCTGAGCATTTCCCGCACAAAACCTGGCGTTTCCAGCTCCACGTCGTTATTCAACAGCAGCAGGTATTCACCCTTCGCCGCCCGCGCGCCAAAATTGTTGATGGCGCTGAAATTGAAATCCCCCTGGTACGTCAGCACGCGGCACCGCGCGTCTGTTTTCTGTAGTTGTTCATACAGCGCGAACGTCTCCGCTTCGGTGGAATTGTTTTCCAGAATAAGGAGTTCCCATTCCTCCCAGCCTGCATTTTTGCGGATACTCTCCACACAGCGCGTCAAATCGGCGGCATGGTCCTTGTTGGGAACCAGGATGGAGACAAGCCCCCCGCGCGTGATGTCATACCGCGTGCGGTACGCACCGGGGCAGCCGTCAATCGGCTCCACGGTGCCTGGCAGCCCCAGACGTTTTAACTGCGCCTGCACCGCGCGCCCGCCCGCCTGGATCGCGTGCGGTTTCGCGGAAATATCGCCCGCTGTGGACCTCTCGTGGGCGCGCCACCAGTACAGCACCTTGGGGATGTGTACGATTTTTTCCGCGCGCTCGGTCAGACGCAAAATCAGGTCGAAATCCTGCGCGCCCTCATATTCCGCGCGCGGTCCGCCGCCCGCCGCCTGCAACAGCGCGCGGCTGAATATGGAAAGATGCGTGATATAGTTGCACCCGCGCAAAGTATCCGGCGAGAAATCCGGCTTATAGTGGCACACGCCCAATTTTTTCAACGTCTCATCCAACACCACTTCATCGGAATAGACGAAATCCGCCCCCTGTTCGCAGATGACGCGCACCGCCTCATACAAAGCGTTGGGCGTCAGAACGTCGTCCTGGTCCAGCAGGGCGATATACGTCCCGCGCGCCCGTTCCATCGCGGCGGCGGTGTTGCGCGCAATGCCCCCGTTTTCGGGCAGACGGAAATAAGTGATCCGCGCGTCATGCGGCAGGCGCGGCGTGCCGGGGGTATCGGAGGCGTCGGCCAGCACAAGTTCCCAGTTGGCGTAAGTCTGGCGCTGCATACTTTTCACAAGGTCCCGCAAAAAGCGCGGCGGCACGTTATACACCGGCACGCATACGCTGACGCACGGCGCGTTTGCGAACTGCGCCCGGCGCTGGGCGGACAGCTCACGCGGGAGCGGCGCGTCGATACGCCAGCGCCAGGTCTCCTGCCCCGTCATCAGCGCAAAGCGGAACGCCAGCGCGCGCCATAACCCCAAAAAGCCCTGCGCGCGCAGGCACGCAAACGCGCGCCGCACAAGGCTTATAAAGTGCGACGGCGTAAGCAGGCGCCGCAGCGCCTTGACAGGTGTATCACGCTCCATACAGACAACCTCCCCTTTGTTGGGCTGCCGCCCAAACCTGCCCAAAGGCTCCGCCTTTGGAATCCGCCAAAGGGGGCAAGCCCCCTTTGGAAACCCATCTTGCGCGGAAATTGCATTTCCGCGCTTCTTCCGCAAGAAAAACGGCTTTTCCGCTGCGCCCCGGCAGGGGAAACGAAACCGCGTTTCCGCCCCGTCAGGGAAATCCCCACCAACACCAGCGGCGAGGCATGTCTCCCAGAGTTTTCCAAAGGGAGCAATTTGCGCGCGGCGGTCCGCTTTTTTGACCCAGTGCGGGCGGGGGAATCGTCATAGCGCATGCAGCGGGCGTCCCTGTCGTCGAAAAACGGAGCGCGCTCAAATCTGCGGAAGGAAAACGGCGGGAGATATGCCTCAAAGCGGTCGGCGGCGCACTACCCTTCCGTCTGGCGGTATGCCTCGCACACAGTTTTTGCGTCACCCTCCATTTTCACGCTGCCTTTTTCCAGCCATGTCACGCGCGTACACATGCGCTCCACCTGGCCGATGGTATGGCTCACAAGCAGCACTGTTGTGCCGCCGCTCATCAGCTCGTGCATGCGCGCTTCGCATTTTTCCTGGAATTTGAAATCGCCCACAGCAAGAATTTCATCCGCAATCAGCACGTCCGGTTTTGTAAGCGTGGCAATGGCAAAGGCGATGCGCGCCACCATGCCGGAGGAGTAGTTTTTCAGCGGTACATCCAAAAAGTCGCGCAGCTCGCTGAATTCGACGATCTCCTCAAACCGCTCGGTGATATACTGAGGCGTGAGGCCCAAAACCGTACCGTTTAAGTAGATATTCTCGCGCGCGGTCAAATCCATATCGAACCCCGCGCCAAGCTCGATCAGCGGCGCGATGGTGCCGTGGACGGACACACGCCCCCGCGTGGGCTTGAACACGCCGGAAATTACTTTGAGCAGCGTCGATTTCCCCGAACCGTTCAGGCCGATCAGCCCGTGGAACTCGCCCTTTTCGACGTGCATCGTCACGTCCCGCAGCGCATAGAACTCCTCAAATTGCAGCTTTCCCCGCACCGCGGCCAGCAGGTATTCTTTCAGGCTCTCATGCTTTTCCTTCGCCATGTTGAAGCACATGGACACGTTTTCAACGTCGATCATATTCATCGAGGGTCATTCTCCTAAGTGTGTATTGCTTTCTCCCCGCCGCTGTATCCCCCTGCCTAAATATGCAGCACAAACTTGTCCTGCTGGCGGCGGAAGATCAGCAGCCCGGCGGCCAGCGCCGCCAGCGCGCATACGCCGCAGATCCAGATCATGTTCCAGGTGAGCGGCTGGCCGTCCAGTACAGTCCTGCGGAAGCCTGTGATATACCAGTACAGCGGGTTAAAGCGGATAATCTGCGAGAGCGGGAAGCTGAGGCCGCCGACCTGGAACGAACCCATTTGCGAGGGGTCGTAGAAAATCGCGGAAAAGTACATCAGCGCCGTGGTGAACACGCCCCACAGGTGCATCACATCGCGGAAAAAGACGGTGGCGGCAGCGAGCGCCATACCCACGCCGAGGGTAAACACAAACAGCGTGAGCAGCGGATACAGCGCCAGCAGCACCGTAGCGTGCAGGGGCGCGCGCGTAAAAATCATCACAATAATCAGCGCGATAAAGGAAAACAGACAGTTGACAAGCGAAAAACACACGCGCTCCAGCGGAAAAATATATTTGGGGATATACACCTTTTTGATGAGCGGCGCGGCGCTGATCATGCTGCCCATCGCGGAGCTGGTGCCCTCGTTGAAAAAGTTGAACAGAAGCTGCCCAATGATAAGATACACCGAAAAATTCTCAATGCCTGAACCGCGCACATCCAGGATTGTGGAGAACACCACCACCATCACGATATTCATCAGCAAGGGGTTGAGGACGCTCCACACCACGCCAAGCACACTGCGGCGATATTTCAGCTTGAAATCGCGGCCAATAAGGTTTTGCAGCAGGTAGCGGTAGCGCCAGAAATCATAGGCATAGGCTTTCAGAAGCTGCATTCCGGCGTCCACCTTTCAAAGAACGAAAAGTCCTGCGCGGCAAAGCTCTCATGTTCCGCGTCTTTGGGGGAGAGCTTGAGCGGACAGCCGGGGTCGGGCCACTGCACGCCGACCGTGGGGTCATCCCAGGGGATGCCGCCCTCGGCGGAGGGGTCGTAGTAATCGCTGCACTTGTAAGTAAACTCCGCCTCCTCGCTTAAAACAAGGAACCCGTGGGCGAAGCCCTGCGGCACATAGAGCTGCTTTTTATTCTCCTCGCTCAATATGACGCCCACCCACTTGCCGAAGGTCCCACTGCCGGGGCGGCAGTCAACGGCGACATCGAACACTTCCCCGCGTACCACACGCACGAGTTTTGCCTGCGTGTGCCGGACCTGGAAATGCAGTCCGCGCAAAACGCCTTTGGAACTCTTGCTCTGGTTATCCTGCACGAACGGGCCGGTTATCCCCGCCTGCGCGAACGCCTCGGCCTCAAACGTCTCCATAAAATACCCGCGCGCGTCGCCGAACACCGTCGGCTCCACCACCAGTACGCCCGGAATGGCCGTCTCAACAAACGTAAATTTTCCCATCTGTGGTTTCTCCTTTATCTGAAATATTCTCAAAGAATTTCGGATTCAATCCATCTATGCTGTCTGGATTCCGGCGCTTTCCCCCGCCTGCAGCGGGGGAAAGCGCGCCATCCAGGATTCCTGAAAAATCTGCCAATTTATTCTCTAAGGATACCACAAACCTTACACCATTGCAACCTTCTCACTTCATAACACACAAAAAAATCCCGCGCCCATACGCATGTATGGGCGCATATAAAGTTTCCGTCCACCCTTT
>CANCXY010000001.1 GCA_947381875.1 uncultured Clostridia bacterium | reverse complement strand
ATGTCCGTGCGTGACTGGAGTTCAGACGTGTGCTCTTCCGATCTAGGGTATGTAGGCGCACAGCTTCCGTGCCTGACCGTCACGGTAAAATCTGAGGCAGACGTGACAAACAAGGTGGAGGCCAAGGACGTTGTCTACCGCGTGTTCTTCAAATTCGCCCCGCCCAGCGAGGAAGCGTCTTTGACAAATATCCAGGTATCCAATGCCGCCGATACCAACGCAACGCCCGCCGCGCTGCCGTACACCCCGGCCTTTGGTGCAAACAACCCCGGTCCTTACCGCATGACGGAGACAAACGCATTGCCTTATACCACAGAGCGTATCCGTTTGCAGGTAACGCCCGCCGACCCCAAAGTTTCCAAGATCGAGGTCAGCGTGAACAGTTCCAAACCGTTTGAGATTAAAAACTATCAGGTTCCTTCCGACGCGTTCACATTGCAGCCGCACAGTGACACCTTTATGTATAATAGGGTTGTCATCACGGTAACGGCGGAGGATGGCAAGACCACTAAAACCTACAGTTTTGAGATCGAACGCAGCCCCGCCCGCGACGATTCCGACCTTGTAAGCCTGGTACTGACCGACGGCGACGACACACCGATCACCGAAACCTATTTCCAGTTCCACCGCGACGAGACAAATTACAAGATCACGCTCCCGTTCGATACGCGCTATGTGAAATTCCAGCCTACGCTGAGCGACCCGAACGGCCATATCAAGCTGAAAGACAGCGGCAACCCGCTCCATAACCTCAGCGACACACTGGGCAACCTCTTAGGAGACCCGCGCGATACCCTCACTTCGGGCGAGCTTTCCAAACGGTATGACTTGAACGAGCCAGGCAACCCGCGCACCTTTACCATCACCGCAATCGCGGAAGATAACCGCACCAGCAAGTCCTATGTCCTTGAGATCGACCGCGAAAAGCCCAGTAAGGACGCGTTGCTCAAAAACCTGACGGCGACAAACGTCACCGAGGATGGCCTTGACCCCATCTTCAAACCCACTGTCACACAGTACACCGGCACAATGGCCGAGGGACAGAACGCAATTATCGTAACTCCCACCGCGAAGGACCCCAACGCCACCATCCGCGTGGACGGAGAGGTCGTCGCCAGTGGCACGGCCAGCCAGCCCATTGACATTTTGGAAGAACACCAGTATGTCATTATCGAAGTGACCGCCCAGGACGGCGAGACGACGATGACTTATTCCATCGACGTATTCAACCAGAACCTTGTGGAGAAATCCAGCAACGCGGATCTGAAATCGCTCACCTTCTCCACCGGCCTGCTCACGCCGAAATTCCAGCCCGCCGTTGTGGAGTATGAATTGGCTGTCAAGGAGGACGTATACTCCATCAATATCATTCCCGAACCGGATGACCCGATGGCGGAAATGAAAGTGCTTTCCGGCAGCCGCGAACTGGGCGATTTCCACGGCAACTTCGCTATGGCGCTGAAAGACGGCCAAAATGATATTAAAATCCAGGTCACATCGCCCGATAAGACCGTGACGAAGGAATACAACATCAAGGTCTACCGCAACAAGGAGGACTCCCTCAAAAACCTTACGCCGCTCAAAGCCGCGGATATCGACTTTACCAAGGCGGGCAATCCCATCACGATATCCCTTGTGGAATACCCGCGTATCCAGGCCGACGTATTCACCGAGCTGCGCGACAAGTACCCCGAAAAGACCCTTGTCTTACAGGGCGTCGACTATTCACTCACCTTTAACGCGGCCACGCTGGATACCATCATCCCGCAGCGGCAAATTTATGATTTCAGCATGTCGTTCTCCTCGCCGAACGCCGAGGACGTGTACCGCTTCGCGGAGCAGTGGCCGGAAAACGACGATATCCTCAGCGAACTTGTGCTGATTTACTTCGATTACCACGGCGACCTGCCCGGCCCCGCGACGCTGAACCTTTCGCTCAGCAACCGCTACGGTGCGCAGAACCTGTTCTGGCACTATTATAATGAGGAGCGCGACCGCACCGACTACTACGGTGTTGTGCAGCCCAACGCCAAGGGCACCTTTGCCGTGGCCATCGACCACTTCTCCACTTACGTTGTCTCGCGCGTTCATTCTATCGTAGGCGCGGAGAACCAGGAGGGCAACATTTCCTTTATCCAGTCCGCCATAGCCGGGGCCGCGACAAATAACGCGGCGGGCGGCAGCAACGGCGGCACGGGCGGTTCGCCCACATCCAGCTCCGGCAAGCTGAACCCGGCCACGCTGGCGGAGCAGAAATCCCGGAAGGTGATTCCATGAAGATACTTGCAGCGCTCCTTGTGCTGCTGGTGATTGGGCTGATTGGCGGGGGCGCGTTCCTGCTACTCTCCAACCCGGACTTCCTCGCAGAGGAACCGCCCGCCGAATCATCCTCCGCAAGCAAAAGCACAGCGCAGGCCGCCATAGACGTAAAAAAACAGGCTGCCGATTTCACCGAGATACAGGAGCTTCTAGAATACGAGATACTCCAAAACCCGGATACCGCCGCCTGGCTGAAAATCGAGGGGACAGACATCAACAACAGCGTGCTGCAATCCTTCGATAACGTCGACTACCTGCGCAAAAATGAACGCCGCCAGTACGACGTATACGGCTGTTACTTCGCCGATTATGAATGCTCCATCGGCAAGCGCGACGTGCTTTCGCAGAACACCATCATTTACGGCCACAACGATGTGACCGACGACCCCGACGGGCGGCGCTTCGCGCAGCTTTACAAATTCCTTGACCCGGAGTTCGCCGCCGCCACCCCCTGCATCCAGTTCTGCACAATGGACGACCCCATGTTGTGGCAGGTTTTCGCTGTGTTCTACACGCACACCTATTTTAATTATACAGACGTGAATATCACGGATGAGGAAAAAATGGCGATTGTGAACACGGCGCTGGAACATTCCATTTACGATTACAATGTCCCTGTAGAGGCAACTGACAAGCTCCTCACGCTCTCCACCTGCACCACGCTCTTTGGCGACGACAACCACCGTTTTGTGGTAATGGCGAAGCTGCTGCCGGACGAGGAAATGCCGGAAACGCCGCTGGACCTTGTGGAGCGCCCGGAAAACCGTTACCAGGAGTAATTCAAGTATTTTCCCGCCCTTCGTGGGGAAATACACGGAACAATGGAGGAAAAGGAAAACATGCTGTGGAACGACTCAACCATCACCATGCTGCAAAGCGGCCTTGACGCGCTGAACATGGAACAGAAGCTCATCCTGCACAACTTGGCCAACGCCGACACCCCCGGTTTCAAGGCGAAAAGCGTAGAGTTCCAGGATATCCTTGCGAACACCCGCCGGGGCAAGAACGGCGCGTACCACCTACAAGCCACCGTCTATGAGGACAACAACCCCATGCGCCCCGACGAAAACACCGTCGACCCCGACAAGGAGAGCCTGGCTCTGTACGAAAACTATGTACAACAGCTTGCCATGTATAACAAGATCGGTGACCAGTTCTCCAACCTGCGCTATGCGTTCAATCAGTTTACAAAATAAACACCGGGCGGCTGGGCATGCGTGAAGCACATGTCCAGCCTTGCCCATGCCGTCCGGGAAAGGCGGTTCAGCCATTTTCCCCGCTTCCGGCGGGGGAAACAACAGACTTTATTGCTGCCCGATGTGGAAAATCGCAAAAACGGGTTTCCGCAGTATCGCCTGTGCTTTAGCCAGCCGGGCGGGGAAGATAACAGGAGGTAAATGCCATGTCCCTTTTGAGTTCCATGAACATCACCGGTTCCGCCCTCACCGCCGAGCGCCTGCGCATGGACATTGCGCTGCAAAACATCGCCCATGCCCGCACCACGCGCACCGCCGAGACCCCCGAAGGGGCAGACCCCGAACCCTACCGCCGCCAGCAGGTGGTATTTCAGGAGCAAGGCGTCGATTTTGGCGGCATGCTGAGAAAGAAGCGCCGCGAGACGACGGGCGGCGGCGTCCGCGTCACGGAAGTAGTAGAGAGCGAGCGCGACTTTATCCCTGTCTACGACCCCGACCACCCCGACGCGAACGACGAGGGCTATGTCATGTACCCCAATGTCAATACAACAGAGGAGCGCATCGACCTGATGGCCGCGTCCAATGCCTACCAGGCGAACCTTACAGCCCTGAACATCGTAAAACAGCTTGCCCTTCGCAGCCTGGAAATAGGCAAGTAAACATGTTTTCTCCCTGCCGCTGGCGGGGAGAAAAACGCGGGAACGTTGGAAAGAGAGAGGAGGCGGGGCAGTGTGAAGGTTGTGATGACATCGGATTATTACACCCAGCATATGCAGTGTACCCGCGATGAAAAACTGAACTGCCTGCCTATTGTGCGCGACCTCATTTTTATCGGCTTTACCGTCCGGGATTTCGGGCTGCTGAAACTGGACGATATGATTCACGACACCATGCGCTACCGGGATAAGTTCCTGCGCCGCGCCGCCGGGCTGATTGTCGAATCCGCCGATATGGAGAGCATTGAGGATGTGCTGTATAACCTTATTTTCAATTCCAGCAATATGACGAACAGTGCTTTCTTCCGCAGCGTACTGATCGCGGAAGTGATGATGGCTATAGGGCGCGGCGAGGATATGGACTATATCTTTGCCTATCTTGTTCCGTCTTTCTTCGGGCTGGAATATGTGGAACAGGTGGAAAAACTGTACTATCAATGCAAGCGCGAATATATGAGCGGTGGCAAGGCCGAACGCCAGGCAACGGATTACTGACCGCTTTTGGGCGTAAAAAAAGTTCCTTTAGGCGTATATCTGAAAAACTATTGCCAGAATGGCATGGCATTTGTGCATTATGTACACATTCGGCCCGATTCAGACATAAACAATGGGCCGTATTCATAATATTTTGTGTGAAGCGTACAAATTCTTTCCATTGACTTTACTTTTCAGGTCTTTTTGTGTAAAATATATGAGAAAACAAAGGATATGTGGGGAATACCATCGAAGGAGTGAAGAAAATGTACATTGTTCCTTTGGGCGGGCTGGAGGGTCTTCAGCCGCTCCAGAGCATCGAGACAGCACAGACCTCCACTGCGGACAGCAAAGCTGGCATTCCTTTCCGCCAGCTCCTGAACCAGGCCGTGCAGGAGCTGTCCAGCGTACAGGATACAACGATACAGGATACATATGACCTCGCCACTGGCAACATTTCAGAACTATACGAGCTTTCCATTCATTCCGCCATGCAGCAGACCGCTGTTGAAATGACGGTACAGTTAGCCTCCCGTGCGGTAAGCGCCTACAAGGAAGTTTTACAGATGCAGATCTGATGTCTCTATGCCGGCCCCGTGTGCGCCTGCGGCGGGAGCGGCCCAAACGGGGTATCTTTTTGTGTCTCTCTGCCCGGCAGGCGGAAAAGCGCAAGGAAATATCCCTGCGGCCCCGACTCCCCTTGCGGCGTGCGGGGAAGGGCACAGGTGTAAAATGGATGGGAAAGCGGTAACGAATGAAAAAATTTGATACAAAAAGAATCACAGAATGGTTCCGCAAGCAGGGGGAAAAGTGGCTCACGCTGGCAAAGCGCACGCGTGTGGCCGTCCTGCTGGCTGTTTTTGTTGTACTCGGAACGGCGATCATCGGCACCATCCTGCTGAACCGCCAGAGCGGCGGCTATCAGGAGATATTTCCAGGCATGACTTCCGGCGAAGCGGCGGAGGTCTATTCGACGTTACAGCAGATGGGCGCGAACCCGCAGATCGACGCGAACCAGCACGTCCTGGTGCCCACCGACCAGTGGGAAGCGCTTGTCTTTGAGCTGAACAGCCGCGGCTATCCCCGCACGACGCTTACCTATGACATCTTTAATTCCGCATCCGGCTTCACCGCCACGGAGTTCCAGCAGCGCCAGGCTCTTGTGCAGCAGGCGCAGAACCGCATGCAGGATACACTGAAGCGCCAGGCGGGTGTAGAAGACGCAGTTGTAACATTTAATGTGCCGGAAACAAGTAATTATCTCTGGGGCCAGTGTTAGTATTATGATGGAGAGGGACGCGGAGCTTACCCCCGAACGCGTTTCCGCCATCAAGCACCTGGCCGCGACGACGGTACCGAAGCTGGCGATGGAGGATGTCGCGGTCATCGACGCCGCCACGGGCGTGGAGCTGTCGGGCGTGGAAGACCAGACCGCCACCGATACGCAGGCCCGCATCCTTCAGTTGGAGGAAGAATATGCCTCCCGGCTGGAGAAGAAGGTACGCGACCTGCTGCGCCCAATCTATCCAGAAGGCGTGACGGCTGTCGCCACGGTGAAGCTGAATTTTGACAAGCTCATCACCGAGACAAAGCAGTACCAGGCGCTGGAGGGCGGCGACGGCGGCGGCGTGCGGCGCCACTACGAGGAAGGATGGACGCGCACCGGCACCGACGCCGTAGGCGGCCTTGTGGGCGAGGAGAACAACACCGACGTGCCGCAGTACCCCTTCGACAACGACGACGGCCCCACCACCACTTCCGATTATAACCAGATTATTGATTACGACAACAGCTATATCCTCACGCAGATGGAGACGAACCCCAGCCTGAGTGCCGCCACCATTTCGGTGGTGGTGCCCGACAGCGCGTTCACCAACCAGAAGCAGGATACGCTGGAACGGCTTGTAGCCAACGGCTTGAACCTGGACGACGACGACGTGATGGTAACGAACATCGCACTGGGCGGCCAGGGCGACGAGCCTCTGGAACCGGATGAGCCGACGGAGCCGAGCGGCGGATTCTTTGCCCGCCTGACACAGCGCCAGCGCCTGATCCTCCTGATTGCTGCGGGCCTGCTGCTCCTGCTGATCATCATTATTATCCTGATCGTACTGCTCAGCGGCCGCAAGAAACGCAAGGCAGACGCCGAACAGCGCGCGATGGAGCAGGCGGCGCTTGCCCAGCGCGCCGAGATGGACCGCGCCATTGAGGAACACAAGAAGAAGATCCAGGATGAGGCCATGGCAACCGTGCGCAAGCCGGAGGAGAACGCCATCGCCGAAGAAGTACGCAATTTTGCCGAGGAGAACCCGGAGGTTACGGCTTCGCTCATCCGCGCGATGATGAGGGAGGAGAAGTAAATGGCATCATCCACCTCAAAAAAGCTCACGCCCGCGCAGCGCGCCGCGTCTATCATGATTACCCTTGGCGCGGAGCGCGCCTCCAAAGTCTACCAGTACCTGCGCGATGAGGAGGTAGAACAGCTTTCGCTGGAGATTGCAAAGCTGGACCGCATCACCCCTGAGGAGATGCAGAGCAACATCGAGGACTTCTACGGCCTGTGCGTCACGCAGAAGGTAATCAATGAAGGCGGCGTGCTGTACGCGAAGGACGTGTTGGAAAAGGCGTTCGGCCCGCAGCAGGCGGCGGACTACATGGAGCGTATGTCCAAATCGCTCCAGACCCGCGCGTTCGATTTCGTGCGCAAGGCCGATTACCGCAGCCTGCAAATGATGCTGCAGCCCGAACACCCGCAGACCATCGCGCTGGTCCTCTCCTATGCCCGCAGCGACCAGGCGGCGCAGATTATTGTAGAGCTGCCGCGTGAAAAGCAGATTGACGTGGTGGAGCGCATCGCGAACCTGGACAGCGTGTCCCCGGAAATGATCAGCATTGTGGAGGACACATTGAGCAAGCGGTTTGCCAACATGGCGTCCGCGGAGCAGATCGAGGTTGGCGGCGTGCCGTATGTGGCGGAGATTGTCAACCGCGTGGACCGCGCGACGGAGAAATACATTTTCGAGCGTTTGGAAGAACGCAACCCCGCGCTGGCGGAGGAAGTACACAAGCTCATGTTCGTGTTCGAGGACGTTACGAAGCTCGACGATTTCGCCATCCAGCGCTTCATCCGCGAGGTGGACAGCAAGGATCTGGCGATCGCGCTCAAGGCCACGAACGACGACGTCAAGGACAGCATCTTCCGCAACATGTCGTCCCGTATGCGCGATACGATCCAGCAGGACATCAAGTACCTCAACAACGTGCGCATGCGCGACGTGGAAGAAGCGCAGCAGAAGATTGTCGAGACCATCACGCGCCTCGAATCGGAAGGCCAGCTCGTCATCGCAAGAGGAGAGGAGGACGCCATCGTTTGAACACGTTGTACAGAAAGGTCGTCTTTGCCCCTCCTGACGATGTGTTCCGCGTCACACCAGAGGACCACCCCAAGCCGCACAACGACGAGGAAGACGCCATCCAGCGGGAGGAAGCGGCGCGCAAGGCCCGCTGGGCGAGGGAGGACAAGGAAGCCGCCGAAGCCCGCGAGGCCGCGCGGCAGGAATCGGAGGAGCTTTCCCACCGCATCCTGCGCACCGCGAACGCCGAGGCGGAGAAAATCACCCGTGCCGCGCAGGAAAAGGCCGAAGCTATGCGCACGGCGGCGCAGCAGGAGGGCTACAACACGGCGCTGAGCCAGAAATCGGAGCAAATAGCCCAGCGCCTGACGCGCGTCGACCAGATATTGAAGGAGATGTCCGAACGTCAGCAGCGTTTCTTTGCCGATTACAACCGCGAATTAGAGGAACTTTCCCTGAGCGTAGCGGAAAAGATCATGGCTCATAAAATAGAAATGGATCCCAAAGAAATGGCCGATCTCCTCCTGCAAGCGGTAGGTTCCGTCCGCACCGACGACTGGATCACGATAGAGGTATCGGAGGAGCTGCCGGGCCTCGTGCAGTTCCTTCAGGAGGACTATGCCGAGTACCTGGAAAAGCGCCAAATTGAGCTTTCCGCCGTCGAGGCCCCCAAAGGCACCTGCGTGGTGCAGACCTCCACCGGCGTAACAGACGCCTCCATCGCCACCCAGCTCGGCAACCTGCGCGAACTCATGCGCATGCAGAACCCCGACGCCTCATCCTGAGGCGTCACCGGGCTGCCGCCCGGACCTGCCCAAAGGGCGCTGCCCTTTGGAATCCTGCCAGAGGCGCTGCCTCTGGACTCCGCCAAAGGGGCGCAGCCCCTTTGGAATCCCATCACGCGCGGCAATTTCATTGCCGCGCACCCAATCATGGTTTACGTTTCCGCGCACATACAGGCAGGGAAGGAGGCTTGGTGTATGCCTGCTGTACTTACACGAGAGAACCGCACGGCGGACCTGCGCCGGGCTATGCGGATGGGGAGCCTATATTCCACGCATGGGAAGATACGGTCCAGCGTTGGGATGACTGTAGAGGCCACCGGCCTGACCTGCAATGTGGGCGATATTTGCAATATTCAGTTAAATTCGCATGAGAATGTTTTGGCGGAAGTAATCGGTATTAAGAAAGACGTTACTGTTTTGATGCCCTATCAGGATGTGGAGGGCATTGGGTATGGGAACGTTGTGACGAATACGAACCAGAAACTTACCATTCCTATCAGCGACGCGCTCATTGGACGGACGGTCGACGCGCTGGGGAACCCCATCGACGGCGGGCCGCCGCTGGGGATGGGCGTGCGGTACCCCATCAATGGGGGGCACTCCAACCCGATGGACCGCCCTCCCATTGACCAGGTGATTTAAATTGGCGTGCGCGTCATTGACGGGCTGCTCACGATTGGCAAGGGACAGCGTATGGGCATTTTCGCGGGCAGCGGCGTCGGGAAAAGTACGCTGATGGGCATGATTGCGCGCAACATCAAAGCCGATGTGAATGTGATTGCACTCGTCGGCGAACGCGGGCGCGAGGTGGTCGAGTTTATCAACCGGGATCTTGGCCCTGAAGGCGTGAAGCGCACGGTGCTTGTGGTCGCGACATCCGACCAGTCGGCCATGATGCGTTCCAAATGCGCCCTCACAGCGACCACCGTTGCCGAGTATTTCCGTGACCAGGGAAAAGATGTATTGTTGATGATGGATTCCCTCACGCGCTACTGTATGGCGCAGCGGGAAATCGGGTTGAGTACCGGGGAATTGCCCGTCGCGCGCGGCTATACGCCGTCCATCTACGCGGTATTGCCAAAGCTGCTGGAACGTTCGGGGAACTTTGAGCGCGGGTCCATCACCGGCATTTATACGGTGCTTGTGGAGGGCGACGATACCAACGAGCCGATTTCCGATACCGTCCGCGGTATTGTAGACGGGCATATTATCCTGTCACGCAAGGTGGCAATGCGCAACCATTACCCCGCAATCGACGTGCTGGCGAGCGTCAGCCGTCTGATGAGTACCATCGCCGGGCAGGACCACCAGAAAGCCGCCGCGAAGATACGGAACATGATGGCCGTTTACGAGGAGAACCAGGACCTTATCTCCATCGGCGCGTACAAATCGGGCACGAACCCGCGCCTCGATGAGGCGATACGCCATATCGACGCCATCAACCAGATGTTGCAGCAGCCCGTGGGCGAAAAGACCGATTTTGAAGATACCCTTGCACGCATGGCACAGATCGTCGCGTAATTGATTCTACATAGGAAAGGAAAGAGCGCCCCGTGAAAAAGTTCCAGTTTTCCATGCAGAAGATTTTGGACCTGAAACAGAATGTACTGGACGCGGAAAAGAACCGCTTGGGCCAGCTCCAGGGGCGCAGGCGGCAGTTGGAAGATGAAATCGCCGCGCTCAACCGCGCCTCGTGCGATATCGCCATGGAAATGCGCGACGCACAGGCCACAGGCATTACCATCGCGGAACTGATGGGCTTCAACGCGCGCCGCTCCAATATCCGTCTGCAATTAGAGGACCTTGCCAAAAAGCGCGCCGATATCCAGAAGAACATTGAAAAACAAACCCTCGTCGTGGTCGAGGCGTCGCGCGAAGTCTCCAAATTCGAGAAGATCGAGGAACGGCAGCTTGAAATCTACCGCGAGACGGAGAAAAAAGCCGAAGCCGCCCGCATAGAAGATATGATTGTCACGAACGTTACCCGCCGCAGCGCTGTATAATAGAGCGCGGAAACCATCCGGGACAAGATGGGTTTCCAAAGGGGCTGCGCCCCTTTGGCAGAGTCCAGAGGCAGGGCCTCTGGCGGGTCCGGGCAGCGCCCGGCGGGGTCCAGGGGCAGCGCCCCTGGGCGGCAGCCCAACAATGGTTGAAACCCGGAAGGGTTCAACATAAATATCTTACTTAAAGGAGGTGAAACCTGTGGATGCAGCATTTACAGTGGGCGATCTTGTCCAGATGCGCACCGCGCAGCTCTCCGGCAATATGGCCGGCACACAGATGGGCGACGGCTTGGACGGGATATTCGCCGCGCTGTTTGCGCAGATGATGGGGGACACAAGCAGCCTGCAATCGCAGAATGCCGACGAGCTGATCGCCGGGATCCTGGATGGACAGGGCACGAAGAAGGATGAACCAAACGTGCAGGCGATGGAGCTGCTGGCGGGTTCTCTGTTCGGCTTGCAGACCATCAACCCGGAGCTGATGCAGCAGTATGAGGAGCTTGTGCAGTCGATGCAGTCCGTTTCGGCGGGAGGCATGGGCGGCATGGATATGGCCTCCCTCGTGCAGTATGTGCTGATGCAGCAGGCCAGTTCCCCGGAGAGCGCCCAAATGCTGGCCGACGCGTTCGACCAGGCCCGCGCGGATACTTTCGCCGACCGCCTCACGGACGTGGACGCGGAATGGGACGCCTATTTCTCCGAGCTTGTGCCCGAAAGGACGGCCCCAACACTCGAAACCCGCGCCATGAAAACCGAGGCCGACGCGCTGATGGAGCAGATGCGCGCGCAGTCCGCCGTGCGGAGCGTGCGCGAGACATTGGGCACAAAGCAGAACGCCGGCGGCGAAAAAACGCAGCCGCTGGACATTGAGGCGTTGCAGCAGGCTGTCAACAACCGGCAGTATGCAGTCGACCCCGCCGCGCAGCGCGAGCAGACAGCCGACATCAACAACATCGCCGAGCAGCTCAAAACAGGCATTTTAGACAATGTGAAGCAGGGCAAAAATGAATTTACCGTGCGGCTGAAACCAGAGGGCATGGGCGAGATTATGGTGAAGTTCACCGAGGAAAAGAACGAAATCGCTCTGCGCATCGTCACCACAAGCGCGTCCGTCGGCAGGATGATTGCCAACGACGTGGCTGTATTGCAGAACGCACTGCGCCCCCTGCGCGCACAGGTGCAGGAGATTGTCACCGTGCAGCCCGCGGATCAGTCCTACGCCGCCGGTGCGGCCCTTGCGGACGACCAGGCGGGCCGCCAGCAGTTCGCGTGGCAGAACAACGATGGGCAGCAGTCCGGCACATCTTCCCGCAGCCGCCGGAACCGCGGCAATGGCTTTGAAGCCGCCATCGACGCCGTGGACGAGGTACAGGAAGCGCCCGACGACACCAACGTAAACCTTCTGATTTGACGCTTTGTTCATTTCACAGGTACAAAATCCCGTAAAGAAAGGAGAAACACTGTATGGCATCTTCTGTCGATTTTTTCAGCTCCGGCTACGACAGTTACCGCGACTACTTAGAGGAAACCAAGTACGGCACCAATAAAACCGACGAGACCACCGGCACGAAAAAACCCCAGAACTGGAACATGGTGGTAGACGAGGACGGCACAAACGCCCTGGATATGGACGGCTTTTTGAAGATTATGGTCGCGCAGCTCACCAGCCAGGACTTCATGAACCCCGTGGACGACACCCAGTTCGTCACCCAGATGGCGCAGTTCTCCATGATGCAGGGCATGAGCGACATGACGGCCAACATGAAAAATAACTACATGCTTTCCCTCGTGGGCCAGACCGTCACATGCGCGAAATTCAACGTTTCCGGCAACGTGGTAAAGGAGACGGGCAAGGTAGAACGCATCATCCTGGCCGATAACGACTATTCCATCTATGTGAACGGCGAAAAGTTCTCGCTTTCGCAGATCATGGAGCTTGGCGCGGCCAGTGAGGCGGACGACAAGAACGACACCAACACCGGTACCGACACAGGCGACGGGAAAGACGAAAACGCCGGTCCCGACGACGCCGAGGGAACAGAGACCGCATAAGCAAACCACTACTTGTACGAAATGAGGGGCGAACATGGACGATATTTTGCTCCAAAGCCGATTGGCTACACCCATCCGCACCGGCACGGCGCCCGCCATCGGCACAAAGCCGCAGGCCCCGGCTGCGGCGGGTACGGAAACGGGCCTGAGCTTTCGGGAAATTTTAGAGGGTCTCAGCAGCACGGACAGCGGGCTGACCTTTTCCAAACACGCCGCTACACGGCTGGAACAGCGGGACATCCACTTGCCTCCGAACGGGCTTGCACGCCTCGACGAGGGCCTGCGCATCGCGCGGGAAAAGGGGCTTACCAATACGCTGATCCTGCTGGACGACAGCGCGTTTGTTGTGAACGCCGACGCGGGGAAAGTGATTACAAGCCTTTCCGGCCTGCGCGGGCGGGCTATTACGAACATTGATGGGACCGTTATTGTGTGACCGGACCTGACAGGAGGTCATTCCGGCGCCCGACCGACTGAGGGCGCTGGACGGTCCCTTTTATGAGAAAAGGAGAGAAACCTGTTATGATGCGTGCATTATACTCCGGCGTGGCGGGCCTGAAAACCCACATGTCGCGCCTGGACGTTATCGGCAATAACATTGCGAACGTAAACACCTACGGCTTCAAATCCAGCCGCGCCACCTTCCGCGATATCTACGCGCAGCAAATCCGCGGCGCTTCGGCTGGTACATCTACCCGCGGCGGTATCAACCCGTCCCAGATTGGCTATGGCACACAGCTTGCCAGCGTCGACTTGCAGATGGGTCAGTCCGCCATGACGAACACAGGCAACACGCTTGACCTTGCCATCACGGGCGACGGCTTCTTCCAGGTACAGGACCCAGACGGCAATATCTATTACACCAAGGCCGGTATGCTCAACATTGATACCAATGGCTGTGTGGTTGACGGCAACGGTAACTTTGTCCTCGGTACTACGGCCACCAGCGGGCGGCTTGACAGCACGTCGCCGGGCAGTTCCATTATTAAAATCAATGTTGACCCGGTGGAGCCTGCATATGGTACCATTGAAGCAGACTTATTGGGCAGAAAACTGCTCATTAAAGCCGGTGAACAGAATACGCTGGGCAACGTCAGCTTCACATTCTCTTCCAGCAAGAACAAGAGTACGGGGGAGCCGTTCTTTGCAGGCGAGAAAGTGGAAGTGATTATGGAGAGCGGCAGCAGCAATATTACTGTCCGCTTGAATGAAAACGAAACCTTTACAGATATATCTGAACTGGAAAAGGCGGTCAACGAGCAAATAACCCTTGCCAATGGCGGCGCGTTTGGCGGCGGAGATTTTACATTCAAGCTGTATGATACAACAGGGCAGAATGAAGTCAGTTTTAATCAGATTCAAGAAGGCGGTTTAACCGGTGCAGAGATTTGCAGTAGCCGTATAAAAACCACTTATGGATCCTCCAGTGTCCCCTTTGTTTCAGATGTGCTTGACGATAAAGCAGATGCCTTCTGGAAAGGGGTGTCCTTTATAGACCAGTTTGGGGAAACATTTGGTGAGAAGTTTAAGCCGGGTACGAAAATCAATGTTGGCGGCATGAAGGTTACATATACCAGTGCCACCACAACCACACCGGCCAGCCCTGCAAAACTGAAAATTGAGGTAACAGTTACGGGCACAGCAAAGGATGGGGCAACAGCACCAACGAAGTATGTATCGCAAGAAATAGAATTGACGCAGGCGATTCAGGATAATGGCACAATACTCAAACTGAGCGCAGACGGTACGAATGTAAGCGCTACGGATACGATGGGTCTTAAAATCTCATCAGCATCCATTCAGAAGCTTATAAATGATAATAAGGCTCCTACTGATGCAACAACAACTGCCACTAAGCCCATTGAACTCACCCCCAGCGTCACGACAAAAGCCATCGGCCTCGGCAAGCAGACCTGGACGCTCTCCGGCGGCACCGAGGGCGGGCCGCAGTCGTATGAGAACCTGACCGGCATCGCTTTCAACCCGGACGGCACCATCATCGGTTCCCACGCTGTACATGGCCGCCTTGTGCTTGGCCGCATCGACCTTGCGAACTTCGTGAACCCGCAGGGCCTCATGCAGTCCGGCAACAGCTACTACACACCGACCGCGAACTCCGGCAATCCCAATCTGGCCATCCCCGGCGAGGACGGCACGGGCGCCATCAAGAGTTCCTCGCTCGAAATGTCGAACGTCGACCTCTCGCAGGAATTCTCGGATATGATCGTCACCCAGCGCGGCTACCAGGCCAACGCCCGCATCATCACCGTTTCAGATACCATGCTGGAAGAGCTGGTAAATCTCAAACGATAGTGGTATAATAAGCAAATAAGCGTTTCTTCCCCCCTTCGCGGGGGGAAGTCCAGACAGGGCGGCGAGGCTGCTCGCCGTCTTGGACAAGCGGATGTGCCCCGGCATGTCCGTTTGTCCAAGACTATGGATAAGGAGATGATATCATTGATCGTTCTTACGAATCTGCGCGGCGTGGAATTTGCGCTGAACTGCGACCTGATCGAGACGATCACATCGAACCCGGACACAACGATCATGCTCACCAACGGCGCGCTGCATATCGTGCGCGAATCGAGGGACGAAGTGATCCAGCGGACAGTAAACTATAAACGGCGCATCTTCAACCCCGACCCGGAACCGGGGCCAGATTTTGATTAAGCTGCGCATGGCGGAAGGATGGTTACGCACTTATGGATATAATGAGTATTCTCGGCTGGGTTTTAATGATTGCTCTGGTCGTATTCGGCATCGTATTCGACAAAGACGGCCTCGCCACGGGCGAATTTATCAAGTTCGCCAACCTCCAAAACTTCTGGGACCCCAGCAGCCTTGCCGTTACGCTGGGCGGCGTTGTCACAGCCATGATGGTATCTTTCCCCGCCAAAGCGGTTGCGAAGATCCCGCGCCATTTGAAAATTGTATTCCTGCCCACGAAGTACAACCCCCAGAAATACATTGATGAGATCGTTGACCTGGCCGAGGAGGCCCGTTCCAACGGCCTGCTTTCTCTGGAAGCGAAGTTAGAGGAGACAAAAGACGAGTTCCTCAAAAACGGCATGATGCTTGTCGTCGACGCGGTGGACGCGGAGAAGGTAAAAGAAATTTTACAGGCGGAGCTGGATTATCTGGACGACCGCCACGGCCAGGACCGCGCGTTCTACGACAAGGCCGCGGGCTACGGCCCGGCGTTCGGTATGATCGGTACACTGATGGGCCTTATCAACATGTTGAAACAGTTAGACGACCCGGACGCCATCGCCCCGGCTATGGCCTTGGCGCTTGTCACCACGTTCTACGGCTCCATCCTCGCGAACGGCATTTTCACCCCTATTTCCAGCAAGCTGAAAATACGCCACGAGGAAGAATACTTATGCAAGATGATCGTAAAAGAGGGCATCGAGGGCATCCAAGCGGGCGACGCGCCGCGTTTCCTGCGTGAGAAGTTAGAGCAGCTCATTCCGGGCTATATCGTGAAAAAATCGGCTGGCAAGGGCGGCCGCGGCGAAGGCGGCGGCGGTGACGCAAAGTAAACCCGGCACGAACACAATCAACATGGAATGAGATGGGTTTCCAAAGGGGCTGTGCCCCTTTGGCGGAGTCCAGAGGCAGGGCCTCTGGGCAGGTCCGGGCGGCAGCCCGGCGGGGTCCAGGGGCACAGCCCCTGGATGGCAGCCCCATAGGGAGGTGGGTATTATGGCAAGAAGGGCACAGGAAGAAGACAGAAACGACGGTTGGAAAGACACATATGGCGATATGGTCACGCTGCTGCTTTGCTTCTTTGTTCTGCTTTACAGTATGTCTTCGGTGAACAGTGAGAAGTGGGAGGCGTTCGTCAAGGCGTTCTCCAACCCCGGCGAGGATACCGCGCAGGTGGTTCTGACGCCTTCCTCCGAAAAGGGCGACCATATGGTGCCCGGCAATGAGATGCAGGACGGCGCGGGCACCGACCCGACCGAGGAACCGCCGCTGGAATTTGAGAACCTGTTCGAGTATCTGGAAGAATTCGTGGAAGAAAATAATATGCAGGACTCCATCGAGCTGGCACAGGGCGAGGGCGTGGTGTATGTGCGCTACCAGAACAGCCTGTTCTTCCGCCCGGACAGCTACCAGCTTACCGAGGAGGCCCGCCCTAACCTCGACTTTCTGGGCCAGAGCCTGAAAACGCTGGAGGACCAGATCTGGCTTATCAGCATCAGCGGGCACACGGCCTCCGTCAACTCCGATAACTACGGCGTTTCCGACTGGCTGCTCAGCGCCGAACGTGCGGCGGTGGTGGCGCAGTATTTTGAAGAAGAAAACGAGATAGCGCCCAAACTCCTGCGGCCCATCGCCTTTGGCAAGAATTACCCTATCGACACCAACGACGAAAGCAGCGGGCGCGAACATAACCGGCGCGTCGAGCTGGTGATTATCAGCAATGATTCGCCCCTTGCGGAATCCCCCGAACTGGCGCAGGCTGTTTCCGGCCTGTTCACCGCCGAGCCGTTCGAGGGCAAGGATAAGATGGACAGTATTGAGGATCTGCTTGACCCGGAGAAGTTTAATAAATCGACAGGCACGGTTGAACCCGATTCATCCAGCGCCCCGGAAGATGACGAGGACCAGGGCGCGTCCAGCAGCAATTCCGCCGTCCTGCCGGATGATTCCACCAGCTCTGCTGCGCCACAGCCGGAGGATGAAAGCGGAGCCGGGGACAGCGGAGGTTCCGGCAGCGCGGGGGACGGCGGTGCGTCCGGCAGTTCCAGCGCGGCAGGGCAGGACAGTTCCAGCACAAGCATGCAGGCGCCGCCGCCCGACGCGGGCAGTTCCGGGGCCGGAGAATGACGGCGGAAGACGGGAGTGGCCGGAGCAAGGGGTCTTTGAGCGTTTCCCCACCCGGCGGGCGGGGAAACGCACGGGGAGCACCCTTGCGGCTTGGGCACTTCCCGGAAAACAGAGTACGGGAGGAGAGTACAGGTGGCCGAGAAATTATCACAAAGCCAGATTGACGCACTTCTCAACAGGATGGCGACAGGGGGCACGGACGTAGCTGAAAAGCCCACGCAGAAGCTGAAAGAATACGACTTCCGCGCTCCCCGTAAATTTACAAAGGAACAGCTCAAGGCGCTGGACGGTTTGCAGGAGACGCTGGCGCGCGTGCTTGCCTCGTATTTTTCCAGCGTGCTGCGCATCCCCTGTGAGATAGACGCCGCCGCTGCCGAGGAGCAGCGCTTTTATGAATACGGCAACTCGCTGCCGGACAATACCATGTTGGGGCTGCTGAGTGTCAGCTCCACCACAAACGAATGCGATGACACCACGCTGATGATCGACCTTACCTCATCGCTCAGCTTTCAGCTTTTCGACCGCCTGCTGGGCGGTCCAGGCAACAGCCCTGCCCCTGAGCGCGGCTTTACCGATATCGAGATAGCAATTTTACAGAACGTACTCAACCAGGTGGCACGTCGCGTCGACGATGTGTGGAAAAATACCTTTAACATTGATTTCCGGCTGGAAAACATTGAAACCAACCCCCGCCTGCTGCAGCTTTTCGCGCCGGAAGATATCGTTGTGATTACCATGATGAACATCCGCATCGCGGGCACCACCAATACCTTCAGCATCTGCATCCCCGCCGAGCTGTTGGAACAGACGGTGGACCGCTTCAGCCGGAAGTTCGCCAAAGCGAAGAAGCAGCAGGACCCCGACCAGGAAAGAATGAAAAAGCAGATGATCCTGGAAAACGTCTGCGAATCCGATTTGGAAATGACCGTCGTATTCGACCAGTTCACCATGCCGCTCGGCGAGATATTGAATCTTCAGCCAATGGACGTGATCCCGCTGCGCAAGCATGTGGACAGCGATCTCGGCGTGTATATAGACAATACCGAGTGGTTTACAGCGAAACTTGGCGAGACAAAGAAACGGAAAGCGATCAAATTGAACCATATTGTAGAGCAAACGGAGATGATGAGCAATGGACAACAATCAGCGGGAAAACCTTAGTAGCATGGAGCTTGATACCATTGGCGAGATCATGAACATCAGCATGGGCTCCGCGGCCACGGCGGTTTCCAATCTGCTGGATAAACAGGTGATCATCTCAACGCCAAGCGTAACGCAGAAAAAATTCGACAGCCTCGACTATGCCGCTATGGAACCGGCGATGCTGGTTTCCATCAGCTATGTCGAGGGCCTTTCGGGTACAAACGTGATGGTGTTCCGTCAGCGCGATATGCAGATCATCCTCGGCCTGCTGATGGGCAACGAGGACGAGCCGACGGATGACTTTGAATTTGACGAGCTGAGCATGAGCGCTGCGTGCGAAGTGATGAACCAGATGATGGGCTCCTCCGCGACGGCGCTTTCCGAGTTCCTCGGCATGGTGGTGAATATTTCCACCCCGGAGGCCAAGATCGTCTCCTCCGAGCACGAGTACCAGGACGCCATTGGCGTGACGGACGAGGAGGAGATTGTCTCCATCACCTTTAAGCTGGATATCGTGGGCGTCATGTCCAGCGATTTTGCCAGTGTGCTGCCCATTGCGCTGGCAAAGGAGATCGTCTCGCGCGTCACCTCGCAGACGGAAGACCAGATCGGCGCGATTGAGGAGAACGAGCCGGCCCCGGCCCCCGCGCCCATGCCGGCGCCCGCCCCGCAGCCTTCCGCGCCCGCCCCTTCGGCGGCAGGCACAGGCGGCGTGATGAGCCAGTCGGAGACCGACCGCCTCATCCAGCAGCAGGCCGCCGCCGCGCAGGCTGCGGCTTCGCAGCAGATGGCGGCCGCACAGCAGGCGGCACAGCAGCCTATGACGCAGATGCCGCAGCAGGGGATGCCGGGTCAGATGGGCCAGATGCCCCAGCAGGGCATGCCGGGCCAGATGGGCCAGATGCCCCAGCAGGGGATGCCCGGCCAGATGCCGCAGTACCCCGGTATGCCGCAATACCCGCAGGCCGCGCAGATGCCGGGATATCCGAACGGCGGCTATATGCCGCAGTATGCGCCGAACCCCTATATGTACCCGCAGCCCGGCATGGCGCCCTACAGCGACCAGCAGCCCATCACCATCAAGAATACCCAGTTCCCGACCTATACCCCGCAGGTAATGCCGGGGCCGCAGGGCGGCAATATGGATCTGCTGCTCGGCGTGAACCTGGACGTGGCGGTGCAGATTGGCAAAACGAAGCGCAAGATCAAGGATATTGTCGAGTTTGGGCAGGGCACTGTCATAGAGCTGGATAAACAGGCGGGCGCGCCCGTAGATATTATGGTGAACGGTCGGCTGCTGGCGCATGGCGACGTGGTGGTAATCGACGACAACTTCGGTGTGCGCATTACCGAGATTGTCGGCACGAAAGAGCTGATGGACAGCTTGAAAGAGGAAAATATTTGACCGTACCCCCGTAAGCGGAGGCTTACTTGAAGATAAATAAGGGGAGTGCCGAAGCGGAAGTTTTTGTGTGTGTCTCCGTCCCGCCGGGTGGGGAAACACATGGAAATATCCCAGCGGCCCCCATTGACGCCCATTCCATCCAAACATAAAGGAGTAGTTTTTTATGGACAAAAAGATTCTGGTAGTGGACGATGCGGTATTTATGCGTACAACAGTGCAGAACACGCTGAAAAAGGCTGGGTACACCAACCTGTGCGACGCGGGCAATGGCATCCAGGCGGTGGAGAAGTTCAACGCGGAGCGCCCGGACCTTGTTATCATGGATATCACGATGCCGGAGATGGACGGATTGCAGGCGCTGAAGGCCATCAAGGAAATCGACGCGACGGCGAAGGTCGTTATGTGTTCGGCCATGGGCCAGGAGGCGATGGTGATTGAGGCCATCAACTTGGGCGCGCTCGACTTTATCGTAAAGCCCTTCAAGCCCGATCGCCTGCTCAAGACCGTATCCACCATCCTGGGCTGATTTTCCATGCAGCCGGGAGACATCCTGTCCCTGGTCGGCGCTTTCGCAATGTTCATTCTGGTCCTTGTGCTGGCGGCGTGGTCGGTGCGGCTGCTTGGCCGCGGCTACGCCATACAGAACAAGGGGAAGATGATCGAAATAGTGGAGCGCGTCGGCTTGGGCACGGATAAGCAGCTCCTCATCGTGAAGGCGGCGGATCGGGCGTTCCTGATCGGCGTTACAGGCCAGCACATTGAGAGGATCGAGGAGCTTGACCCCGCCAGCCTGCCGCCAGGCGACGGGGAGCCGGGGAGAGACAGCGCGTTCCTGAATGTGTTCAAACACGCGTTTGCCTCAAAGGCGGGAAAGGAGGGCGGCAATGAGCAGGGAGCGGACACGCACGGAGCGTAAGGCCCAGCTAAAGAAGCAGGCCCGGCGTTTCGTGCTTGCGGCGCTTTGTACGGCGATTGTGCTGGGGGCGCTCTCCGTCGCCTGTGCTGCGCCGATCTTCAGCGTCGACCTTGGCTCCGGCGAAGCGGGGGATTCCTCGCAGTTCGGCCTGTTGGACGCCATCTTCATCCTCGCGCTGCTGGCGCTGGCTCCGTCTATCCTGGTGATGGTGACAAGTTTCCTGCGCATCATCATTGTGCTGTCGTTCGTGCGCAGCGCGTTGGGGACGCAGCAGTCACCGCCGAATCAGGTGCTGATTGGCCTTGCGCTGTTCCTCACGCTGTTTATCATGAGCCCGGTCATCACCGAGATCAAAGAGGATGCCTACGACCCGTATGTGCGCGGCGCAATCACGCAGGAGACGGCTTTGGAGCGCGCCGAGGTGCCGATCAAGCGCTTTATGCTCAAAGAGACCCGCACCGAGGACCTGAACCTGTTCCTGGGCATTGCGAAGGACAGGTTCGGCCTGGAGCTGGTGGAGACGCCGACGAACGAGGACCTGATGGAGCTGGATATGACAATCGTTGTGCCCGCGTTTGCCACCAGCGAGATGAAGCGCGCGTTTTCGATAGGCTTTATGATCTTCATCCCGTTCCTCATCATCGACATGGTGGTGTCCAGCGCGCTGATGTCTATGGGCATGGTGATGCTGCCGCCTACCACGATTGCGCTGCCGTTCAAGGTCATGCTGTTCGTGCTGGTGGATGGCTGGGGGCAGCTTTTCAGCAGCCTGATTGCCGGCTTCCGCACATGATGCTTTTCCCCCGCCGGGGGCGGGGAAAAGCAGGATGGATTTCCACACATGATGCTTTCCCCCGCCGAAGGCAGGGAAAAGCAGGATGGATTTCCACACATGATGCTTTCCCCCGCCGAAGGCGGGGGAAAGCAGGATTGATTTCCGTGCGATACGAGAGGGAGGGGGCAGGACATGACGCAGGGGCAGGTGATGGATATCCTGCGCGGCGCGCTTGTTGTCGCGTTAAAGCTGACAATGCCCATGCTGATCGTCAGTATCGTGATTGGCCTTATCATCGCGATATTCCAGGCGGCCACGCAGATCCATGAGCAGACGCTCACCTTTGTGCCGAAGTTGATCGCCATCGCGCTGATGCTGCTGCTCTTAGGGCCGTGGATGATGACGACAATGGGCGATTACGTCAACAGCCTGTTCACGCAGTTCGCCCTGATGTAGCCTATGTTTGAAACGCTGTATGAACAGATGGCCGTGCTGATGCTCGTGTTTGTGCGCTTCACGGGCATGCTGGCGTTTAACCCGCTGCTTTCCCGCCGCGGCGTGCCCGCGGCGGCGCGTATGGGGTTTGTAATCAGTCTGACGATGCTTGTCGCGCCCGGCCTTTCCGCCGAGCCGTTCACGCGCTACACCACTGTACAGATGGTGGGGGCGCTGTTCCGGGAGCTGGCGGTCGGCTTTGTGTGTGGGTGCGTGTTCCAGGTATTCTATTATATGCTTATTTTCGCGGGCGACCAGATGGATATGGCTTTCGGGCTTTCCATGGCGCGCGCGTTCAACCCCAACACCAATATTCAGATGTCGGTGTCCAGCAACTACCTCAACCTGTTTTTTATCCTCTACCTGTTCGCGACGAACAGCCACCATATTCTGATCCGGCTGTTCACATCCTCATACCTCATCATCCCGCCAGGGCAGGGCGTGATTACGCAGAACGTTGCGCAGTTCATGTTTGAGTTGTTCTCCTATGCGTTCAGCCTCGCGGTGCAGCTCTCCCTGCCGTTTGTGGCGATGGAGCTGATTATGGAATTTTCCATCGGCATTCTGATGAAATTTATCCCACAGATCAATGTATTTGTCATCAACATCCAGTTGAAGATCCTGTTAGGGCTTTTCCTGCTGTTTGCCTTTACCCCCGTGGTGGGCACGTTTTTGACAAATTACCTCGACACGCTGTTCCGCCGCATGCAGGATATTCTTTATTTTCTTGTGTAGTTTTGTATATTTCCCCGCCCCGCGGGCGGGAAAATACACGGAAAACCGCCGCATGCAGATATCCTCTATTTCCTTGTTTCGCGCGCGGGAATCCATTTTGCCCGTCTTTCCCCGCCGGAGGCGGGGGAAAACAGCAGGGTCTATTGTTTCCCGCCGCACAAAGCCGCAAGAACTGTTTGATGTGCCGCAAAGGGGGGATGCAGTTTGGCGGACGAAAAAACCGAGAAAGCAACCCCGAAACGAAAACAGGACGAACGGAAAAAAGGTAATATATTCCAGAGCGCGGAAGTGGCCCCGCTGCTTTCGCTGGTCGCCGTGTTTTTCAGCTTACAGCTTTTGGGGCCGTGGATCCTTTCGCGGCTGGAAAACGCCATCACCGAATTTATCTCTTTGGGCGCGAGCGTGGAAAATGTCACGCTGACCGAGACGCGCACCGTCTTTATCAAGGTCGGCCTGTGCTTCGGGTCCACCATCCTGCCGGTGATGCTGATTGTCGGCCTGGCCTCCATCATCGCGACCATCGCGCAGACGCGCGGCCTTGTCTCGTTCCAGCTCCTCAAACCCAAGTTCAGCCGGATGAACCCCCTCCAGGGGTTTAAGCGCCTGTTTTCCCTGCGCGGGCTGGTGGAGCTGTTGAAATCCATTTTGAAGATCGTGATCTTAGGCATTGTGATCTGGAACTCGCTGAAAGACGAGATTGCCACGATCCCCATGCTGATGGATATGACGATCCAGCAGGCGCTTGTCACGGCGGGCAGCATGATGATGGGCATTGTGAAAACGGTCGCCATCATCATGGTTTTTGTGGCCGCCGCCGATTATCTGTACCAATGGTGGGAATATGAAAAAAACCTGCGCATGAGCAAGCAGGAGATTAAGGAAGAATACAAACAGACCGAAGGCGACCCGCAGGTGAAGGGCAAGATCCGCGAGAAGCAGAACGCCATGGCGCGCCGCCGTATGATGCAGAACGTGCCCAACGCCGATGTCGTCATCCGCAACCCGACGCACTTCGCTGTGGCGCTGCAATACGACCCGGAACACAACCGCGCCCCGGTCGTGATTGCGAAAGGCATGGACAGTTTGGCGCTGCGCATTGTTGCCATTGCCGAAAAGCACGATATCGTCACGATGGAAAACAAGCCCCTGGCGCGCGGGCTGTATGAGAACGTTGAATTGAATGCGGAAATACCGGACCAGTTCTATCAGCCCGTGGCTGAGGTGCTGGCATTCGTATATAACCTGAAGAAAAAGGAACTGAACTGATTTGAAGCTGTTCAATAACGTTGTTTCGGCGATGGTCGTGGGCGTCATTTTCTTATTGATTATCCCGCTGCCCACCGCTGTGCTGGACTTTATGTTCATCACAAACCTCACATTGTCGTTTGTCATCCTGCTTACGACGATGTATATCCGGGAAGCGCTGGAATTTTCGGTGTTCCCCTCGCTGCTTTTGATCACGACGCTGTTCCGCCTCGCGCTGAACGTGTCGTCGACGCGCAAGATCCTGACGAACCACGGCGACGCGGGCCAGGTCATTGCGACGTTCGGCCAGTTCGTGATCCAGGGCAATGTTGTGGTGGGCCTGATTATCTTCCTCATCATTGTACTGGTGCAGTTCCTCGTCATTACCAAAGGCTCCGAGCGCGTGGCCGAGGTATCCGCCCGCTTCACGCTGGACGCCATGCCCGGCAAGCAGATGGCGATTGACGCCGACCTCAGCTCCGGCCTGATTGACGAGGAGACCGCGCGCACCCGCCGCTCCAAGATCCAGCGCGAGGCGGACTTCTTCGGCTCCATGGATGGTGCTACGAAGTTCGTGAAGGGTGACGCCATCATGTCGCTTGTCACCACGTTTATCAACCTGATCGGCGGCGTCATTATCGGCATGATCAACGGCGAGGGCACCTTCAACGAGATCATGCAGATTTATTCCACCGCTACGGTCGGCGACGGCCTGATGAGCCAGATCCCGGCGCTGCTCATTTCGGTGGCGACTGGTATGCTTGTCACGCGCTCCGCTTCGGAGAACAACCTCAACGAGGATGTCGCGCACCAGTTCCTCTCCCAGCCGCTGGTGCTGATTATGGCATCACTCGCCATGGCCATGCTGCTGTTCATCGGTTTCCCGGCCGCGCAGGTCCTCACGATGTCGGTTATCCTGATGGTACTGGGCATCATCCTCCTGCGCAGCGGGCAGACGAAGCAGCAGGCGGCAGCAGCCGCGGCAGGCCCCGAAGGCCCCACTGTCACCGAGGAGGTCACGAGCGAGGCGGCGTTCTACCGCAATATCGACAATGTGTATGGCCTGCTCAAAGTCGATCCCGTTTCGATGGAATTCGGCTACAGCCTGATCCCGTTGATTGACGAGAACAGCGGCGGCAATTTCATGGACCGCGTTGTCATGTTCCGCAAACAGTTTGCCTCTGAAATGGGCCTTGTGTTCCCGTCGGTGCGCGTGAAGGACAGCGGCCTGCTGAACCCGAACCAGTATGTCATCAATATCAAGGGTGAGCAGGTGGCGATGGGCGAGGTGCTGGTCGACCACTACCTGGCGCTGCTGCCAGAGGGCGGCGACCGCACGGTAGATGGCATCGACACCGTAGATCCCGCGTTCGGCATCCCGGCGAAGTGGATCAGCGAGGACAAACGCGTGCAGGCCGAAATGGCGGGCTATACGCTGATCGACGCGTCCAGCGTGATGATTACGCACCTCTCCGAGGTCATCAAGGCGCACGCGCACGAGCTGTTGAACCGGCAGGAAGTCAACAATATGCTGGCGAACCTGCGCAAGACCAGCGAGGCGCTTGTCAACGATACGGTCCCGGCTATCGTCTCCGTGGGCACGCTGCAAAAGATCTTGTGCAACCTTCTGCGCGAGGGCGTGCCAGTGCGCGATATGGACACGATTTTAGAGACGCTGGCCGACTACGCGCCCACCGTCAAAGACATGGATATGCTCACCGAGCATGTGCGGCAGGCGCTCAAACGCACAATCACACACCGTTTTGCCGATTCGGGCCAGATGAAAGTCATCAGCCTGGACGCCGAGATCGAAAACACGATCATGGGGTCCGTGAAGAAGGTGGAGAACGGTTCGTATCTGGCGCTGGAACCGAAACAGATACAGGATATCATTGGCGCGACCACCCGCGAGGTCGACAAGATCCGCGACTTAGTGCAGACGCCGATCATCCTCACTTCTCCGATCGTGCGCCTGTACTACAAACGGCTGTTGGATCAGTTCAGCATGCGCGTGACGATCCTTTCGTTCAACGAGATCGACACCGATATCAAAATACAGGCATTGGGCAATATTTCCGCCGCATAATCTGGGGAATTGCTTTGCTGTTTTTCCCCGCCTCCGGCGGGGAAAAACAGCAGGATTTATATGTTTGCTGCATAGCAGGATGAATCAAGCGGCCTGGCGCTGCCGGCCGCGGGAAGGGGGATGGTGAAGTTTGGCAGTCCGATCAGGACCACCGGAGCGGGAGCCGCTACCTGTGGAAACGCTACTGGAAATGTACAGGGCCGACCGTTCCACAGAGCTGCGCAATGAAATTGCCATGCGCTACGCCAGCATTGCCGAATCGGTGGCGTCCAATCTGTACACAACCTATTACCGCTTCGCGACCCCCACAGACATCACCAACCAGGGCATGATTGCGATTTTAGAGGGCCTGGAAAAGTACGATTTCGAGAGCGAAGTCAACCTGACGGCCTACCTGTTTACGAAGGTGCGCAGCGCGGTCATCGACTATGTGCGCAAGCAGGACCACCTGCCAAGACGCATGCGCCGCAACGAGATACAGATCGCCGAGGCGCAGAACAAATTGGCAATGACACTGGGTCGGTACCCCACCAAAAAAGAGATCGCGGCTTATCTGGGCATTTCGTTTGAGGAGCTGCTCAAACGCATGGCCGAGCTGGCGGGCGATTACGCCGCCGGGGCGGATTCCGACTTCCTCTCACAGCAGCAGCTTGAATACAGCGACGTAGTGGACGAGGACGACCCGATCGCCCTTTTAGACAACAGCGAACTGCGCAAGGCGCTGGCCCGCGCCATCGACAATTTACAGGGGCAGGAGCGCACCGTCATTTCCCTGTACTATTTCGAGCATCTGAAACTGCGGGAGATTGGCGAGGTGATGGGCGTGAGTGAACAGCGCATCTGCCTCATCAAAAAAAGCGCCGTACAGCGCCTGCGCGCCGCGCTCAGCGACTACAGGAACGGCTGACAGGATGGGTTTCCAAAGGGGCCGCGCCCCTTTGGCGGAGTCCAGAGGCGGAGCCTCTGGGGCGGCTCCCACAAAAGGTCTTGACCGCAACACCAAATTGGTATACAATGTTCTTGCGGCATCCGCAAACGCTATCGCCAAAACGGAAAGGATGAGACACCATGTATCAGGGTTTTTATACGATCGCTTCCGGCGTTTTGATGCAGGAGCGCGCCATCGACGTGCTGTCGAACAATATGGTAAACGCCAACACGCCGGGCTATAAGGCGACGCGCCTTGTGGGCACGACGTTTGAGGAACAGCTTTTGCGCGTGGAGAATCGGAAAGCGGAGGTCATTGGCAAATCGGTCCCCATCAGCGTCATATCGGAAGTGCCGACGCGCTTTGACAGTGACTCGCTGGTGCAGACGGAACGCGCGCTGGATGTCGCGATTAACGGCGAAGGCTTTTTCCGTATCCGCGCCACCAATGTTAATGTGGACGACGCGGACGGAGACGCCACCAATGCGGATGACGCTGACGATGCCCTCTTGGAGGACGGCCAGTATTACTTAACACGCAACGGCAATTTCGATATTGACGAGGAAGGATACCTTGTCCTGCGTGGCGTGGGCCGTGTGCAAGGGCGCACGGGCGATCTGATGGTGGCGCGCTCTACCATTACGATCGACGCGAACGGCGCGGTGTATGCTGAGAACGGCCAGTATCTGGATACCATCGACCTGATCGTCCCCGGCGAAGGGGAGGAGTTGGAGCGTGTGGGGAACTCGCTGTTCCAGCTTGCTGAAGGGGCCGAGGGCGCGCAGGCAGAGCAGGCCGAACTGTTCCAGGGACAGTTGGAGCGCTCCAATGTTGATATGAACCGGGAATATACCCTTGTGATGGAGGCGCAGCGCGCGTTCCAGGCGTGCAGCACGGCGCTGCAGATTTTAGACAGGGTCAACCAGCAGGCCGCGCAGCAGATCGCCGCCCTGTCGTAAGCGGGATGGAAGGAGAGGCTGAAAAACTATGAATATTTCCTTTTATAACGGCGCGTCCGGGCTGATCGCGTATCAAAACGGGATGGAGCAGGTCGCGCACAATATCGCCAATGTCAATACCACAGGCTATAAGGCCACAAGGCCGGAATTCCACAGCCTGCTCACGTCGGAGATGTATACCAACGAGGTACAGCCGCTGCGCGGGCACGGCGTAAAGATGGGCAAGGCCGACCTGCTCTATCGCCAAAGCTCCATGCAGAATACCGGGATGAAATTGGATTTCATGATCATGGACGACGGCTTTTTCGCCGTGGAACAGCCCGTTGTGGCCTATGGCAGCGGCGAGCCGATCGAGGGAGAGGATGAGAACGGCGAGGTGACGGCCACGTTCCCGGAAGTGGAAATGGAGCGTGTGTATACGCGCGCCGGTGTGTTTGATGTCGGTTTGGAAGCTCCCCCTGTCGAAGAAGGGGAGGAGGAAGACACCGAGGTAGAGGAAACGGAAATGCTCGCGTTCCTCGTGGACAGCCAGGGCCGCTATGTGCTGACAAGCGAGGGACAGCGCATCCAGATCCCCCGCAATGAGGACGGCACACTCGACCTGGACCATCTCGCGGAGCGCATCGGCGTGTTCCGATTCGACAACCCCTATGGCCTGGAGCGCCTCAGCACCGCGTCGTTCCGGCAGACAGAGACATCCGGCGAGGCTACGCCCGTGTGGCGGGAGGGCCTTGTGCGCGCGCAGGCGTTAGAAGCGTCCGGCGCGATTATGGCGGACGAGATGACAAATATGATCATTATGCAGCGCGCCTACCAGCTCAGCGCACGCGTAGTGAGTACGGCGGATGAGATGGAGGAGATTGTCAATAACTTACGATAAGGATAGAGGGGAATTATGGCCATACAGAATTATACCGACCTGAACGAGATCCAGCTTGACGTAATGAAAGAGCTGGGGAATGTTGGCGCGGGCAACGCGGCGACAGCCCTTGCCGATATGCTGATGACGCCCATTGAGATCTCTGTTCCCGTGGTAAGCATTGTGGACTATGAAACCGCGATGGAGAAGATGGGCGGCCCTGAAGTGATGATTGTGGGCATGCTGATTTCCTTTGAAGGGGATATCCAGGGGATGATCATGTTTCTGCTGGAAAAGGACTTCGCCCATATGACGCTGAACGCACTGCTGGGGCAGGGTATTTCCAGCTTCCAGGAGATAGATGAAACAGGGCACTCCGCGCTGGAGGAAGTGGGCAATATCATGGCGGCGTCGTATATCAACGCGATTGCTTCCATGACGAATATGCGCATTGAATTGAGCGTGCCCTCTATGACGATTGATATGCTGGGCGCGATTTTGAGCGTACCCGCCATTCATTACGCCAATATGAGCGACAAGGTGATCTGGATCGAAAACGACATGAAGGGCGCGCAAGCCACGGCCTCCAACCACATTTTAATGCTTCCAGACGTAGATTCATTAGAGAAAATTATGAATGCATTGGGGATCGAGTAATGTGAGCAATACGATCAAAGTAGGGATATCGGATCAGAATATTGCGCGCGCGCCCGATATCCTGGTAACATTTGCACTGGGTTCCTGCGTGGGCATCTGCCTGTACGATTCCCGCATCAAATTAGGCGGGCTTTCCCACATCCTTCTGCCGGACAGCTCCGCACAGTCCCCCCTGACTACCCCCTACCGCTTTGCCGACAGCGCTATCCCGTTGCTTTTGCGCCGGATGGAGTCGATGGGGGCAAAACGCGCGTTTATCAAAGCGAAGATCGCCGGCGGGGCGCAGATGTTTGCCGCCACCAACAACGCCTCCCTGTCCCATATCGGGCAAAGAAATGTGCAGGCAGTACGCCAGGCTTTGCGCAGCCTGGGCATCCCTGTCATTGCGGACGACACGGGCAAGAATTTTGGGCGTACCCTGTATTTCCATACGGATACCGGTACGATGCGTATCCAATCAGCCACAAAGGGTGAATGGATGCTGTAAAGACGCGGCGCGGGCAGGATGGGGAAAGAGACTGTTTTGAAAAACATGCTGCAAACGGATTAAAAGGCGCTGTATAAGCGGTTCTCCGCGAGTACAGCGCCTTTTCGGTTATTCTCTCCCGAACAAAAAAGGGAGAGGATGGGAATTTTTATTTGTTTTTGAGTGTTGATATAGTAAAACATCTTGAAAACGCGCATGATTTTTCCGTGTTTCCCCCGCCCTCCGGGCGGGGGAAACACCAACCAGAGGCCGGGGCAGGATGGGAAAATTTCATTCATTTTTAAGTGATGCCAAAAACAGAATCAAGAAAGGGGAAACAAGGCATGGATTATTACAAAGAGGCGCTGCGTCTGCACGCGGAAAACCGGGGAAAATTGGCCGTCGTGGGGAAAATGCCTGTGAAAACGCGGGACGACCTTTCCACTGCATACACACCCGGCGTGGCTGAGCCGTGCCGCGAGATTGCAAAGGACGCGGCGGCGGCGTATACTTATACGGCCAAAGGGAACCTGGTGGCTGTCGTCACCAACGGGACGGCGGTACTGGGACTGGGCGATATCGGCGCGGCGGCGGCCATGCCCGTGATGGAGGGGAAGGCGCTGCTGTTCAAGGAATTTGGCGGCGTGGATGCGTTCCCCATCTGCCTGGACACAAAAGACCCCGAAAAGCTCATAGAGGCCGTGCGCCTGATGGCCCCCACGTTCGGCGGCGTGAATTTAGAAGATATTGCTTCGCCCGCGTGTTTCGCCATTGAGGAGAGGCTGGAACGGGAATTAGATATCCCTGTTTTCCACGACGACCAGCACGGCACGGCCATTGTGGTGACGGCAGCCCTGCTCAGCGCGCTGCGGCTGGTCGGCAAGGAGATTGGCAGCATCCGCATTGTCGTGAACGGGCCGGGGGCGGCGGGTACGGCCATCATCAAAATGCTGCGTGTTGCCGGTGCGCGGGACATCATCGCGTGTGATGAAAACGGGATCTTGTATAAGACGCGCGGCGTCGGCATTGCCGACCACAAGAAAATGCTGTGTGATATCACGAACTGGGACGACTTGCGCGGCACGCTCGCCGACGCGCTGCCGGGCGCGGACGTGTTCATCGGCGTATCGGTGGGCGGCGCGCTGACGCCGGAACTGGCGCGCGGCATGGCGAAGGATGCGATTGTATTTGCCATGGCAAATCCCACGCCGGAGATTACACCCGAAGCGGCGAAGGCGGCGGGGGTGCGCGTGATTGGCACCGGGCGCAGCGACTACCCGAACCAGATTAACAACGTGCTGGCGTTCCCAGGCGTATTCAGGGGGGCGCTGTCGGTGCGCGCGCGCGATATCAACGACGCGATGAAGTTGGCCGCCGCTGATGCCATCGCGGGGCTTGTCAGCGACGCGGAGCGGACGGAGGAATATATCATCCCTGGCGTATTCGACCCGCGTGTAGCCGAAGCGGTGGCGGCGGCGGTGGCAAAGGCCGCGCGTGAAAGCGGGGTGGCGCGGCTGTGAGGGAAGTGCATGCCGACAAAATCGCCAACGCGGTGGCAGCGCTGTGCGCAGAGGCGAACCGCACGCTGCCACCCGATATGGAGCGGGCGGTGCGCGCCGCCGCCGATACCGAGCCGTGGCCGCTGGCAAAGGCAACGCTTGGTACGCTCTGCCGGAACCTGGACGCTGCGCGAGAGACGGGCCTGCCAATCTGCCAGGACACAGGCATGGCGTGCGTGTTTTTGGAGTTGGGGCAGGAAATACATATCACAGGCGGCGCATTGGAGGACGCTGTAAATGAGGGCGTGCGGCGCGGTTATACGGAGGGGCTTCTGCGGAAATCGGTCGTTGCCGACCCGCTGCGCCGCGTCAACACCGGCGACAACACGCCCGCCGTGCTGACGGTGCGCATTGTGCCGGGCGGCGCGTTGAAGATCACACTTGCCCCCAAAGGCTTTGGCAGTGAGAACATGAGCCGCCTCGCCATGCTCAAGCCCAGTGACGGCGCGGAGGGGGTAAAGGATTTTGTGGTGGATACCGTGCGCCGCGCAGGGCCGAACCCGTGCCCGCCCATTGTGGTGGGCGTGGGCATCGGGGGCACCTTTGACCGCGCCGCGCTGCTGGCGAAACAGGCGCTTCTGCGCCCCGTAGACAGCCGCCACCCGGACCCTTATTATGCGGACATAGAACGGGAACTGCTCAATCGCATCAACGCGCTTGGCACAGGCCCGCAGGGCTTCGGCGGCAAAACGACGGCCCTCGGTGTGCAGATCGAAACATATCCCACCCATATTGCGGGCCTGCCCGTGGCGGTAAACATAAGCTGTCACGTCACCCGCCACGCGGAGGTGACGCTGTAATGGAATACCGCCTTTCCACACCGCTGAAAAAAGAGGACGCGGCCATCCTGCGCGCCGGCGACACCGTGCTGCTCTCCGGTGTTATTTACACTGCGCGCGACGCCGCGCACAAGAGGATGTGCGAACAAATAGCGTCAGGCCAGCCTCTGCCGTTTGAAATGGAAGACGCGGTGATTTACTATGCCGGCCCCACGCCCGCGCCCAAAGGCGCCCCCATCGGCTCTGTCGGCCCCACAACAAGCGGACGCATGGACACCTACGCGCCCGCGCTGCTTCGCCTGGGCCTGCGCGGCATGATCGGCAAAGGCGCGCGCAGCGCAGAAGTAGTGGAGGTCATGCGCGAGACAGGCGCCGTATACTTCGGGGCCACCGGCGGCGCGGGCGCTCTGATTGCCGCCTGCGTAGAAAGCGCGGAGCTGATCTGCTGGCCGGACCTCGGCAGCGAGGCCGTGCGCCGACTCGTCGTGCGCGACATGCCCCTCACTGTCGTCATCGACAGCACCGGGGCCGACCTGTACCAGACAGGCCCCGCCTGTTGGGCTGCCGCCCAAACCTGCCCAGAGGCGCTGCCTCTGGACTCCGCCAAAGGGACATAGTCCCTTTGGAATCCCGTCATACGCAACAATTTCATTGTTGCGCCCCGTTTAATAGGGCAAAACCCCCTGAAAATGGGTGGAGGAATACACGGAAATCTCTCTGCGGCTCGGATACGGCCAATTTGCGCAATCTGTTTTGCGGGAAATAGATGTTTTTATTGAAAATCTTGCCAAACAGGCACAAAGGGCTTGACATTTTCGCGCAAATCGTGTTTAATAATAGCCAAACCGATGAAGCGGAGATAAAGCCGGAAGCGCACGCGCAGAGAGTCCCTGGTGCTGAGAATGGGACCGGAAGCGGGACGGCAAATGGACCGCCGAGGGCGGGGTGAACAGCGAAAGCCTATTAGCTCCCGACGCGTGCTCGCGTTATAGGGCAGAGGATGTGTTGGCATCTTCGCGGAGGGGGCCGCCGGTTTGGGCGGCAATCAAGGTGGTACCGCAGGTATTTGTTGTGTTTACAACGCCTGTCCTTGTGCAGAAAGCAAGGGCAGGCGTTTTTGTGCGGCGCGGAATGGGAAAGGCGCACCGCACAGGCGGGAATGGCGCTGCAGGCTAACGCGGCTTGTGGATGGTAAACCGGTTTGCCGTCCGGCTGCGCGGGCACGCCCCGCCGCCCGAATAATAGAAAGGGGTTTCATACCATGAAGAAACTGAAAAAAATCCTGAGCATCGTCCTTTGCGCCGCGTTCCTCCTGAGCGCGCTCACCGCGTGCGGCGGCGCGTCCTCCAGCTCCCAGTCCTCCAGCGCGGGGACAGACAGTTCCGGCAGCACGTCATCTTCCTCCGAAAGCTCCCCGGCTGCCGACAGCACATCTTCTTCCTCCCAGCCCGACAGCACAGAGGCAAAGAAAGTGACGATCGGATTGATCCAGTTGATGGAGCATCCCTCACTGGACGAAATCCGCACGGCAATCGAAGCAGAGCTGAACGCCAAAGCCGCTGAAAACGGACTGGAAATCGCTATCGACTATAAGAGCGGCCAGAACGACCCCAGCACGATCAACAGCATCTGCCAGCAGTTTGTCGGCGATAAGGTAGACGCAATTATCGCCATTGCCACCCCGGCGGCCCAGGGCGCGGCCACAGCGGCGGCGGGCACGGATATCCCCATCGTGTTCAGCGCCGTGACCGATCCCATCGCGGCGGGCCTTGTGGAAAACATGGACGCGCCCGAAGGCAATATCACCGGCACATCGGACGACATCCCTGTAGAAAAGATTTTCGACCTCGCGTCGGAACTGACGCCCGATGTCAAGAGCTTTGGCCTGATTTATAACGCAGGCGAGGATAACAGCGTATCCGTCATGGAAAAGACAAAGGCATATCTGGACAGCAAGGGCCTTACCTATACGGAGGCCACCGTTGCCAGCACAGGCGACGTACAGACAGCCGCACAGTCGCTGCTCTCCTCCTGTGACGCAATGTTTGTGCCCATCGACAATACCGTTGCCTCTGCCATGAGCGTACTGGCAAATGAGGCCATCAACGCGAAGAAGCCCGTGTATACGGCGGCAGACAGCCTGGTGAACGACGGCGGCCTGGCCACCGTAGGTGTCAACTACACGAACCTGGGCACACAAACAGCCGATATGGCCCTGAAAATCCTGACAGGTACGCCCGTCAGCGAGGTGCCTGTGGAGGTATTGAAGGACAACGCCATTGTGGTGAACACGGAAACAGCCGAGGCCATCGGCGTGGATGTGAGCAAATACGCAAAATAAGGCAAGGGGGAAAATAGTGCCATTTCCGCCCGGACAAAGGCGGGAATGGCACGTTTTCCCTGCCGCGAACAGGAAAGGGAAAAATAGTATGATTCTGCACTGTATGCGACAGGCAACATGGGAGCAGCGCAAAGACAAGGAACTGTGGGGGCACCGCAATATCGCGGCGGACGGGTTTATCCACTGTACTTCGCCGGAATACTGGTGGCGCATCGCGCCGAATTTTGAAAATGAATCCGCCGCACTCGTAATCGTATGTATCGACGAAACAAAGCTGCATGCTGAGGTACGCTATGAGGACGGGGGCGACTGCGGCAGATTATACCCGCACATCTACGGCCTTGTGAACCGCGACGCCGTGACGGCGGTGCTGCCCTTTTTGCGGGACACGCAGGGCAGGTACATCAAGAACTCGGAGCTGAAAGAGTTCGCGGATCAATAAAAGGGGAGTATCCAGAGCAAAGCGATTGTGTGTTTCCTGCAAAGCGGGGGACATGGGAAAACAGGATATTCCCGGTAAAAGGAGAAATTTCATGAGCCTGCTGGTTTTGCGCGGCGCGGTGGAGCAAGGGCTGATCTATGCCCTGGTCGCGCTGGGATTGTATATTTCCTTCCGCACGCTGGACATTGCCGACCTGACGACGGACGGGACCTTTACGCTGGGCGGGGCGGTATCGGCGGTATTTGCCGTAAACGGACAGCCGCTTCTGGGCCTGGTGCTGGCGGTGGTCGCTGGTACGTTGGCCGGATTTGTCACGGCCCTTTTGCAAACGCGCCTGCGCGTGCAGCCCATCCTGGCGGGTATCATCACCATGACGGCGCTGTATTCGGTCAACCTGATTGTAATGGGGAAACCGAACGTCAACTTCCTGAAAGAGGATACCATTTTTACAGCGGCCCAGAATACGCTGGGCGCGTGGGGCAATTTAGCACAGGCGCTGGCGATTACAGCGGTGCTGTGCGTGCTGTTGGTTCTTTTCCTGCGCACGCAGCTTGGCCTTTCCCTGCGCGCCACGGGCGATAACCGCGATATGGTGGCGGCGTCGAGCATCAACCCGACGTTTACAGTCACGGTGGGGCTGTGCCTCTCCAATGCTGTTGTCGCGCTTTCAGGGGCGCTGCTGGCGCAGTACCAGAAATTCGCGGATAATACAATGGGCAATGGTATGGTCGTGATCGGGCTGGCGAGCCTTATCATTGGCGAGGTGATTTTCGGGCGCGGCGGCAGGCATACGCTGGTGCGCGGTGTGCTGGCGGCGTCGGTGGGGGCGGTGGTGTACCGCATCATCATTGCCGTGGCGATTGCGGCGCATATCGACGCGAAAAATATGAAACTGCTCTCGGCAATCATTGTGGCCGCGGCTATTTCGTATCCGGCCATCCGAGATAAGATCCTTTTTGCAAAAAAGCGCAGGGAGGCGAAACAGAATGGCTGATATGCTGGAACTGCGGGGGATTTCTAAAACATTTGACGCGGGCACCATCAATGAGAAAAAGGCGGTAGAGGACCTCTCGCTGACGCTGGCCCCAGGGGATTTCGTCACAATCATTGGCGGCAACGGCGCGGGCAAGTCGACGCTGTTTAACGCAGTCGCGGGCGTGTTCTATGTGGATAAAGGGCGCGTGTTGATCGACGGGCAGGATATGACGTTTGTACCGGAATATAAACGTTCAACACAGATTGGGCGGCTGTTCCAGGACCCGCTTAAAGGCACCGCGCCGCATATGACGATCGAGGAAAATCTGGCCCTTGCATACCTGCGGACGGCCCGCACGCGCGCGCCGTTTGGCACGATTACAAGGAAAGACCGCGCCTTTTTCCGGGAGCGGCTGGCGGGGCTGGAACTGGGGCTGGAGGATAGGCTGGACAGCCCGGTCGGACTTCTGTCAGGCGGGCAGCGTCAGGCGCTCACGCTGCTGATGGCGACGCTTGTAACGCCAAAGCTGCTGCTGTTGGATGAACACACCGGCGCGCTGGACCCCGCGACGGCGGAAAAGGTGTTGGCGCTGACAAAGAGCATTGTGGAAAAAAATCACATCACCTGCATGATGATCACGCATAATATCCATTCCGCGCTTGCGCTGGGCAATCGCACCATTATGATGGACGGCGGGCGGATTGTGCTGGAGCTTTCGGGCGAACAGCGCGCAGGCATGACGGTAGAAGCGCTGTTAGCGCAGTTCCGTGCCAGCGCCGGGAAAGCGCTGGATAATGACCGCATTTTGTTGAGTGATTGATGAGCGCTGGGACAATTAAAAGTTTCGCCGGCCTTTTTCACTGCGCCCGCAGGCACGTCCACGCGAGCAATCGCCGCGCTGCGGCGGCTCTTAGCGAGTCGGAAAGGCCGCAGAGTCCAGAGGCAGAGCCTCTGGGCCGTTTGGGCGCAGCCTAACATTCCATACATTAAGGGCGGGGCAATGCCCCGCCCTCTATTCTTTTACCCCTTCTTCTTCGTCACCGGTATCCACACCTCATACCGTGCGTCCTGCGGGTCGGGGCTGAGATAGACCTCAATATCAGGCGCAAGGAGGTCGTTGGCGTACTCATAGCCGGAAGTCGGCAGCCATTCCGTCACAATGCGCTGTTCCAGCATCTGGATAGACTGGTTTGTCCCGCTGCCGGAGAAGATCGCCCAGGTGCAGGCGGGCACGGCGTATTCCTCAAATTCCCCGCACGGCTTTGTACTGGAAACGGCGATAAAATATTTCCAGTTTTCCGCGTCGCCGCAGGCGCTCACACCTAAAATGCCCATAGGCTGGGAATCCATCAGGCCCGCCAGTTTCTGCAATGTGCCGTCTGCCGCCGCCTTTTCCCACAGCTTCGGCACACACTGGAAATTCTTTTCCAGTTCCCGTTCCAGCGGCGTCGATACCCCGACGACGCGGAACGCTTCTTTGTTTTCGATCCTGTAATCCATCTGTGCCGCTCCTTTCACAGCGATATGGAACACGATGGGGGAGAACGATTTCACCGGCACGCCCGCCGCCTTCACCGCCGAGGGCGCGACGCCGTGAAACGCCTGAAACGCCCGGTTGAAGGCTGTGGGGGAACTGTAGCCGTATTTCAGCGCCACATCCACAATGCGCTCACCGCCGCTCTGAATGTCTACCGCCGCCAGCGACATCCTCCTGCGGCGGATATATTCCCCCAGGGGGAGGCCCGCCATATAGGTGAACATGCGCTGGTAGTGGTAGGACGAACAGCAGGCGATACGCCCAAGCTGCTCATAGTCGATTTCATCCGCCAGGTGTTCCTCAATGTATTGCATGCTTTGATTCAGATGTTCTACCCATTCCACGGGGAAACCCTCCTTTGCTGTTTCCGCTTCTCCCATTATAGGGCAGGCGTCCCGTGTTTTCCTCTTGTTCCCTGCACAAAAAAGAGAGCTGCGTTTTTCAAGAAAACCGCTGATTGGCTGTTTTCTCCCCGCCTCCTGCGGGGAAAATCGCCAAAATCCGAAATCCCTTTCAAAAAATCCCGCCGGAGTTGAAGTATTCCGGCGGGGTATATCGTTTTATAGATGGAAGGGAAAGCGGGGCTACGCGCCTTTGGCCGCGTTCTCCTTCAAAAGGTCGCGGATCTCCATAAGCAGCGCTTCTTCCTTGGAAGGTTCGGCCTTGGCGGCTGTTTCGGCCTCGGCTTTTTCCTCCTCCTTTTTGCGGTGGAAGCTGTTGAGGATCTTCAGCACGCAGAACACGCTCAGCGCCAGGATCAGAAATTCCAGCACGCTTTGCAGGAACGCGCCGTAGGGAAGGGAAAAATACGGCTCCGCCGCCCCCTCGCGGTACAAGGTCAGGGCCAGCGTACTCAGGTCGATAGCGCTGGTGAACAGCCCGACGACGGACATCACCATATTCACGACCGCCGTCACGATCTTGCTGAATGCGCCGCCGATGACAACGCCCACGGCCATATCAATCACGTTGCCCCGCACCGCGAACTCCTTGAATTCTGCCCAAAACTTTTTCATGCGGCCCCTCCTTTATCCCAGCAGCTTTTCCACCGCGTCTGCCGCGCCGTCGAGCATATCGCCGGTGAACGATTCGATCTCGCCCCGGTCGGCCAATGCCGCCAAAGCGGGGTCGAGCGGGACGCGCGCCAGCACGGGCAGGCGGAACGAAGCGGCGATTTCATCCACATGGCTTTCGCCGAAAAGCGCGATTTTTTTGCCGCAGTCCGGGCACAGGACATAGCTCATGTTCTCCACAAGGCCCAGGATGGGGATGTCCATCATCTGCGCCATCTTCACCGCCTTTGAGACGATCAGGCTCACAAGGTCCTGCGGGCTTGCCACGACGACGATCCCATCCACCGGCAGCGTCTGGAACACCGTCAGCGGCACATCGCCCGTGCCGGGGGGCATATCGACGAACAGGAAGTCCACATCTTTCCAGATGACCTCCTGCCAGAACTGCTTCACCGCGCCCGCGATGACAGGCCCGCGCCATACAACGGGGTCGGTCTCCGCGTCCAGCAGCAGGTTCACGCTCATCACGTCAATGCCCGTGCGGGTCCTGACGGGGTAGCAGCCCTGTTCATCGGCGCGCGCCCGCCCGTGCAGGCCGAACAGGCGCGGGATGCTTGGTCCGGTTACGTCTGCGTCCAGTATGCCGGTATGGTGCCCTTTCCGCGCCAGCAGAACGGACAGCATGGCCGCGGTCATGCTCTTGCCGACGCCGCCCTTGCCGCTTACCACGCCGATCACCTTTCGGATACGGCTCAAAGTGTGCGGCGGTTCATGGAAATCCTGCGGGGCTGTGCGGGACGCGCAGGCTTCGCCGCAGCTCTCACAGTTGTGCGTACAATTTTCACTCACGATTCAGGTGCCTCCAATCTTGCAGCGGGTGTATTTTCTACCACCCATTATAAAGGGACAAAAAAACACTGTCAAGGCATATTTGCTCGCGAAAACCGAAAGGCTGCCCCAGAGGCGCTGCCTCTGGACTCCGCCAAAGGGGCGCAGCCCCTTTGGAAACCCATCTTGATGCCCATTTTGCGCGGAGGGAAGGATATATCCTATCGTTTCTCACTGGCCTTCGGAAGGAAAAAACAGGCAAAATAGATTTTCCTGGCCCGGAAAGGTTGCATATTGAGGCGCCGTCGGTTATACTAAAGATGGATCTTTGGGTAGTTTGCAGGAGCAGGCGTATGCCGCAGAAAGGAATTTGCCGTATGAAAACTCCATTTTACATTGAGCCGGTGGCGCTGCATGTGCTGATCAACGCCTTTTTCCTGTACAGCTTCCTGGGCTGGATCATGGAATGTTGTGTGATTCGGCATGAAAAGGGTATTTGGGAGAACCGCGGCTTTGCCCATCTGCCATTTTGTGTAATCTATGGCTTCGGCGCGATGATCGGCTATGCGGTGCTTGCGCCCATTTCCCATAACTATGTGCTGCTGTATATCGTGGGCGCGCTGGCCGCGACGGCGCTGGAATATGTCACCGCGCGCATCATGCTCCGCCTTTTCGGCACCTTCTGGTGGGACTACACCAACAAGCGTTTCAATTATAAGGGCATCCTGTGCCTCGAAAGCACCCTGGCCTGGGGCTTCGTCGCACTGTTTGTATTCACCTTCCTGCATCGCGCTGTATTCTCGATCGTGATGCGCCTGCCGGAACGGATCGGCAGTGCGCTTGCGTTCCTGTTGGCGTGTGCCTATGGCGCGGATTTCCTGCTCTGCGTACACAAAGCGCGCCGCGCGCACGCAGAGCCTGTGGCGCAGGAAGTCGAGACCGTCTCGTCACAAGTATGACGGGGCAGAGAATGGGGGTTTTTCCAATGATCAAACCAGGTGAGGGGGCCGGTGCGCCGGTCCTGGTACCAAACGACGATGAATACCTTGCGCAGGTACAGGATATTTTAGAGCATCCGACCGTGCGCTCAATGGAACAGTATATCCAGCACGGCGATACAACGTGCCTGCGCCACAGCATCAACGTTTCCTATCTGAGCTATCTCTATTGCAAACAGCACGGCTGGAACGCGCGCGCCGCCGCCCGCGCCGGGCTGCTGCACGACCTGTTTTTATACGACTGGCACCTGCATGCCAAACAGACGGGTGAGCATTTCCACGGCTACACGCACCCGCGCCGCGCTTTGGAAAACGCGAGCCAACTGTTCAGCCTCACCGACCGTGAAAAAGAAATTATCCTGCGCCACATGTGGCCGCTCACGGTGGTGCCCCCGCGCTGCCGCGAGGCGTATGCGGTGCTGATGTTCGATAAATATTGCAGCCTGATGGAGACGTTCCACAAGCCCGCGATGGAACAGGTGCCCCTGCGCGCGTTCCTCGTGCCCAAGCTGGCCCCGGCGGAATAGGCGGGCTGCCGCCCGCGCCTGCCCAGAGGCTCCGCCTCTGGACTCCGCCAAAGGGGGCAAGCCCCCTTTGGAAACCCATCCTGTTTTAGGGTGGATTCACCCGCACTTACGCCGGGAGTGCCCAAATTGGAAGGGAATATATATTTCCCTGTTCTCCAGGCGGGGGAAATACGGAAAATAAAAAGCCGCTTTGCAGCATAATCCGTACTGCAAAGCGGCTTTTTGCGGCTGTTATTCCGCCGCGTGCTGTGCCTGGCCGTCGCCGACGCCCAGCGCGCCTGGGATGGCGCAAATGGCCGCGACGCCCACGATGGTGTATACAGTGCGCGCCAAAAAGCCCGCGCTGCCGCCCAGCAGCCATGCGACTGCGTCAAAATTGAAAAGCCCCATCAGGCCCCAGTTGACGCCGCCAATGATCAACAGCCAAACGCATACTTTGTAGAAAATATTCATGAATCCTCACATCCTTTCCGCCTGTAGTATGTGCGGAAAAGAAGGGAATATACATATCGGGAACAAGATGGGTTTCCAAAGGGGCTGCGCCCCTTTGGCGGAGTCCAGAGGCAGCGCCTCTGGGCAGGTTTGGGCGGCAGCCCAACATATCACGCGATCTTGCCGCTCTGGATGCGCAGGGTGCAGTCTGTTTGCATGGCAAGCTCCATGTCGTGTGTCACCACGATGACGCACCGCTCCCGTTCGCGGGCGAGGGTGTGCAGGATGGTGAAAATGTTCTGGCTGTTTTCCTCATCTAAGTTGCCTGTCGGCTCGTCGGCCAGGATCAGCGCGCTGCCCGCCGTCAGCGCCCGCGCGATGGCTACGCGCTGCTGCTCGCCGCCGGAGAGCATGCGCGGGAACCGTCCGAACTGGTCGGGCTGGATGCCCACCGCCGCAAGCTGGGCCGCGGCTTCCTCCTCCGCCTCTTTGCGGGGGCGTTTTTGCAGATAGAGCGGGTAGGCGGCGTTTTCAAGGGCCGTCAGGTGCGCGAACAGGTTGAAATTCTGGTAGATCACCGAGACATTTTCCAGTCGCCATGCGTCCCTGTCCAGTTCGGCGGTGGATTGCCCCTGGAAACGGATTGCACCTTTCGTGGGCACATCCAGCCCCGCCAACAGGGAGAGCAGCGTCGTTTTGCCGCTGCCGGAGCTGCCGACAATGGCCGTCATCTGCCCGGCCTCAAAGGCGCAGTCTACGCCGCGCAGGGCATAGATCGTCTGGTATTTCGTCTGATAAGTGTATTCCACCTGTTCTGCTGTCAGTATCGGCATGGCTCATTCCTCCGTTTTCATCAATTCCATTACGTTTCCGCTGGCGGCAATGGCGGCGTATACTGCCGCGCCTAATACGAACATACCGGCTGCCGCCGCCGCAAAGGCCGCGCCCGCCGCCGAGACGGCAAGCCCCGTACACAGCGACGCGCCAAAGCCCAGCGCGCCGCCCAGAATCCCCAGCGCGCACTGTTCGCCAAGCACCTGCCCGAACACGGCGCGCCTGCGCCGGCCCAGACACCGCATCACGGCGAATTCGCGCCTGCGTTTCCGGTTGACAAGGAAGCCCGCAAAGAAGCTGATACCACCCATCAGCACAAGCAGCAGCGGGCGCAGCAGACGCAGGGTGCGCAGATTCGCGCGCAGTTCCTCCATCGCTTTCAGATATACCTCGTCATGCACCAGCACACCCACGGCTGTCCCGTCGGGCACGGCGTTTACCGAGGGCTTCATAAAGTACGGCGTGGAATACAGCTTTTCCTTGCTCTCCTCCAACCGCGCCGTGTCGCGGATATCGAAGGAGCAGGAGGGGATGGTGAACGCCGTACTCACCCCTTCTTCCCACGGCATGAAGAACGGGCAGTAGATCACGTCATCCGGCCCGCCGGAGATGTGCCCGGCTACGCGCAGGTGCAAGGTGCCCTCCATCGGCGGCGCGCATTCCACGTCAAGACATCCGTCCGCCCCCATGCCCTCAGGCACAAGGCAGATAAATTCATCCTTCGTCAAATCTTCCTCGCCCCAGCCGGGTTCAAAGGTGATCTGCGCGCCTGACAGCCGTTCATCACTGGCGATATTCAGCAGGCGGCACAATACGGTTTCCTGCGGCCAGGAAAGCTCCCATTCGCCCCTGGCGTGGATATTTGTGACAAACTGATCCAGATCCGCAAGGCTTGGGTCGCGGTGCGCCCGGCGGCCAAGCAGCGCTTCCACATAGACGCTGAACAGGTTCAGCCCGTCGGCGTTCATGCCGTGGATATCGGTGAGGGTGCAGTGGATAACGGTATTGGCCGTCGTCTCCTCCATCGCCCGCTGCTGATGCAGCAAAAGGCTTTGCAGCCCGAACCCGGCGTATACGCCTAATGCTGCCACAGCCGTCAGCAGCAGGCTTGCGCCCCACCGACGGGCCAGCGCGCGCAGTGCCAAAAGCGGCAGATAACCTGGCCCATGCCCTCTCGTTTTCATACAAATCACCTGTTCAACATGTTGATTTCCATGTTTCCTTATCCTTCGGGCGGGGAAGCAGACAGCAGCGTTTCATTCATCCTTGCGCCGCATCAAGCTCCGGCATGCCGTCAGCGTCGCCCATACGCACGCAACAGCGCACAACACTGCTAATTCCAGCGCCGCGCACCCCAGCAGGATGGGCCAGCTCACCGCAAGGCTCTCCGATAGCACCACCTCGCACACCTTCCCATACAGCGCACCGCCCAACAGCGCCCCAACGCCCGCGCCCGCCGCCGCGAGCGGCAGCAGCGCGGCCAGCATTTCCCGCATCACATACCCGGCATTTGCCCCCAAAAGCCGCAGCCCGCGCGCCGCCGGGGCCATGCGCGCAAAGCCCGCCAAAAGGAACACCGCCGCGCCGAGCAGGAACGCCGCGCCGCCCAGCAAAGCCAGCCGGGAGGCGTTCTTTTCCATCGCTTGCAGGGATTCCGCCATTGCGCTGTAGCCGTAATCGTAATAGCGGAAACGTTCTGCCGCGCCGTTTTCGGCCATATAGGCTTCAAATTCATCAATGCTGCCATTTTTCAGCACAAGCGTGTTGAGCAGCGGGGTGACAGTATCTTCTTCCGCCGCCGCCACAACCTCCGGGGCGGACGCCTTCGGCGCAAGCACCGTGTCCCCACGGAAACCGTGCCCGTCCTCGTCCATGGGGCGCGCAGGGGTGGAATACAGCCCGACAATAGTATAATCCCGCGTTACGTCCAGTCGGTTTTCCGGCACAAGGGGCATGCAGCCGGTATAAGTGAAATATTGCGGCGTAACGCTTTGGAGTGTGCCGGCCTGCGTAGCATAGGCGGGCTTGTACAGGTCGAGCGTCAGCGTATCGCCTACTGAAAGGCCGTTGTACAGCGCGTAATCCGCACCCACCAGGCACACCGCCGCGCCTGTCTTGTATTCCTCCGGGGTAATTGTGCGCCCCTCCAGCAGCGCGGACTGCTCCAAACAGAACTGGGAAAGCTCCTGTATGTTCTCTGTGAGCAGGACGGCCACGGAATCATGGTTCGCCTCGCAGCAGGGGATAATCTCATCACGCCAGACGCGTCCTTCCTCTGTGTTCAGAAAATCGCGCCAGTCACCCTCATATTCCGCGTAAAAGGGCCAGCTTCCTTCCGGGACACTGATATGCCACATCCCGCCGTCCTGCTCCATATCCGCAAAGCGGTTAAGATAAAAATGAGGAACCGCAGGGTAAGGGTGCCCGGCAATATCTACGTCCGCGAGAACTGCGGGGATATCGCCGGAATCCTTATGCGGCAGAGAGGAGCAGAAAAGCCAAAGGCGCTGCTGCGGCATTTCTGCGCCGGGGGCGGCGATCTCCGCCACATAGTCCCCCGTATAGCGGAACCGCTGGATTTCCGCGTGTTCCGACCCGCCCTCAGATTTCACAGGCCGCATCTGTTCCATCACTTCAAAATCATCAAAATCCCCCCGGAGCAGGTAATTTTTTCCGGGGACAAGCGGCGGGGCGGTGTTCCCCTCGCCTAAATCGACAGAAAGGGTAAATTCCCTGCCCGCCTCCGGCAGGTCATAGGCGGCCATGCGGCACACAGGTTCTATCCATTCCATTATGAAGGTGGCAGGGCCAGATGCCGACATACACCGTGCCGCCATCACGGAGAGGGAATAGCGGTGCATGTCATAGGTGGCGTTGTAATCCATCGGGTCCGCCGCGCCTGAGCTGAACCCTTTCAGGCCGGGGGTATGGGCGGCGGTGAGGATATGCGCGTCCCGCCGCAGAAGCCCCGGCGCTTGTTCTGCGAAGGAGGATACCTGAGCGGGGGTGAGCCAGACAGAGCCGTCCTCGTACAGGTAAGCGCCATCCTCTCGGATGGTGGCGGGGCGCGTCTCGTCCCGCCGGTTGTTGGTGGGGTAGGCGATAGTGGTATATTGAGCATCCAGCGCCGCCGTTTGCTGCCGGAACGACACCCAGCCGGAAAGTCCAATGCACGAAAACGCGCTTGTCAATGCCAATAGCAGCGCCAGCAGCACCGCCGCCGCAGGCTGGCGGGCGTTTTGTTTGCGGAACATGGGAAATGCCTACTTGCTGAAAACAGCCCGGCGGCGGTAGACCGCCGCCGGGACAAGGTATCAAAGTGACAGGATTAGAACGGGAGCCACCGGCAATAGTTGCTGCTGTGGCCTGCGCCGGGGCAGCGCTGGGTGCGTATAGTAGTTGCGGGGCACCCGTAGGCACAGCCATAGGTCAAAGACTGGGTTGTGCCATTGCAGCTGGATGTCAGCCCTCTATTATAGTTGTGGGTCAAAATGTTCTGGTACCCTCTGGTTTCCTTCATTGTGGCAGGACAATTCCGGCAACGGAAGGTGTAGACAACAGGATACGCGCAGCAGGTTATGTCGCTCGGATAGGTTTGGCGGGAACCAGTGGTAATCGAAGGATTTGCATAATCCCATGTGTGCGTGGTGCAGTAGGCCTGCGGTTCCGCCCCAGGTTCGCTGCCGCCAGTGCTGTGCATGTAAAAGAGCGGATCGTCAGGCAGAGGTTCATCAGCAAAGGCTGTAAGAGCAAGCGGCATGAGCATCACAGCGCACAAAGCAAGTGATAAAAGTTTTTTCATAGAAAAACTCTCCTTTTGTGATGATATTTTGTCAAAAGCTCTTGCCGATAAAAATCATACCATATCGGATGTTTTCTGTCCATGTCGTCCTCTGCAACACCCAAGGAAAATTTTCCCGCGATTTTTGCATGATTTTTGGTGAATTTGTCAAAAAGGAAATGTGATGTCGCACCATTTTTTGGCATCTGCATCCAGCAATGGCAGTTGGTATTCATCCCCTGTTGCTTTTAGAACATAATGTGCTTGATAGAGCAGCTCCCTACATTTCGTTGTGTTTCCCAATGAGTGGTGGCAATTTGCTTGGAACCACAAAAAATAGGCAAGTGAAACATAATTGCCGGATTCCACACAGCCGCGCCAACCAGACTCCGCCATATCAAGCGCTTCCTGAAAACATTCCATCCGGCGCAAAGTGCTGCTGCAATTATAAATTGCCGATGTTCGCAGGAGGGAATACTGCGGTAAACGGTAGGCATGGACATCCAAATATTCTAACACGGCTCGGTAGATGGCTACTGCTTTTTCAAACAGCGCCCCATACGAATGCGTTCCGGCGATTTGTTCAATAAGGCGCAATTCTTCTGCGCTATAAGGGCCATAGGCGGCATGCGTCAAATCGAACCGAGGTACTGTGAGTCGGATGGCTTCCATCTGCATTGCCAGCCGTTCTTCAAAGCTGTAAGGGCCTTCCTCCGTTCCCAGCGTTGCGCGCAGCGAAAGGGAACACTGACGGATAAACGGGTCATTCGGCTCCAAAGATTCCAAATTCCCCAAGGCTTTTCGGAAGCGCTGCCATGCCGCAGGGCGATCCTTCATAGAGGCGCGTTGCAGCGCTACACTGGCACTCCGCGCCTCCCGCTCCGCAGCCTCAAGCTCTATTTCATCCTTTGAAAGAAGCGCATAAAAACGGTCGTCTGGAAGCCCCATGCGTTGTAACATGGTACGCATCCGCCGGTTGGAAAGCGTCAGCTTCCCCTGTTCAAATCGGGAGAGGGTAGCGGGGTTGCATATGCCCTCACATAGCTGTCTTTGGCTTATCTTCAGCTCCTTCCGCTTGCGACAAAACATTTCGCCAATAGATATTTCTGTCATAAAGGCCAACCCCTATCAGTTTTTCAACGCCTGCAAAGGTGCGGGGATACGCCCGCCGCGCGCCACAAAGGCGGCGGGGGAGAACCGGCTGATGGGCATAATAGGCGCATATCCCAGCAGACCGCCGAAATCCAGCACGTCGCCCTCCCCGTACCCAATGGCCGGGATGACACGCACGGCGGTCGTTTTGCTGTTCACCATGCCGATGGCGGCCTCGTCCGCAATCAGCGCCGAAATCACGTCCGCGCTGGTATCGCCCGGGATGACGACCATATCAATCCCCACGCTGCACACCGCCGTCATGGCCTCTAATTTTTCAATCGTCAGGCTGCCGCGCTGCGCGGCCTTGATCATGCCGTCGTCCTCCGAGACCGGGATGAACGCGCCCGAAAGCCCGCCGACATGGTTCGAGGCCATCACGCCGCCCTTTTTCACCGCGTCGTTCAGCAGCGCCAGCGCCGCTGTGGTGCCGCAGCCGCCGCAGCTTTCCAGCCCCATTTCCTCTAAGATGTTCGCGACGGAATCCCCCGGCGCGGGCGTGGGCGCGAGCGAGAGGTCGACGATGCCGAACGGCACGCCCAGGCGTTCGCTCACAAGGTTGCCCACAAGCTGCCCCATGCGCGTGATCTTGAACGCCGTGCGCTTCACAAGCTCTGCCACTTCGTCCAGGCTGGCCGTCTTGGGCAGCTTCGCCAGCGCGGCGCGCACCGCCCCCGGCCCGGATACGCCCACATGGATTACGCAGTCCGGCTCGCCCGGCCCGTGGAACGCGCCCGCCATGAAGGGGTTGTCCTCCGGCGCGTTGCAGAACACAACTAACTTTGCCGCGCCCATGCACATGGCGTCTTTAGTGCGTTCGGCGGCCTCGCGCACACACGGCCCCATCATGCGCACGGCGTTCATGTTGATGCCGCTTTTCGTGGAGCCGACGTTGACGCTGGAACAGACAAACTGCGTCTGCGCCAGCGCTTCGGGGATACTGCGGATCAGCCGTTCATCGCCCGCAGAAAAGCCCTTGTGGACCAGCGCCGAGTACCCGCCGATAAAGTTCACCCCCACGGCCTTTGCCGCCGCGTCCAGCGTCCGGGCGTACCACACGGGGTCGGCGTCGGGCGCGCTGGCAAGCAGCATGGCGATGGGCGTGACGGAAATGCGCTTGTTCACAATCGGCATACCGTAGGCCGAGGAGATGTCCTCCGCCGTGCGCACCAGGTCCTTTGCGCGGGCTGTGATTTTGCGGTAGATTTTTTCACACGCCGCTTTGCCGTCGGGGTCGGCGCAGTCTAAAAGGGAAATGCCCATCGTCACGGTGCGAACGTCCAGGTGTTCGTCCGTGATCATGCGGATGGTATCCAAAATATCGCTTGTGTTCAGCATAAAGCGTCCCCCCTCTCAAATGCGGTGCATCACGTCGTACATTTCCTGGCGCGTGCAGCGGATCTCTACGCCCATCGCCTCGCCCCGCTGGCGCAGCGTTTCGGCGAACGCCGTGAAATCCAGCGTCGCGGCGGCGAGGTCGACCAGCATGATCATAGCGAAAGTACCGCTCAAAATGCGCTGGGAGACTTCCTCCACGTTGACATTTGCCTCGGCGCACACCGTACACACCTGCGCTAAAATACCCACGCGGTCCTGACCAACTACAGTAATAACAGCTTCCATAATTTTCCACTCCTTTTTTCATAAAACGCCGCCGCAAAGCGCGGGCGCGTTCTTCTTTCCATAGTATAGCAAATTTCAGGGGGTTTGGAAAGGCGTATATGAAATAAGGGCGGGCCCGCCCTTTGAAAAAAGAGGGTTTTCCCGCCGGTTGCATTGATTTTGCATTGCAAATCGCGTATAATTTGGTGCAGAAAAATAAGAAAGGGGATAGTTGGACATGAACTTAGAGCAGCCCAACAAAGAAAGCATTGAGGCCATGCGGGAAGCGGAGCGCCTTGCGCATGACCCTAATGTAAAGCGCTATTCTGATATAGAAGAAGCCCTGCAGGAATTAAAAAGATGAACCGCAGATTTTCAAAATCGCCGCCGCAAAGCACGGGCAAGTTTCTTTTGGAAAGCCAGAAAAGAGAGGACGGCGCTGCGCTGCGGCGGTATGCGTTTCAGTTTCTTTGCGTAGGGGTTTTTCCGGGCATGGGAAAAATCATATTCAGCCTGCAAATCAATCACCTCAATAAATATTATAGAATTATTCAGTTTCCCGCGTCAAGGCATATGCAGAAAAACAATATTTACTTTTCCTCAAAAAGCCGCTATACTATAAAAAACAAACAGAAAGGAAGATGCCCATGGACCGCATTCTGCGTATTTTAGAGCAAAACGCCCGCATCAGCCTGGAGGACATCGCTGTCATGGTGGAGAAGACCCCGGAGGAGGTAGCAAAGCAGATTGACGCCTGGCAGGCGCAGCATGTCATTAACGGCTACCGCGCGCTGATTGACTGGGAAAAGGCTGGCGCCGACCGTGTACAGGCCATCATTGAGCTGCGCGTCTCGCCCAAGCGCGACTGCGGCTTTGATGAAATAGCGGCAACCATCGCCCGCTTCGACGAGGTGGACAGCGTGATGCTGATGAGCGGCGGCTATGACCTCTCGCTGGTGATGAGTGGGAAAAGTTTTCAGGACATCGCGCTGTTCGTCGCAAAGCGGCTTTCCCCGTTGGATGACGTATTGAGTACAGCGACGCATTTCGTCCTGCGCACCTACAAAAAGGACGGCGTCCTCTACGGCGTGGAGCCTGCCGATGAACGGGAGCTGCTGTGATGGAGTATGAAAAACTGATTGCGGCGCGCGCGCGCGCCATGCGCCCTTCCGGCATCCGTAAATTTTTTGATATTGCCTCAGAGATCGAGGGCTGTATTTCGCTTGGCGTGGGCGAACCGGATTTCAAGACGCCCTGGGCCATCCGGGACGCGGGCATCCGAAGCCTGGAAAAGGGGCGCACCTGGTACACGGGCAACGCGGGCCTTGCCGAACTGCGCGCCGAGATATGCACCTATCTGGCCCGGCGCTTAGGGCTTTCGTATACACCCGCCGAAACGCTTGTCACGGTGGGCGGCAGCGAGGCCATCGACCTGTGCGTGCGCACATTGATAAACCCAGGCGATGAGGTGATCATCCCCGAACCGTGCTTTGTCTGCTACGACCCCATCACGACGCTCACGGGCGGCGTGCCCGTGCCCGTGCCGCTCAAAGCGGAAAACGGTTTCAAGCTGACGGTGGAGGCGCTTGCGGCGGCTGTCACGCCCAAAACAAAGCTGCTGATCTTCCCATTCCCCTCCAACCCTACGGGCGCGGTGATGCGTGAGGAGGACCTTGCCCCTCTCGCGGAATTTTTGCGCACGCGGGACATCATTGTGCTTTCGGATGAGATTTACGCCGAACTGACCTATGGGGGCCGTCATGAGAGTATTGCCTCCCTGCCGGGCATGCGGGAGCGCACGGTGCTTGTCAGCGGCTTTTCCAAGACCTATGCCATGACGGGCTGGCGGCTTGGTTATGCCTGCGGCCCGCAGCCGCTCATCAAGGCCATGACGAAGGTGCATCAGTCGGCTATCATGTGTGCGCCCACAACGAGCCAGTACGCCGCCATTACGGCCCTGCGCCGCTGTGACGCGGATATCGAGGCCATGCGCGGTGAATACGATATGCGCCGCCGCCTGCTGGTCGACCGCCTGAACCGTATGGGCCTGACCTGCTTTTCCCCAGAGGGCGCGTTTTACGCGTTCCCTTCCATCGCGCGGGCGGGCATGCCCAGTGAGGAATTTTGCGAAAAGCTGCTGTACAGCAAAAAGGTGGCCGTCGTGCCGGGCAGCGCGTTCGGTGCGTCGGGCGAAGGGCATGTGCGCATCAGCTATTCGTATTCGGTCGAGCATCTCACCGAGGCGCTGCACCGGATCGAACAGTTTTTGCAGGAATTGGGGGTGTGAGGATGGGAAGCGAAGTATATTGCTATGCCGCGCCGGATTACGACAGCCCGTCGCTGGCGCGGGCGGTAGAGGCTCTGCTGCAAAAGTGCCCATCGCTGACGCCCGAAAGCCGCGTTCTGATAAAGCCGAACCTGCTTGCAAAGCACGCGCCGGAAAAGGCCGTCACGACGCACCCCGCCGTACTGGACGCCGTGCTGACGGCGCTGAAAAAGCGCAATGTTTCGCATATCGTCGTAGCCGATTCCCCCGGCGGCATCTACACACCCGCCGCGATGAAAGCGATTTATCAGGTCAGCGGCCTGGCGCAGGTATGCGCGCGCTACGGCGTGGAGGCATACGCCGATTGCAAAGCCGTGCCCTGCAAAGCGGAAGGGAAGCGCGTACACACATTCAACCTGCTGGAGCCGGTACACAAAGCGGATTTTATCATAGACCTGCCAAAGCTCAAAACGCATGTAATGACGGGCATGTCGTGTGCGGTCAAGAACCTGTTTGGAACTATCCCCGGCTTACAGAAAGCGGAAATGCACATGCGGTTCCCGGAAAAGGAGCCGTTCGGGGAAATGCTGGTCGATCTCTGTGAAGCGGTGCGGCCCCATCTGGTGATCGTAGACGGCATCCTCGCAATGGAGGGCGACGGCCCCGCGGGCGGCACGCCGCGCAAATTGGGGGTTGTGATGGGCGGCGCTGACCCCTACACAGTCGACCTTGCCGTATGCCGTCTGATGGGGCTGGACGCGATGCGCGTGCCTTATCTGTCCGCCGCGCACGCACGCGGCCTGTGCGGGGAGAAATTAGACGAGACTCTTTTGCAAGGCGACATAAAGGCCGCCGCACCGCGCCCGGATTTCAAGCTGCCCGCCAGCTATGCGCCGATCAATTTTGCCGCCCGCGCCCCGCGTCCCCTGCGCTGGGTGATGCCGGGCGTAGAAAAGTTAGTGGCTCCCAAGCCGAAGGTAGACCGCGCCAAGTGTATTGGCTGCGGCAAATGCGCGGAGATATGCCCCCAGCACACAATACAGGTCAAAGAGAGGAAAGCGCATATCGAGCCGAAGAAGTGTATCCGCTGTTTCTGCTGTCATGAGATGTGCCCCGTAAAGGCCATTGACGTGAAGCATTTTATCCTGTTTGGCAGATAAAGGAGGGCAAAGCGATGCACAGCGTTGTTGTTTCCGCGCCCGCAAAGCTGAACCTGACGCTTGACATCACTGGCAGGCGGCCCGACGGCTACCACACGCTGGATATGATTATGCAGTCTGTCAGCCTGTTCGAGCGCGTGACGATCAAAAAGAGCGGCGGCCTGTGGCTTGCGATGCCCGACACGCAAATCCCCCTCAACGAGACGAACACAGTCTATCAGGCGACACAGGTGTTTTTTCATGAGACAGGCCTGTTGGCGGGCGCGTCCATCACGGTGGAAAAGCGCGTGCCGGTGCGCGCGGGCATGGCGGGCGGCAGCGCCGACGCCGCCGCTGTGCTGGTGGGCCTGAATGAGCTGTACGGTGCAAGTCTTTCGCAAAAGGAACTGTGCGCCCTCGGCGCGCGCGTAGGGGCGGACGTGCCCTTCTGCATCCAGGGCGGCACAGCGCGCGTGACGGGCATCGGCGATGAGTTGCGCCCCCTGCCGCACTGCCCGCGCTGCTGGTTCGTGGTCTGCATGCCGGAGGCGGGCGTCTCCACCCCCCAGGCCTACGCCCGCTATGATGAAATAGGCACAGACACCCGCCCCGACAGCGCCGCTGCCGAATCGGCTCTGCGGCGCGGCGATCTGCCCGCCCTCTGTGCGCAGATGAAAAACGCCCTGCAATATTCCAGCGAAAGCCCCGACACAAAACCCATCTGTGATCTTCTGCGCGCCCACGGGGCCATCACCGCCCTCATGACAGGCAGCGGCGCGGCCGTCTTTGGCGTGTTCTCCACCGAACGCGCCGCCCGCACCGCCCGCCTTGCCCTCACCGCCCGTTACCCCGCCAGTTGGGTCCTGCGCCCCATCCAGAATGGTGCCCGCGTCATCGCGCGGCGCTGACTGCCGGGCTGCCGCCCGGACCTGCCCAAAGGGCGCTGCCCTTTGGAATCCTGCCAGCGTCCCGCTGGATCGGCCAAAGGCTCTGCCTTTGGAATCCGCCACCCTTTGAAAAGGGTGGACGGAAACTTTATATGCGCCCATACTGGCGTATGGGCGCAGGAAAATTTTGGATTTCATTATTTAAGAACAGGGAGGAAATTACTTATGAAGGCATTATTAGTGAACGGAAGCCCCCGCGCGAACGGCTGCACGTTTACCGCGCTTACGGAGTTGAAAAAGACGCTGGAACAGGAGGGCGTGGAGGTAGAGTTTGTCCAGATAGGGAATAAAGATATTCGCGGCTGTATCGCCTGCCGGAAATGTGCGGAACTTGGTAAATGCGTCTTTGATGATATTGTCAATGAGGTTGCCCCAAAGTTTGCGGAATGCGATGCCTTTGTGGTCGGTTCGCCGGTCTATTACGGTTCACCAAATGGGACCGCCGTTTCATTCCTTGACCGCCTCTTTTTCAGCACAAAAAGCATAGACAAGCGCATGAAAGTGGGCGCGTCAGTTGTTTCCTGTCGCCGTGGTGGAAATACCGCGACATTCGATATGTTGAATAAATATTTTACTATCAGCAATATGCCCATTGTTTCAAGTCAGTACTGGAATATGGTCTATGGCAACACGCCCGAAGAAGTATTGCAAGACGCCGAAGGTTTGCAGACAATGCGCACCCTGGGCCGCAATATGGCATTCCTGATGAAAAGCATCGCCCTTGGAAAAGAGAAATACGGCCTGCCGGAAAAAGAACAGCCCATCACCACAAATTTTCATCATCCAATCGAAAAGTAAGAGGAAGGAGGAAGCAAATGCCCGAAATCAACACACTGGAAGATTTATACAGTATGCTTGATAGGTATACCGAAGGGGTGGACTGGGATACTTTTTATACTCTGTGAGATAAACCGGAGCCCTTTCTGAAATTCAATACAGTGCCCGATAAATGCGTGGTGGATTTTATCAGCGGGCACAAAATTCAAACTGCCTGTGAATTTGGCTGTGGAGAGGGAAGGAATGCGATTTACCTTGCAAAACGGGGTGTTTCCATCGAGGCATGTGACCTTTCAGAAGTTGCCATAAGGAATGCCCAGCAGAACGCAGAAAAAAGCAATGTGGAAAACGTGCGCTTTAAGGCTGGGAATATTTTTGTTGAGCCGATTCAGGGGCAAAAGTTTGATTTGGTGATTGACAGCGGCCTTTTTCATCATCTTCCGCCGCACAGACGGTTACAATACAGGGATATCATATCCGATATATTAAAGGAAAACGGATATTTTCTTTTAACATGTTTCGCGGCAGGCGGAGAGGGAGCCGACATAATAGAGGATTATGAGTTTTATCAAAGCCGCCAGACAGGAACTGCGTTTACACCGGAAAGACTGACAACGTTCTGGAAAGAAAAATTTGAAATAGTGGAATTGAGAAAGGGTAAAGATATAGCCCAGCCGCAGGCATGGGAAAGCAGCATTTTATATATTGTTATATTGAGAAAGAAAGCATAGCACATTAAAGCGGCAGATAGCCAAAACAGAAAACCCTCCCTGCACGGCAATGTTCTATGCAGGGAGGGTTATAAGGTGAAAGAAGTTAAAAAATGTATATGATCCGAAAAATCCACAGTGAAGAAGTGCCGGAAGCACTTGCGCTGGCCTGGGAGGTTTTTCTGCAATTTGAAGCGCCGGATTATAAGCCGGAGGGAACGGAAACCTTCAGGCGGGATATCATTGAAAATAAAGAATTTCTGACGGAATGCCAGCAGGGGATCTGCCCCATATATGCGGCGTTTGATAATGGGAAAATCATTGGCATAATAGCAATGTGCCAAAAGAAAACGCACATCCATTTGATTTTGGTTTTCACCAAAAAAGAATATCAGCGCCAAGGCGTTGCCACAGCGATTTTCCAATATCTTTTGGAAGATGTACAAAGGGAATATCCGGGATTGCGGCAAATCACTTTGAATGCGTCTCCTTATGGGAAGCCCTTTTATCTTCACATCGGCTTCAAAGCGACTTCCGCCGAACAGGAACGGGATGGGATACGATTTACACATATGGAGTATATCCTGCGGCAGGAACAGCGGGAACTGCCACCCCGCAAGGCACAGGATATGGAACGATAACAGGCAGGGCGTCGGGATAGTCAACACCTGTCACCGCCGCCTTGTTTTGGACTTTTATTAGACCGATAAACTGGAATGTAATTGTTCCTTAAATTGGTATAGTCTTTTTTGTTCTATGAATTTTAACAAAACTTCATAATAATCGCTTGATTTTAGGAATCATGAGACTACCTAACAAATATATGCTACACAGATAAACAAATAGATTTCCAATATACGAA